>JAKAKP010000059.1 GCA_021813445.1 Deltaproteobacteria bacterium
CATCGACCAAGCACTTTTATGGGTCATGCACCGGCCAGATGGCAATAAAACCACCTGTTCCCTGGAAAGATTCACGTGATGCTCACTCACTCCTCTTGAGGAAAAAATTTTCGGCAAACGCTATAAAAACGTAAGGGGCTATCGGTCCGTCAACCCTGGTGATGCATGGGTTTGCCACGGGAAACACTTGCATCACCTGTAAACCTCAGGTAAGCGGTTTTATTCTCACCACCCCCTTTGACAATTCTCTCTTTTTAACGGAAAATCGACACTTAAAACCGTTGGCAAGAGGACGTTGATGGGCAAAAAGGCCTTGATCGTGGCGGACATGCTCCGGGATTTCCTGGAGCCCCAGGGGACCCTCTTTCTGGGGGACGCGGCCCGGGGGATAATCCCCTTTGTGGCCCGGAAGATCGAAGAGACCAGGGCCGCCGGCGGCGTCGTAATCTATGTCTGCGACGCCCATGCCCCGGATGACAAGGAGTTCCGTCTCTTTGCCCCCCATGCCGTCAAAGGCACGCCGGGCGCGGAGATCATCCCCGAACTCCAGGTTTTGTCCGGTGATTACCTGGTGGAAAAGACTACTTACAGTTGTTTTTATCACACGGAAATGGACAGTATCCTTGAAAGGGAAAAGGTGGAGCGGGTGGAAATCGTAGGGGTCTGCACCTCCATCTGCGTCCTGGAAACCGTCAAAGAACTCTTTGAGCGGGACATCCCCCGGCTGGTCTACCGGGAGGGGGTGGGCGATTTCGACCCCGAAGGCCACGCCTTTGCCCTGAAACACATGCAGCGCGTCCTGGGGGCCGAGGTGATCTGATCCGGCAGTCAAAGACCTCACGCCAAGACGCCAGGGCGCAAAGAGGCGCAAGTTATCGCAGGGTGGCCACTGCCCGCCAATTCTTCAGCTTAATTCCCGGATCAGCTTGGTTCCTTCCGCAAATCCCGGTTGCAGCACGTCCGCCAGGGCAATGTCCAGTCCCGCCCCGGCCAGCAGCGCCAGGCAGGTCGTTTCCACCTCCAGGGGATAGACGCGGCGCAGATGGCTCCGCAGATTGGACAGCCCCGCCATGGTGCGGGCGGGCTCGGGAAAGATGGCCCCGGCGGCCAGCAGGCGCACGGTTTTGATGCACTCCTTCACTTGGTCCCAGGCGTCGGGCCAACTGAGGCTGGGGAGCACCGGGTCGAAGATCAGTTGTTCCGGGGCCAGGCCCGCGGCCAGGGTCCGCTCCCGCAACTCCACGGCCAGGGCGATTTTGCCCTCCATGGTGGGGGGCGGAAAGGAGCGCTCATCCAGGAGCAGCAGCACCAGATCGGTTTGCCGGCTGGCGGCCAGGGGCAGAATTTCTTCCAGCTTCCGGGGTTCCAGGGTCAGGGCGTTGAGCACGGGTTTGCCCCGGCACGCGGCCAGGCCCTGGGCCAAAACTCCGGCCCGGGGGCTGTCCAGGATCAGGGGGAGGTCCACCTCCTCTTGCACCGCGTCCACCATAAAGGCCATGCGGTCTTCCTGGCGCTTGCTCAAGAAACCGGGATTGAGGTCCAGCAGAGAGGCCCCGGCCTGCCGGCAGCGCCGGGCCAGGTCCTGGAGCGGCCCGGGGTCCTTTGCCGCCAGCGCCTTGGCCACCACCGGATTGAAGATTTGCAAATTATCTGCGGCCAGAATCATGTGATATCCGTTTTCCGTGAAAAAAGACTAAAAAAATCAGTAATCATCGCGCTTGTTTACATTTTCTCAAAGGCTCTTCTCTTATCCCCTATCCGCCTTGGGCTGAGCATTACCCATAAGTATGGAACCCTTTGAACTGAGGTAACTTTTTGGCGGCAGTGACGTTTACCGTGCAAATCCAAATCCCCCTAAATCCCCCTTTTCCAAAGGGGGACTTTACCCCCTTTGAAAAGGGGGGGGAGGGGGGATTTTGAGGCGCCCCATCAGGAAGACCGTGTAGTTCATGAAGATTTAGCCCTGCCAGAATCTGGACACGATCAGGAGGGGGCCTCCGCCGACTTAATGATTTGTGGGTAATGATAAGCCCCCTTGGGGGGAGGGCAGCGCCTGAGGCAATGGCTATCGTTGCGGTTACCCGACGATTAATTATCAGCACCCTCAGCCCGCCGGCCTTCTTCCAGAGCCTGCGCCAATTTCCGGGATAATTCCTGCCGTCGCGCGGCATCCGCCACTAGAGGCAGATTGGCCCGGGCGATGTGATACGCGCCCTGGAGCGCGGCCATCAGAAACTCCCGGGCCACCTGGAGGTCGGAAACCAGGTGTTTTCTACAGCGCGCCCCGGCCCAGGCCAACAGGGCCAACCCTTCCCGGCTCCGGGCCATGATCTCCCGGGGCACTTTTATGGCGTACTCAATAACCTCCCGCCGCTCCTGCACCTGGGAGCCGGAGGCCCGGGTTTGGGCCAGCAAACGGTAGGCCAACACGTCCTCTTCCCGGAGGCGGTCCAGGTCCGCGCTTAATTGCCTGATCTGCGCCAGCTTTTCTTCCCACTCCTGCCGCTGCCCCTGGTTCCCGGGGCGCTGGGCCTCCAATTGCACCACTTTTTCCAGCAGCGCCAGGGCCATCAGGCCGCCAAACGCGGCCGCAGCCCCGCCGCCGGGGGCAGGCCGGGGCTGGGAGAGTTGGTCTAAGAATGAATCTGCCATTAATTCCTGTTCCAACTGCAAATGTGCTGGTAATGCTGGAACCTTAGTAGAAGATGCGGGCAACTTTGGCAAGACTTTTCTTTGGTCGGGTACTCGTATGGGCGAACCTTGAGTTCGCCCGTAGGCTTCAGGGCGAACCCAAGGTTCGCCCCTACAACCAATCTTTCTCGCAGCAAGATTTATAGGAATTGGGGGGACCGGCCGGTGGCTGGCGCAGGCCGGAAAGCCTGTGCCCCCAATTTAAACAATGAGCTATTTCAAGCCTCTTTTTCTGTCATCCTGAATGCAGTGAAGGATCTCAACGCTTCGAAAATACGAGATTCTTCGCTCCGCTCAGAATGACAGTTTAGGCAAATTGAGGTTATGAAATTATTGCTAAAAAATATCTGGGATTGGGGAAGGGGGTGTGGGGGAGGGGGTAAGGGGCTGTGCCCCTTAGCCCCCTCCCCCACAATCACTTTCACTTAATTTCCACAGTGGCCTGGGGGTCGAAGGGGTTGGTGCGCACTGCCAGGGAGAAGAGGTAGGGGTAGCGGTTCTTGAGGTGCTGCATGTAATTCAGCCAGGCGTCGATCAGCAGGATGTAAACCCGCTGGAGGTCCCCGGTCAGGTGCTCCTGGTCGGCGTGGGAGAGGCGCTTCAGCTCCTGGCGCTTGGTCAATTCCTCCGCCAGGTGGAAGACGGCCAGCAGCAGGTTGGAAAAGGCGTCGTACTCCAGGAGATTGGGGTTCTCCAGGAGACGGAGCATAAAATCCCGCTTGTCCCTCAGGAAGGTGCGGAGAGAGTCCAATTGGACTTCGTCGATATGGAGATGGAAATCATAACCGGGAAGGGAGTGGCGGAACGCGGCGAAGGCCTGGTCCGGCCATTGGTCGATCCTCTGGATCAATTCCTGAAATTGCTCGGGGCTGGCGGCAAAAGCAGAAAGGGACTTGAGCAGGTCCTGGCCCATTTCGCTAAAAAAAGCGCCGATGACCATGTTCAGCTTGGCCAGCTTGGCCCGCCGGGCATGGGCGCTCAAGAGCTGGTTGATGATGACGGTGACCAGCAGCACGTTGATGGGCAGAAAGCCCAATTGGGCGAAAAACAGCCGCAGCATGTAATTCACGTCTCGAAAGATCAGGTAGTGGATGGCGTAGAACATGGCCGATGCCCAAAGCAGGCAGAGAACGAGCCAGAATTTCCAGGAAAAGAGTTTCATTAATGAATTTCCTTAGTTAATACCACTGCAGGCGGATGGCTATTTTCGTGTCCCCGGACACCGGAAAACTGGCCAGGTTAAAGTCCGGGCGTTTCCCGTAGTTATTGGAAAAACCGTACTTTTCCTGGGGGATCCCCCAAAAGTTCTTTTTGAGGCTGCCGTTGCAGTCCAGATCGTGGAACGCCGCGACCGCGTAAGTGCCCGCAGGAATACCGGCAAAGATTACCGTGGCCATGCCACTAGAAATCTTGGCCTTTTGGCCCTGATAATAACCGCGGCCTGACCCGAAATCCTGCCGGGTCTCCAGGTTGTATAAGGCCACGGAGATGCAGCCCTGGTCGCTGTCGGCATTGCTCACCGTCACGGTGAGCGTGGCCGCCTGGGCTGCTCCCACCATCAGCGCCAGCACCAAAACCAGTAAGGCCGTCTTGCCCATGCCGGTCACCTCAATTCCGAAATATCCAAAGGTCCGAAGGCGACATTGGCCCGCTTCTTGGCATCAACCCTTTTCAATTTCGCCGCAGACTCCGCAGCGCTTGCAGACCAGGGGGAGACAGGGCTGGGTCTCCTTTTCCGCCAGGGCCCGCTGGTATTCCTCCCGGAGGTAGTCCTTCTTCAGGCCGTGGTCGATGAAGTCCCAGGGGAAGAGTTCCTCGAGTGGGCGTTCCCGCAGGGTGAAGAAATCCGGGTTGACGGGGCTCTCCCGGAAGGCCCGGTTCCAGCCCCGCCGGTGCGCGGCCAAGAGCAGGTCCCCCACCCGCCGGTCGCCCCGGGAGAGGAGGGCCTGGACATAGGCCCATTTGGGGAGGTCGGTGTGCACCCGCACCTCTTTCAGCCCCTGGAGCCCCTGGCGCACCAGTTTCAGGCGCTTCTTCAGCTCCCCCACTTCCAGGAAAGGCGACCATTGGAAGGGCGTGAAGGGTTTGGGCACAAAGGAGGAGAGGCTGAGGGTGATCTGCCCCAGCCGTTTTTTGCCCCGGCTGTCCTTGACCACCCGGTGCTCCAGGTATCTCACCAGGCGGGGAATCTCCTCTATGTCCTCCAGGGTTTCGGTGGGGAGCCCCACCATGAAATAGAGGCGCATCTGGGGAATGCCCCCGGCGTTCAAGGCAATGGCGGCCCGGGCCAGGTCCTCCTGGGTGAGGCCCTTGTTCAGGACCCGGCGCAGCCGCTCGCTGCCCGCGTCCGGGGCCAGGGCCAGGGTGCGCACCCCGCCCGCGGCCAGCAGCCGGAAGAGTTCTTCGTCCACGGAGTCGGCCCGAAGCGAACTGATGCCCAGATCCCCGCCCAGGTCCAGGACCTTGCGGCATAAATCCTTGACTTCGGGGTGATCGGAGACCGCCGCGCCCACCAGGCCCACTTTGTGAGATTCTTTGAGGCCCTCAAGGATTTGCGGGAATAAAGCTGCCGCCTCTCTCTCCCGGGGCGGGCGGTAGACAAAACCCGCGGCGCAAAAGCGGCACCCCCGGGAACAGCCCCGGCCGGTCTCCACCAGGAACATCTCCCCCCATTCGCTCCGGGGGGCCAGGATATGGCTGTGGGTAGGGTAGGGGGCCAACTCCGGGAGGTGGGGGGGCTGCACCCGGGGCGGAAAACCGGGCTTTGGCGCGAACGCGGCCAGGGCGCCGTCTTCCCGGTAATGGGGTTGGTAACCACGGGGGACATAGACGCCGGGGATGGTTTGCGCCAGTTCGCGGAGTATCACCTGCCGGTCCCGGGTGCCTCCCGCTTCCGCCAGAAACTGGAAAAAGGGGGCCGCGCCGGCCTCCCCCTCGCCCAGGAAAAAGGCGTCGATAAAAGGGGCCAGGGGTTCGGGGTTCAGAAAGGTGGCCACGCCCCCGGCCAAGACCAGGGGGTCCCCGGGTCCCCGGTCTGGGGCCAGGAGGGGAATCTGCGCGGCCTCCAGGATTTGCAGAATTTGGGGGTAGTCGCCCTCAAAGGAGACGGAAAAGGCCACCGCCGCGAAATCGCGGAGGGGCCGCTGGGATTCCAGGGTCAGAATAGGGGTGCGGGTGCGGCGGTATTCCGCCCACTCCTGGGGCCCGGGGAGAAAGGCCCGCTCGCAGACCAGGCCGGGCTGCTCATTGACCAGGCGGTAGATTACCTGGAACCCCAAATTCCCCATGGCCACGGGATAGATGTGGGGATAAACCAGGGCTACGGGCCAACGCGCCCCCCATTCCCGCACCATTGCGCCTTTTTCCTGGGACAGCAGGTCTTTCAGCCGGGCCTTGATCTTGGTGGACATTATGCTTTGGCTAACCAATATTTGCCAGAGGAATTAATACTTAAATTATAACACGTTATCCTCGAAAATACGAGATTCTTCGCTACGCTCAGAATGACAATTCGCTGTTATTTGAGGTTTTGAAATGACTTCTAAAGAAAGTGAACCAAATTAAAAAAGGGGCGTGATAAAATCACGCCCCTCCGAAAACCGATAACTGCAAACCGAAAACCGTCTGTTAATCAGCCTTTCTCAGGAAAGGCGGGGTATCCAGTTCGTTTTCCTCGTAGGCCAGATCGGGGTGGACGATGTATTTCTTGGCGGCCACCACCCCCAGGTTGGGGGCGGGCCTTCTCTCCGGCTGGTGGCCGGCCGCGGCCGCAGACGTGGCCCCGGCCGCCGCGGCCACCGGAATTTCCGAGGCCTTGCGCAGGATGGTGGGGATCTCCAGGTCGTCCATCTCGGCCTGGGTGGTGGCCGCGGGTGCGGACCAGACAATGCGCCCCGCTTCCGGGCGTTTGCCCAGGCCGGTAGCGATGACCGTGACCCGGATATCTTCGTTCAGACCTTCGTCGTACACCAGACCCCACTTGATGATGGCTTCTTCGTCCGCCTCTTCCTGGATGATGCCGCAGATCTCCTTCAATTCCTCCATGGAGATGTCGGGGGAGGAG
Source organism: Deltaproteobacteria bacterium (assembly GCA_021813445.1). Taxonomy (GTDB): domain Bacteria; phylum Desulfobacterota; class Desulfobaccia; order Desulfobaccales; family 0-14-0-80-60-11; genus SURF-52. The sequence continues at coordinate 6,755 of JAKAKP010000059.1, forward strand.
GTGATGTTGATCAAGATGCCCCGGGCGCCGCTGATGGAGATGTCTTCCAGCAAGGGGCTGGAGATGGCCTTCTGTGCAGCCTCGCAGGCGCGGTTGGCGCCGCCGGAAATGCCGGTACCCATCAGGGCCATGCCCCGTTCCCGCATGATGGTGCGCACGTCGGCGAAATCCAGGTTGACGAAGCCGGGCACCATGATCAGGTCGGAGATGCCGCGTACGGCAAAGCCCAACACCTCGTTGGCCATGGAAAAGACGTCTTTGATGCGGGAGTTTTTGGAACTCAGTTTGAAGAGCTGGTCATTGGGGATGGTGATGATGGTGTCCACCACTTTGCGGAGCTCTTCGATGCCGCCTTCGGCCAGGCGTTTTTTCATCTTGCCTTCGAATTCGAAGGGCTTGCTGACCACGGCCACGGTGAGTGAGCCCAGGTCCCGGCTGATCTCGGCAATCACCGGAGAGGCGCCGGTGCCGGTGCCGCCCCCCATGCCGGCGGCGATGAACACCATGTCCGCACCCTGGATGATCTGCTTGATGCGTTCGCTTTCTTCCTGGGCGGCGTTGCGGCCCATTTCCGGGTCGCCGCCCGCTCCCAACCCCCTGGTCACCGTAGTGCCCAACTGGATCTTGACCGAGGCCATGCTTTTGTCCAGCACCTGGGCATCGGTGTTGGCGGCGATGAAATCCACGCCCGCCATCTGGGAGGCGATCATGTCATTGATGGCATTGCCGCCGGCGCCACCGACTCCGATCACCTTGATTTTTGCGGTTAAGTCCTTAGGGACCAACTGTATCTTCATACCCACCCCCCCTTGGCAGCATCTTTCCGGGTTAATCCCCGCGCGGCCAGGCCATGCGGGAAGAGAAGGACACGAGTACTGTTAGCCGAATATTAGCCTCCCCCCTTAACCCGGTCAAAGCAGATGCAGCCAAAATTAGATTACCTCGGCCCTGCCTCGCGGCACCCCTGAAGCCCTCAAGGGCTGGAGCTGACAGGATTTTCCTGTGATCATGATTAGATTAGCAATAACGATTAGTTAAAGAAGAACGCCCCCGGCTGTGGGCCGTGTGGCCGGATGCGCCGGGTCTAGAGCCAATCTCCCGTTTCCTGGGTTTTCCATCGATTTTCATAGGGGTCCACCAAAATAGACGGCAAAAATAGCTATCCCTCGAAATTTTAACTGAAAAAAAATTTAAGGGTTTATTCAGCCTTCTTGCCCGGTGTCAGCCCCAAACTACAGGGTCATAAATCTATCCATATACTTGTTAAAACATGTTCTAGTTTATACACTTTTTTGGCAATCAAACCACCTCGCGCAACCAATTTTTTAACCGGGACCAGAAACCGCTGCCGGAACTGCCGGCACGGCTGGCGCGGCTGCCGCGGCGACGCTGCTGGGTTTGTTGGGTGCGCTGGGCATAGAGGAGGAGGCCTACGGCAGTGGCATAGGAGGGGTCGCGAATGACGTCGGCAAGGCCGCCCACGCCCATGGGATAGCCCCGGCGGGTGGGCAGGTTGAAAATTTCTTCCGCCAACTCCGGGAGCCCTTCCACCAGGGAAGTGCCGCCGGTGAGGACCGCGCCGGAAATCAGGGGATTGGCAAACCCGGCCCGGTGGATCTCTTTGGCGACGTAGTTAAGGATTTCCGCCACCCGGAGATGGATGATCTCCGACAGCTTGCCCCGGGGCAGTTCCCGGGATTTTCTCCCGCCCAGACCCGGGACTTCCAGCATCTCCTGGGGGTCCGCCAGGACATTGAGGCAGCAGCCATAGTGCTTCTTCAGCTCTTCGGCGTTTTGCAGGGAGGAGGGCAGGCCGATGGCGATGTCGTTGGTGAGGTTATTGCCCCCTACGGGCAGGACGAAATTATAGCGCAAGGCGTTTTCGGAAAAGATGGCCAGGTCGGTGGTGCCGCCGCCGAAGTCCACCAGGGCCACTCCCAGTTCCTTCTCTTCTTCGGTGAGCACCGCTTCTCCGGAAGCCAGGCTTTGGAGGGCGATGCCGCTTACTTCCAGACCGGCCCGGTTGGCGCATTTAATGATATTGTTGAGCGCGGTCACCGCGCCGGTGACGATGTGGACCTTGCATTCCAGGCGCACGCCGTGGATGCCGATGGGGTCCTTGATGCCGTCCTGGCCGTCGATCATAAAGTCCTGGACCAGGGTGTGGATCACCTCCCGGTCGGAAGGGATGGCAATGGTGCGGGCCGCGTCGATGACCCGCTCCACGTCGGCCTGGCTCACCTCCCGGTCCTTGACGGCAATGATCCCATGGCTGTTGAAGCCCTTGGTCTGGCCGCCGCCCACGCCCGCGAAAACGGAGCGGATTTCGCAGCCCGCCATGGTCTCGGCTTCTTCCACGGCTTTACGGATGGAGCGGACGGTGTTTTCGATATTCACCACCACGCCTTTGCGCAGGCCCCCGGCGGTGGGCGCGGTGCCCAGACCCACGATCTCCACCTGCCGGTCCCGCACTTCCCCCACCACCGCGCAGATCTTGGTGGTACCGATGTCCAAACCAACTATTAAGTCTTGTGGCACTTGGCTAATCCTATTGGCTTTCTTCCATCCCTTTGAGGCTCACGAGGACCCTGCGGGGATAGTCTAGATTAATGCGGGCGGTCCGGGGCAGATACCCTCTATGGGCAAGAACCGGCCAGGCCTGGGCCAACCGCTGTAATTTTTCCTGAAACTGATCCCGGCCAAGATTCACTTCGGCTCCCAGGCCGTTGGCAAACAGACTGAATCCCTGTTCCAGGTCCACGTGGATCTCGGAGATGTTTTCCAGGTTAAGCGGGGGCGGCGCTTTCTTGAGCAGATCCATCAATTGAATAATCCGGGCCATGGTCTCCGGCAGGGCCCCTTGCTGGGGGGAGAAAAAATCCCGGGGCAAGCCGGTGATTATGGGAAAATCATGGGGGTCGCCGGGGGTCATAGGCTTAAACAGACTGCCCCGGCGGTCCACATAATAAAGCTCTCCGGCCTGCACTAGAGCCACGGGCTCCCGTTCCTGAATCTGCAGATGCACCCGATGGGGCCAGCGGCGGGTCAGGGTGGCCCGGGCAATCCAGGGGTGGGTGTCCAGAGTCTGCTCCACCTGGAAGGGTTTCAGGGCCAGGAGGTTGGTGTCGGGACCCAGTTTGGCCAGTTTCAGGATAACTTCCGGCCGGAGCCGCTTTAAACCGGTGATCTCAATATTTTTAATATCTTTAATGAAAAACAGGTTCCAGGTCAAGAACTGATAATAGAGAAGAGCCAGGCCCAGAGCCAGGCCGGCCAGCCCCACGAAGCCAACGGTGAAGAACGCGGCCCAGCGCCAATACCTGGGCCCTCCTTCCTTTTTGGAGGAACGCCGGTAGTTTTTCCGGCTGCGCCGGAAGCGCACTTCTTTTTTGGCCGGGCGTTGGGGCTTGAGCTTGGATTGGGGTTTGAGTTTGGAACTCCAGTCCATTACTTCTCCCCCCCCAGGCTGGGGCCAGTCCCGGGGGACCGGGCTTTAAGCCGCACCAGCAACTCTTCTCCGGTTTTCCAAATGTCCCCTGCTCCCAGGGTAAGAACCAGGTCGCCGGGGTGCAGGTGGCCCAGGATAATCTCCGCGGTCGCCTCCTTTTCCGGCACAAAATGCACCGCGGGGTGGCCCGTATGGCGGATGCCTTCATAGATGGAGCGGCCGGTGACGCCATTGAGCCGTTTTTCCCCAGCGCTGTAAATTTCGGTGACAAAAACCAGCCCGGCCTGGCCGAAAACCGGGAAGAAATCCTGGAGCAGGGCCTGGGTGCGGCTATAGCGGTGGGGCTGGAAGGCCACCACCAGGCGGCGTTGGGGAAAGGCTTGGGCCAGGGCGCTGATAGTAGTATTGATCTCCGTGGGATGATGGCCGTAGTCGTCCAGCACCAGGATGCCCTGGGCCTCGCCCTTGGGCTGGCAGCGCCGGTGAATCTGCCCCAGGTCCTTGAGCCCCTGCTGCCACACCGGAAAATCCAGGCCCAGGCTCTGGGCCACCGCACATGCGGCCATGGCGTTGAGCACGTAATGTTTGCCGGTTAACGGGAGAGTCACCCGGCCCAGGTCCCGGCCGTGATGCAGCAGGTGGAAACTGGTGCCCAGGCCCTGGGGTTTAATCTGGGCGGCCCCGAAATCGGCCCCCGGCTGCAGGCTATAGGTCAGCAAGGGCCGGGAGGCCGCCTCCAAAACCGGGGTCAGGTGGGGGTCGTCCCGCCAAGCCACCACCCGGGCCTCCGGCGGCAGCGCCGCCAGGTAGCGGGCAAAGGCCTCCTGGATATGGGCCAGATCGCCGTAAAAATCCAGGTGTTCCCGGTCCAGGTTGGTGATCACCGTGATTTGGGGGTGCAAATAGGCAAAGGAGCCGTCGCTTTCGTCCGCTTCGGCCACGAAATACTCACCCCGGCCCAGGACCGCGTTGGACCCCAAATTATCCCACACCGCGCCCACCAGCACCGAGGGGTCCAGGCCCCCAGCCCGGAGAATCGCGGCCACCATGGCGGTGGTAGAGGTCTTGCCGTGGGCCCCGGTGATGGCGATCTGAAAATGGCCGGCCATCAAGCGGGCCAGCATCTCGCCCCGGCGCAGCACGGTGAGGCCTTTCTCCCGGGCCGCGGCCAACTCGGGGTTGTCCTCCTTCACCGCGGTGGAGTGGACCACGACCTGGGCGTCTCCCAGGTGCTCCTGCCGGTGCCCCTGGTAGCAGCGGAGCCCCAGGGTTTCGAGACGCGCGGTGATGGCGTTGGCCGCCAGATCGGAGCCGCTCACCGCGTACCCCTGGCGGGCCAAAAGCTCGGCCAGGCCGCTCATGCCGATGCCGCCGACGCCGATGAAGTGGTAGGTGGTTTTTGCAATCATAATTTAGAAACCGGCGGGCAATGCCCGCCCTACATTTTCAACTACTTATCGTCAACCATCTTTTGCATTGCCTTTAGGACTCTCTTCTGATCATAGGACGATAATTCTTTGAAATTCTCAATAAATTCATCTGAACGACTTTCTTGATATTCTTGGAGTCTTTGGACCTGAGCCTCGCTGATTAGTTTATTTTGCAATAGATAACTTTGTTCTTGGTCCTCTAATTCTTCAAAAAGATCGCGCTTTAAAGATTTGACTTGAGCTTCTGGGGTGATAAGAAGCATTTCTCCATTGCCTGTATCCTCAATAAAAATAAAGTATCGATTGGAGATTTTGTTCCTACAAACGTCCATGCCGAAATTCCTCTTTGCGCGAGCTCTGTAGGGCGGGCATTGCCCGCCGTCTTTTATTCGCCGAATCTATCATCAGGGTTAAATAAAACTCCTTTAATCCAATCAGCCCCAAAACGCCACCCCCACCCTAACCCTCCCCCCTCGCAGGGGGAGGGGATAAAAGAAATCGCATATGGGATTTTCTGGCTCTTTTCGTTTATTGGGTGCCTTGTCTTCTTTTGTATTTTTCATCACTCTATTTATTTAGCAGTCATCAGAATCAGGAATAACCGTTGCCCTTATCATGTCCATGACGCCTTCCATGTTGGTTAAAACATCGTTATTCCAAAACCTTAATACCCGGTAACCTTCCTTCGTTAACCACTGATCTCGTTTATTATCTTTGATCTGTCCTTCTTTCTCTCCGTGCTGCCCGCCGTCAACTTCTATGACCAGCCGTTTCTCGAGGCAGACGAAATCAACAATGTATCTGCGATAGGGTGCTGCCTCCTGAACCTCATGCCTTCTAAGTGCTTGCCCCGCAAATGCCGCCATAATTTGTTTTCCGCGTCCGTCTGGTTCTTTCTTAAATTTCTGGAAAGACCGACAAGGTCCGGCATATTCACTAACCCCCCAAAAATCCAGCATCTTATCCCCTCCCCCTGCGAGGGGGGAGGGTTAGGGTGGGGGTGGTGTAGGTTTTTTTGCGTCGCTAAGTCACCACCGTAAAGAAGAAAGTGCCTCCGGGCTGTTTGGTTCTTATGTAATTTGGCATTTGGCTTTTCCGAGGCACAGATGGCGGGCAGTGCCCGCCCTACAATAATTCCATACACCCTTGTACAATCTCTTTGGCCGCGTCCGGCTTGGCCAGGGAACGGCTGGCGGCCTCCATTGCCTTCAAGGTATCCGGGTGCCCCAGAAAATACTTTATCTTATCAGCCAGAACCTCGCCGGTAAAATCTTTATTCAAAATTAATTCCGCCGCGCCCGCATCCGCCAGGAACCGGGCGTTAAACTCCTGGTGGTTGTTGGCGGCAAAGGGAAAGGGCACCAGCAGCGCGGCCCGGCCCAGGGCGGTGAGCTCCGCCAGGCTGGAGGCCCCGGCCCGGCAGACCGCCAGGTGGGACCGGCCCATCCAGGCGGGCACCTCCGGGGTGAAATCAGCCACCTCTGCGGCAAAACCCGCTTGCCCATAACCCGCGGCCACTTCCTCCCGGTCCTCCTTCCCGGTAATGTGCAGAAAATTAAGATGCTCTTTCAGCTCCGCCAGCAAGGGCAGGGCCTCCAGTGCTGCCAGGTTGAGACTGTGTGCGCCCTGGCTGCCGCCCATAATCAACACGGTAAAGGGCAGGGCCGGCCGCTGCTGGCTTCCAAAAAATTCCGGCCGGATGGGGTTGCCGGTCCAGACCGCCTTCTCCTGGGGGTAAGAGCCGGACGCGTCGGGAAAGGACAGGAAAATCCGGCGGGCCATTTTGGCCAGCCAGCGGTTGGCTACCCCGGGAATGGCATTCTGCTCGTGGATCGCCAAGGGGATCCCCAGGAGATAGGCCGCCACTCCCACCGGCCCGGAGGCGTAGCCCCCCATGCCCAGAACCAGCTGGGGCGCCAGGGCCCGGAGGCGGGCCTTGGCCTCCCTGACGCTCCCCGGCAGGCTGCACAGGGTGCGGACCCGGCTCAGCAGACCCTGACCCTTCAAGGCCCGGCTGGCGATGACCTCCCAGGGGAAGCCGTAACGTTCCAGAATGCGGGCGGTCACCGCCTTGGGGGAAGTCAGGAAAGTCACCGCGGCTCCCTGGGAGGCGGAAAATTCCTGGGCGATGGCAATCCCCGGGAAGAGATGCCCCCCGGTCCCGCCCCCGGCGATGACTACCCTCAGGTCCATGCGGTGGCTCCACTTAAGAAGTGAGCAGTGAGCAGTCGCATTGCTGCGGCCAAAGGCTGCCCCATGATACTGACCACTGGCCACTGACCACTGATCACTGTTTGTTAGCTCCTCCCTCCGCCTCTTTCTTTTCCACCTCTCGCCGCCCCACGGCCAGGACCGGGCGTTTGATCTGGCTGCTGATATTCAAGAGGATGCCCACGGCCAGCAGATTGGCCAACAGTGAAGAACCGCCGTAGCTGAGAAAAGGCAGGGAGAGCCCCTTGGTGGGGAAGATGCCGCTTACCACTCCCATGTTGATGACCGCGGGCAGGCCGATGAGGAGGGTCAGGCCCAGGGCCAGGTAAGAGCCGAAGGAGTCCGGGGCCCGTAAACTGAGACGGAGACCCCGATAGACCAGGATGGCAAACAGGGTGATGATCACCAGGAAGCCGATCAAGCCCAGTTCTTCAGTGAGGATGGAGAGTATAAAATCCGTGTGCGCGTCCGGCAGGTAGAAGAGTTTGGCCCGGCTCTGGCCCGGCCCCAGCCCCCAGAGGCCGCCGGAACCGATGGCCAGAAGGGATTGTTTGAGCTGATAACCCACGTCCTGGCCGTACTTCCAGGGGTCCAGGTAGGAGAAGACGCGGCCCAGCTTCTTGGGGTCCCTCAAGACCATGATCACGGCCAGGCCCAGGCCCGCACTCAGGGACAGGACAATATGGGTGAGGCGGGTCCCCCCCACAAAGAGCATGGTGAAGACAATGGCGGAGATGGTGATGGCCGTGCCGAAATCCGGTTCCAGGCCCACCAGGACGATGAAGAGACCGGCCACCAACATGTGGGGCAGAAAACCGATGGAAAAGATTTTCATCTTTTCCTGTTTCTTGGTTAAGGAATAGGCCAGAAAGAGGGCCGTCGCCAGTTTGGCGAACTCCGACGGCTGCAGGGTCAGGGGGCCCAACTTGAGCCAGCGGGCCGCGCCCCGCACTTTGCCGCCGATGCCGGGGGCAAACACCAGGATCAGGCAGAGCAAAGTAATGAATAAAAAGGGATAAGCCAGGCGCTGATAAACGTGGTAATTAATGGCCCGGCCCAGGAAGAGGACCCCGATGCCCAGGACCGCGTACAGGGCCTGGCGCTTGATGAAGAAATAGGGGTCATGATATTGGGACTGGGCCATTACCGTGCTGGCATCGAAGACCATGGTCAGGCCCAGGGCCATGAGGGTGAGGGCGCAGACCATGATGATGGTGTCGTGCGAGCGCGGCGCGGCTTCAGGTTTTGGCTGCATGCCGAATTTCCTCCACATGTTTCTGGAAAGTGTCGCCCCGCTGGGCATAGTCTTTAAACATATCGAAGCTGGCGCAAGCCGGGGACAGGAGCACCACCTCCCCGGGGGCTGCCAATTCGAAAGCCCGGGTCACCGCGGCCTGCATATCATCCGCCAGATACGCGGGCACCAGGCCGTTCCAGGTCCGGGCCAGCAATTCCCGGGTTTCCCCCAAAAGGACCAGGGCTTTGACCCGTTGCCGGATCAGGGGGGAGAGCAGGCTGAAATCGCTGTCCTTGTCCCGGCCGCCGGCAATGAGGATCACCGGCTGCTTAAAAAAGGTGAGGGACCGGGCCACCGCGCCCACATTGGTGCCTTTGGAATCGTCATAGAAATCCACGCCGCGGATTTCCGCCACCCACTGCAGGCGGTGGCGCAGGCCCTGAAACCGGGCCAACTCCTGCCGGCAAGCCGCAGCCCCGGCCCCGGCATCCAGGGCCAGGAGCAACGCGGCCATGATGTTCTCTTGATTATGACTGCCTGCCAGGATGATATCTTTTAAAGGAAAAATTTCATCAAGCTTTCCGGGAATCCTGACCCGGATGGCCCCGTTTTCCAGCCAGGCTCCCTCTTTAAGATGCTGGGTGGAAGAAAAGCAGTAGACCCGTCCACCGCCGGCACCAAAGGGCCGCACCGCCGGGTCGTCATAATTGAGCACCCGCAGATCTACCGGCCCCTGGTTGCGGAAGAGGCCGGCCTTGGAGGCAGTGTAGGCCGCCAGATCCGCGTACCGGTCCAGGTGGTCCGGGGAGATGTTCAGCAAGGCCGCGGCCTGGGGATGCAAATTGGGGGCCGTGTCCAGTTGGAAACTGCTCACCTCCAGAACCAGGAAATCCGCGTCCTTCTGCTGCTCCAGCAGAGAAACCGCGGGGGTGCCGATATTGCCCCCCACCAGGGGCCTCAGGCCCGAGGCCCGGAGGAGTTCCCCTACCAGGGTGGTGGTGGTGGTCTTGCCGTTGGTGCCGCTCACCGCGATGAGGGGCCGGGTGAAGAAATGGCCGGCCAGCTCCAGTTCGCCCCAAATGGGGATGCCGGTCTCCCGGGCCGCGCCGATCCAGGGCAGTTCCGGGGGCACTCCGGGGCTGAGGAGCAAGAGGTCATAACCCTGCCACGCGGGCTGGGACACCCCCAGCTCCTCCTGGATGCCCAAACCCCGGAGCGCCCGGCGGGGCTCCTCCAGGGCCGCGGCCGGAGCCATATCAGTGACCGTCACCCGGGCTCCCCTCTCAGCCAGGAAACAGGCCAGGGCCACGCCGGTGCGGGCCAGCCCCACCACTAAAATCTTTTTGCCGGAAATCTCCATAATTTTTCAAGCTATCAGTTTAGGCGATAGATATAGGCGTCCTCAATCAATGTTCCATTGATAACGTTATTTTTAAAGCGAATTCCGCTGATTCCCGGGCCGGTTCGCATGGCAACTCGAAGAAGAGCGATAACCGGTGCATCCGGTTTGGCAAGAGACACATCCGCTAATGATAATCCAGATAATTCATCCGCAGAATCGGCTAATATTTGCTGTATTTTTTGGTAAATTTTCTTGGGGCTTGAGATACCCAATTCAGATTCTGCAACTACGAGTTTCCATTGTTCCTCTTCGGGAAAATACAGCCAAAGAGCGGCCTCTGGACTCATTCCACGCTCATCAAGCTTACGGACAAGGATTGCCCCGATCTCTATCATCTCTTTTGTCAGGATTTTCTCTACCATCGTCTTTTAATCCATTGCAGAACACCGTTTCTTCCCGTGCAGGCAGAATATAAGTCAAGTGCTTGCTGCCTGGTGATACCCAGTCCCCCCAGTTTATCCACACGCCCCGCGGCCACCCACAGGCCGGGGACGGTAAGGCCGTGTGTTCAGGTGGAGGAAAAAGGCCGCATTTAATGCCGGCCTTGCCGGGGCAAGGCGTGCCCCCTGCCCCGGCAAGGGCTGAGGTTAGGTTGAGCGTCAGTAACCGAGCAGCCAGCAAGTTACAGTCCCCCTTATTTGCCCGACGCCCCGGCGGCCACCCACAGGCCGGGGGCGATGCTACCTCAGCTTCAGGAAGCTCAAAGAGATCAATCCCAGGATAATGGAGAGAATCCAGAAGCGGACGATCACTTTGGGCTCCGGCCACCCCTTCAGTTCGAAGTGATGATGCAGGGGGGCCATGCGAAAGATGCGCTTGCCGTTGGATACCTTGAAAAAGGAAACCTGGAGAATCACCGACAGGGCCTCTACCACGAAGATGCCCCCGGCGATGGCCAGGAGGAATTCCTGTTTGATGGCCAGGGACACGGTGCCCAGGACCCCTCCCAGGGCCAGGGCCCCCACGTCCCCCATGAACACCTGGGCGGGATAGGAGTTATACCAGAGAAAGCCGATGCCCGCGCCCACCACCGCCCCCAAGAGGACGGAGAGTTCCCCCACCCCGCGGATATAGGGAATTTGCAGATACGCGGCGATCACCTTGTTGCCGGCGAGATAAGCCAGGATCATAAAGATGGTGGCGGTGATGGTCACCGGGCCGATGGCCAGGCCGTCCAGGCCGTCCGTCAGGTTCACCGCATTGGCCGCGCCCACAATGATGAACACTGCCACGGGGATGAAACCCCAGCCCAGATCCGGCTGCAGATGCTTGAAAAAGGGGAGGCTCAGGGTGGTGTCGAACCCCGGGATGTGATAGAGGCACAGGGCCACCACCAGGGCTATAGCCGTTTGGGACAGGAGCTTGGCCCGGCCGCTCAAGCCCCGGTTGTGCTTTTTGATGACCTTGAGATAGTCGTCCAGAAAGCCGATGAGGCCGAAGCCGACGGTCACCAGGATCAACAGCCAGATGTAGGGATTGAACAGGTCGGTCCACAGCAGGGTGGCGCATAAGGCGGCGAAAATGATCATCAGGCCCCCCATGGTGGGGGTGCCGGCCTTGCAATGGTGAGACTGGGGCCCGTCTTCCCGGATATATTGGCCGATCTGCATCTCCTGCAGCTTGCGGATAAACCAGGCGCCAATGAACAAAGTGATCAGCAAAGCGGTGAGAACCGCGAAAATACTGCGGAAGGTAAGGTAACGGAAGACGTTAAAGCCCCCGAAAACCGTCTTCAGTGGAAAGAGTAAATGGTACAGCAACTAGGCATTCCCCCCCGGGAGTCTCCGGCCGTCCTGGGCCTTAATGTCCCCTGCATCATAAAAGATCAATCAGCCCCTCCATGTGCATGGAGCGCGATCCTTTCACCAGGAGCCAGTCCCCTGCCTGCAAAAAATTCTGTAAGGCCCGGGCTCCTGCCTCGCGGGTGGCCACCGGCAAGATGCACGCCGGGGCCAGGCCCGCGTCTTTGGCCCCGGCGGCCACTTCCTGGTTGAATTTGCCGTAGGCGACCAGAAAGCTCAGGCCGGTGGCCGCGGCCTGGCGTCCCAGGTCCCGGTGGGCCTGGAGCGCGCCGTTGCCCAGTTCCAGCATATCCCCCAGGGCCGCGGCGCCCCGGCCCCGGCCCCGCAATTCCTTTAAGGTATTCAGGGCCATGGCCATGGAGCCGGGATTGGCGTTATAACAATCATTGAGCAGGTGCGCCCCGCACGGCAGGGTCTGCACCTGGGAGCGGCGGTGGATGGCCTTAAAATCCGCCAGGGCCCGGGCCGTCTCCTCCGGGGCCAGGCCCAGGGCCAGGCCGGCGGCGGTGGCCGCCAGGGCGTTGTAGAGTTGGTGCAGACCCGCCACCGCCAGGTTTAGGGTCCAACTCCGCCCGGCATAATGCAGCCGGGCCACCTGGCCGTCCCAGCCCCGCACCTGCCGGCCCCAGGCCCGCAGATCCGCCCCGGGCTTCAAGCCGAACCCCAGGGTCCGCCCCGGAAAGCCCCGGGCCTGGGAGGCGATGCGGGGATCGTCGGCGTTATAAATCAAGGCGGCGCTGGCCTCCAGGGTCTCTATCAGCTCCCCTTTGGCCCGGGCCACGCCCGCGACATCGCCCACGCCCTCGGTATGGGCCGGATGGACATTGACGAGCATCCCCACCGTGGGCCGGCAAATCTGGGTCAGCCGCCGGATTTCCCCGAAGCGGTTCATGCCCATCTCCACCACCGCGGCTTCATGCCCGCCATCCAGCCCCAAGAGGGTAAAGGGCAGGCCGATGAGGTTGTTCAGGTTCAGGGTGTTTTTCAGGACCCGGAAGTGCGGCGCCAGCACGGCCGCGGTCATTTCCTTGGTGGTGGTCTTGCCGCAACTGCCGGTGACGCCCAGGACCGGCACCTGGAAGCGGTCGCGCCAGAGCCGGGCCAGGTCCCCCAGCGCGGTGAGGGTATCGGTCACGGAGATCACCGTCACTCCCGGGGGCAGCGGGAAATGGGCGCCCCTCTCCCCGGGATGACAGGCCCTGGCCACTAAAACGCCCTGAACTCCCCGGCGCAAGGCCCCGGGAATATACTCGTGGCCGTCGTGGCGCTCCCCCACCAGCGGGATGAAGAGCTGCCCCGCCTGGCAGGTGCGGGAGTCGGTGCTGACGCCGCAGAACGCGGTAGCCGCGCCCGCCTGCACCAGGGTGCCGCGAGTGGCGGTTAAGATCTCCGGGATGGTGAACAGGGGCGGCATCAGCCGTAATTCTCCTTCAGGGCCTCCTGGACTTCCTCCCGATCGTCGAAGTGGAGGCGCTCCTGCCCGCGAATCTGGTAATTTTCGTGGCCTTTGCCGGCCACCAGGATGGCGTCCCCGGGCCAGGCCAGCTTCACCGCCAGGCGGATGGCCTCCCGGCGGTCCGGCTCCACCAGGTAGCCGGTCTGGCCCCGCTTCGCTTCGGCGATGGTCACCCGGGGGACATTCTTCGCCTTCAACCCCGCTTCAATCTCCTGGATAATGCTCAAGGGGTCTTCGCTCCGGGGATTGTCGCTGGTGACGATCGCCAGATGGGAGGCCGCGGCTGCGGCCTGCCCCATCAGAGGCCTCTTGCTCCGGTCCCGGTCGCCGCCGCAGCCGAACACGGTGATCAGCCGGGAAAAGTCCAGGGCCGACAACGCCTTGAGGACCGAGGCCAGGGCCGCGGGCGTATGCGCGTAATCCACGAAGACCGCAGGGCCTTCCGGGGGGCCGAAGCGTTCCAACCTTCCCGGCGCCCCCTCCAGCGCGTCGATGCCCCGGGCTATCTCCTCCAGGGTCAGGCCCAAGGCCAGGGCGGTGGCGGTGGCCGCCAGAATGTTATATAAGTTAAAGGGTCCCACCAAACTGGACTTGATATCTATTTCCCCGGCAGGGGTGCTGAGCCGGGCCTCCACGCCGCGACGCCGGAAGCGCTTGATCAGGGGCCGCACCTGGCTGCGGGGATGGGAGCCGTAGGTCAGGGTGGGGACGGACACGCGGCGGTGCAATTCCTCGCCCCGGGGATCATCCAGGTTGAGGACCGCAGTCCCTGCCGAAGCACTGCCATTGGCCAAAAGTTCTAAAAATAGCCGGGACTTGGCGGCAAAATAGCTCTCCATCTCCCGGTGATAATCCAGATGATCCTGGGAGAGGTTGGTGAACACGGCCGCAGCAAACGTGGTGCAATCCACCCTCTTCAAATCCAGGGCATGGGAGGAAACCTCCAGGAATACATGGTTTGCCCCGTGGCGGCGCATTTCCCGGAGCAGTTTCTGCAGATCCAGGGATTCGGGAGTGGTCACCGCCGCGGGCCAGTGCCGCGGGCCCACCCGGTAATTGACCGTGCCCACCACCCCAGCCAGGTGGCCCGCAGTCCCGATAATGGCTTCCAGGAGATAGGTGGTGGTGGTCTTGCCGTTGGTGCCGGTGATGCCCACCAGTTTCATTTCCCGGCTGGGATGGCGGTAGAATGCCGCGCTCAGGTGGGCCATAGCCAGACGGGCGTCGGGCACCCGCACCACCGTCACCCCGGGAGGCGGAGCCAATTCCTGTTCGCTGACGATTACCCGGGCGCCCCGTTCCAGGGCCGCGTTCAGGAAACAGTGGCCGTCGGTGCGCAGCCCCTTCAGGGCTACAAAAACGCTCCCCTGGACCACATCCTGGGAATGATAGGCTACGGCGGTGACGGGAATGCAGTCATTCCCCGTCACCTGGCAGCCTTGCAGGCCGGCCAGGAGATCTTTTAAAGTTTGAGTGGCGTCTTGCATGCTCCGTACCGGTCCTTTTGCTGCTTTTGAGCGGGTAAGCAGGCTGGGGAAAGGCTGCAGGTCTTTTTTTCCCCAGAGATGTGATTTTCAGCCAGCTATCATAACTATCCTAGAAAATTCTCCCCTTGGCAAGACGCAGACCGGCCGCCTGGGGGCTTCAGGACTGGGAGCGAAACCTGACCACGCAAACGGCCCCGGGAGTGATGGAGGTCCCTGGCGACGGCTCCTGGCTGACGGCCAGGCCGCTGCCTTCAAAGCGGCAATGCATCCCGGAATGCTGCAGCAGGTTCAGAACCTGGCGGATGGTCAGGCCGCTCAAATCCGGCATCACCTCCAAGGGCTTCTTGGGGATTGCCGCCTGTATTTGTAAAGGTTTCGGCGGCGCCGCGGCCTTGCGGGCCGGGTGTTTTACCTCCGGTGCAGGCTTGGCTGGGGCGGGGGTGGGGAGCAGGCCTGCCAGGACCGGGGCGTTTTCGCTTTGGTTTTGGGGATAATACCCCAGAAAACGGAGGGATTGGGCGGCGATTTCCCGAAAAATGGGAGCAGCCACCACCCCGCCATAAATCGCGCCTTTAGGTTCATCGACAATCACGGCGATGGCCAGAGCGGGTTTCTGAGCCGGCGTCAGGCCGATGAACCAGGCGTTGTATTTGCTGTGGGAATAAGCCCGGCCCACCAGCTTTTGGGCCGTGCCGGTCTTACCGGCCACGGTGAAACCCGCGGGTGCGGCTTCCGTCGCCGTCCCCCCCGGTTTGGTCACGGTTTCCATAATGGCCAACATCTGCCGGGCCGTTTCCGGGGAGAGCACCCGCCGGACAGGCTGGGGCTGAAATTCTTTCACCACCTCGCCCCGGGGGCTGACGATTTCCTTGACCAGTTGAGGGGCCATGAGGACCCCGTCGTTACCCATGGACGCCAGGGCCATGGTCAGTTGCAGGAGGGTGACGGAAACCCCCTGGCCGAAAGCCAGGGTGGCCCGGTCCAGGGGCGAGCGGGCAACGCGCAAATTCTTCAGGAGCCCGGCGCTTTCTCCAGGATAGAGGATGCCGGTGCGGCTGCCGAAGCCGAAGGCCCGGAGATAGTGATCCAGGCGGGCGTTACCGGTGCGGTGGGCGATTTTGGCCGCGCCGATATTGCTGGATTTTTGAATGACCTGCTGCAAGCTCAGGGTGCCGTAGCGATGGGCGTCATGGATCACTTCTTTGGCGCCCAGGCGCCAGAGCCCCAGTTCGCAATTGAACATGTCAGTGGGTTTGGCCGCGTGGCTATCCAAAGCCGCGGCGGCCACAAAAATCTTAAAGGTGGAACCCGGCTCCAAAGCGCAAGTTATGGGGCGGACGTGGCGGTTTTCTTCGGGATACTGGGCGTAACGATTGGGGTCCTCCGGCGGATATTGGGCCATGGCCAATATTTCCCCCGTCTGGGGCCTGACCACCATAGCCATGCCGCCGGCAGCCTGCCAATGGGTCACCCCCTTGGCCAGTTCCTTTTCGGCGATATACTGCAGGGTGCTGTCCAGAGTCAGCACCACGTTGTTGCCCATGACCTCCGGGTCCCAAGCCTTCTCCCCGGTGACCACGATCCGGCCCCGGGCGTCCAGCATCTTCATGCATTTCTTGGGCTTGCCGTACAGATAATTTTCATATTGCAGTTCCAGGCCTTCCAAGCCCTGGCCGTCCACGTTGCAGAAACCCAGAATTGACCCGGCCAGGGCCATCTGGGGGTAATAGCGAAAGGCCTCGGGGATGAGATAAATCGCGTCTATATCCCGGCGCCCGGTAACTTTGTGCAGATTGGCTTGTTTTTCGGCTGCGGCATGCCAGGTCCGGAAGGCTTCTTCTTTTTCCGGGGTCAAGTGGCGCTTCACCCAGACGAAAGGACGGGCCCGGGTAAGAATTTCTTGCAACTCCCGGACTTTTACCCCCAGGACCGGGGCCAATCCCTGGCTGAGACGAACTGCATCTTTGATCTGGGGAGGATGGGCCACCAGGGAATAGACCCGGGTGCTGATGGCCAGCTCATTGCCGCGGCGGTCCAGGATTTGCCCCCGTACCGGCAACACGGGACAAAGTTTCTGGACTTCCCGGTTAGCCACCTCCCGCAGTTGGGGCCCCCGGATGATTTGCAGATAAAAAAATCTGCCACAGACCCAAAGGCCCAAGCAGACCAGGCCAAACCCCACCAGGACGATGCGCAGCCGGGTCCATTTATCGAGGCCCGGAGTCATGGCAGCTGCACGACCTGGCAAGGCAGCGGCGGCGCCATCCCGAATTTGTCCACCGCTAACTTTTCCAGCCGGGAGATGGAGGTCAGGTTGGAGAGCTCGATCCGGAGCTTGCGATTCAACTCCAGATATTGCTTTTGGGTCTCCTGGGCCTGGGATATCTGGTAATTCAGATTGGTCTGTTGGAGATTGGCCCAGGCCCAAACCAGGGAGGATATGATGAAGCCGACGGCAACCAGCACCAGGACCGTCACTCCCGCTTTCCCCCATTGGGAGGGTTGGGAGACCGCCACCTTGCGGTTCCGGGAGGCAAAAAGCTGCTCCACACTGCTTAACCGGAGACTGACGTTGCTGGGCATACCATTTCTCCTTTAATTCTCCACCTTTTCAGCCACGCGCAGTTTGGCGCTCCGAGCCCGGGGGTTGCGGCGTACTTCCTCGACCGTGGGGATCAGAGGTTTCCTGGTCAGGCGGCGCATCAGCCCGGCTTTTTCCCAGGCCAACAACCGCTGTTTGACCAGCCGGTCTTCCAGGGAGTGGTAGGAGATCACCACCAGACGCCCTCCCGGCTCCAGCCAGGCCGGCGCCTCTCCCAAAAAGACGGCCAGTTCTTCTATTTCCCGGTTCACCGCAATCCTCAAGGCCTGGAAGACCCGGGTGGCGGGATGTCGCTCCCCCCGCCGCCGCCCGGGTCCCTGGGCCTGCTGAACAAGTGTTACCAACTGCTGGGTAAACCGGAAAGGTTGCTGCCGCCGGGCTGCTACCACCAGGCGGGCGAAACGCCGGGCGCGCGGCTCTTCGCCATATTCCTTAAAGATCTTTTCCAGGGCGGCCGGAGTGGCGGAGTTGAGAAGGTCCGCCGCCGTCTTCCCCGGCCTGAGGGGATCGAACCGCATGTCCAGAGGCTCATCGCCCTGGAAACTGAAACCGCGGCCGGAGCGCTGCAGTTGATGCAGCGACAGCCCCAGGTCCAGCACGATGCCGGCCACTGCCGGCACCCCTTCTTCCTTAAGTATCTCCCCCAATCGGGCATAAGAGCTATGAAACAGATGAAATCTGGAGGTGTAGGGGGCCAGCCTGGCCGCCGCGGTTTCCAGGACCACCGGGTCCTTATCCAGTCCCCACAACCGCCCGTCAGGCGCGCAACGTTCCAGGATGGCCGCGGCATGCCCCCCTTCACCCACGGTGCCATCCACGTACACGCGAGCTGGCCGGCAATTGAGGCCCACCAACACCTCCTCTACCATCACCGGTTCATGCACCGGGTAGTGGTCTTGGTCTAAATCAGTAATTCGTGGAGTACCTCTTCGTTAATCGCAGATTCGAGCTGCTTCCGATGGGCTTCATAAGTGGAGCGGTCCCAGATTTCAAAACCGCGGATCATCCCCACCAAAGCCACCTCCCGGGACAGCTTGGCGTAATCCCGGAGATAAGGGCCGATTAAAATCCGTCCCTGGCGGTCCAAAGGACATTCCTGGACGCCGGAGATGAGAAACCGCTGCACCGCCCGCACTTCTTTGCGCAAGGTGGATTGCTCCGCCAACTTGGCTTCGACCTTCTGCCATTCGGATTGCGGGAAAGCGAGAATGTAGCCGTCGTAATTGGTGAGGACGAGGACGCGGTCCTGGCGTTCCTGCAGGATTTCCCGGTAACGGGGGGAAATACTGACCCTGCCTTTGTTATCCAGAAGGTGAAAATAGCTACCGGTGAACACTGCCCCCTACCTCTCTCCACTCCATGCTACCGGTGAGGTATCCGACCCTACAAGGCCCCACTCAATCCCACTTTTTCCCACTTGCAATCAAAATACGCCCTTTTCTATGTATGTCAAGAAAAAAGAGCAAAAAAAGATTAAAAGAAAAATTTCACAAATATTCGGGAAGTCTTGATCAATTCAAGGTGCGGAAGCCGTGAAGGGTAATTTTATTTGGAGAGGTTACGGTATTCCAGGTAGGATTGCAGAATGAGGACCGCGGCCACCTGATCCACTACCCGGCGGCGGCGCCGGCGGCTCAGGTCCGCTTGCAGCAAGACCCGCTCCGCTTCCATGGTGGTGAGCCGTTCATCCCAGGGGGTCACCGGGATCCCCAGGCTATCTCCCAGGGTCCGGGCCAGTTCTAGAACCGCGTCGGCCTGCTTGCCCGGACGGCCGTCCATATGGCGGGGCAGTCCCACCAGGATTTCCTGGACTTGATACTCCTGGGCCACTTCTCGCAGCCGGGCCAGGTCATGCTCCCGGTTCTGGCGGATCAGGACCCCCAATCCCTGGGCGGTGATTCCCAGAGGATCGCTCACCGCTAGGCCGATGCGTTTCTCGCCCACATCCAGGGCGAGGATGCGGACTTCCCGGCCCCGTGTTTGTTCGGTATCGGTAGGGGACATACTTCCTTCAGGTATGGGGAATAAATCTTTTTCCTATGGCCTTAGTTTAATCCAAATCCATCCAATAAGCTCCACCTGTTTCCTGAAGTTCTCGGCAAATTCCAGGGGAATCCGGAGGGCCGCCAGGTGTTCTGCTCTCCTCTTAGACAAATTTAAAGTTCTTCTCTTTGAAGAGCTTCAAGCAGGCGTCCACCACCTGGGGATCAAAGAGGACGCCCCGCTTCTTGGAGATTTCCTCCAAGGCCGCGTCTACCCCCAGAGACGGCCGGTAAGGCCGGTGGGAAGCCATGGCCTCCACTTCGTCCGCCACCCCCAAAATCCTGGCTTCCAACAGAATCTCCTCACCCCGCAAACCGTCGGGGTAACCGGAGCCATCCATTCTTTCGTGATGTTGCCGGACGATCTGCGCCACCGGCCAGGGAAATTCGATGGGCTGCAAGATATCGTATCCTTTTTGGGAATGGGTTTTAACTATGGCAAACTCCGTATCGGACAGCTTACCCGGCCGGTTGAGGATTTCTGCAGGTACATAGATTTTTCCCAGGTCGTGGAGACTTCCGGCGATCCAAACCGCTTTCTTCTGTTCTTTGGAAAGGGCCAGTTCTTTGGCAATGGCCAGGGCCAGCCGGGTCACCCGGCGTTGATGTCCGGCGGTATACGGGTCCCTGATTTCCACGGTCAGGGCCATGGCCTGGACGATTCCTCCCATGATCTTCTCCAACCGGCTCAGGCTTTGGCGCAGGTTCTCTTCCGCCTGCCTGTGTGCGGTGATGTCTTGGATCAAGGGCAGGTAGCAAAGGGGGGTTCCGGCCGCGTCCTTGATCAGGCGCGCCGACAGCCGGACCCAGACCGTGCTGCCATTCTTGCGGAGGTAACGTTTCTCCATGGTGTATTGCTCGATTTTGCCCGCGGCCAGACGCTGCGCCAGTTTCACGTCCTGGGCCACATCGTCGGGATGGGTAATGTCCATAAAAGTGCGGGCCAAGAGTTCTTTCTTGGGATAACCGGTAATCCGGGACAACTCGGCATTGACCTGCTGAAAGCGAAAATCCAGACCCACTAGAGCCGCGCCGATGGGGGACTGGTCAAAGGTGCGGCGAAACTTCTCCTCACTGAGCCGCAGGGCTTCTTCCGCCTGCTTGCGGGCGGTGATGTCACACAAGGTTCCGCTGATATGGGTGATCTTGCCGCTGGCATCGCAGAATATCTGACCTAAATTCTGGATCCAACGAATCTCCCCGTCCTTTCTGCGAATCCGGTACTCCCGGATATACGACTTATCAGTCTTCAGACCATTAATAAATTTACGTTTCGCTCCTTCCAGGTCCTCCGGCAGGATCAGTTCCTGCCATTTTAGCTTCCGTGAGTCAAAGTCTGCCTTGCTATAGCCGGTTATGGTTTCAATTTTATTATCAAAGAAATCAATACTCCAATCAGCATATCCTTTGAAGACCACCGCGGGGATTTGATTGACCAGCAAGCGGTACTTCTCTTCGCTCTCCCGCAAAAACTCCTCCGCCTGTTTGCGTTCGGTGATGTCGCTATCCGCTCCCCGGTATCCCAGGATATTGCCCGCGGTATCCTGTACGGGAACCCCGCTGGTGGATAACCATATGGTTTTCCCATCTTTCCGCTGGTTCCGATTCACGAAATCCCGGAAGGGCTGCTTGGCCTCGATTATTGCAAAGGCTGCGGCCTTGAGCTCTTCCCGTTCCTCCGGGAGAAAGAAATCATAAAAATGTTTGTCCAGCACTTCCCCTGGCGTATAGCCCAACAATTTCTCCACCACCGGACTGGAGTAAGTGTATTTTCCCTCACGGTTCAATTCCCAAATCCATTCCACCGCATTTTCCATAATATTCCTAAACCGTTGCTCGTTCTCCTTAAGTGCTTCCTCCGTCTGTTTCCTGGCGGTGATGTCGGTGACCATCCCCAGAGAGCCGGCATACCGCCCCTCTTTATCGAACACGGGGCTGGAAGTCATTATCACCCACAAATTCCTGCCCTCTTTATGGCGGAGCTTAACATCGAGATGCTCTCTATCGCCTTGCTGGAGGTGCTCGATGATGTGACTGCTAAGCTTCTCAAACCATTCCTGGTCAATGAACTTGGTTATCGGCTCGCCGATCATCTCCTCCAGGGAATAACCCAACATTTCCGTCATGCGGTTATTGGCGAAGGTCACCCTATTTCCCGCGTCCGTGATCCAGATGCCTTCCCACGCGGTTTCGACGATTCGCCGATAGAGTTCGTCCCTTTGCCGCAGCGCCTCTTCCGTTTGTTTCCGCTTGGATATGTCCCGGAAGGTGATGACCGTTCCTAAAATACGGCCGTCCTGGACGATGGGATTTCTGCCGACCCTCGCCGGGAAGCCCGTGCCGTCTTTGCGCCAAAAAAAATCATCTTCAAAAGAACAATAAATTCCCTCACTTAGCATTTTCGCGGCGGGGCACTCAGGCGCGGGGTAGGGACTGCCGTCGGGTTTGGTGTGGTGACAGATACTGTGACCGTGCCGGCCGAGCAGTTCTGCCACTCCATAACCCAGCATCTGCGCAGCCGCGGGGTTTACAAAGGTAATGTTGCCCTCGAGGTCCAGTCCCATTATCCCTTCCAAGGTCGAAGATAAGATGAACTCATGGTGCTGGCGCAGTTGGGTCACCTTCCATTCGGCCCTTTGCCGCATCAAGACTGCCACCATGGCTTCGGCCATGGCCTCCATGTCTTCTTGATGTTGCCTATCATAACCGCCCGGCCGATTGGATAGACCCACCATGCCCAGGGTCTGGTCCGCCAGTTTTAAAGGTACGCCCAGGAAGGAAGTGACAGGGGGATAATGGGCCGGAGGTTCGAGCCAATCAGGATGAGCGGCCGGGTCGTTTAAAATCAGACTCTCACCTCTCTGGAGGACCTGGCTGGAGATACCTTGCGCCTCCCAATCTTGACCCACGGGGGCAGCTGTGGTCCGTGCCGACTCCGCGGCGGACCGGCCTGGCATATTGGTGGCTATGGTCTGGCACTGGCCCGCGGGATTATGCTGGCAGATGAACCCGAATTTGCTGCCGGTCAATTCCGCGGCCGCGTCCAAAAAGACGTGGCCCAATTGTTCTTCGGTCTTGCAGGAGAGAGCTTCCCGGAAGATGCGGCTGATTGCTGCTAAAACTGCAGCCTGGTCCTGTACCTGCCGCTTCCTGTTAGTATGCGATCGACTTGCCATCTCGACTCTCCAGTTAGCGGAATTAGAATCACTGCCTCACTTTTAAGTGACTCAAGCAGTGGGCCGGCCCATTATCTATTTTTATATTTAATACCTACGATATTTGTTTACAAATAAGCATCTTTATTCAGCTAAGCAAGGTCTATTTGGACAGGAGCCAGACGGCCACTAAGGCCAGGGCCACTCCGGTCAACTGCCGGGGACTGATGGCCTCCTGGAGTACGACTCGGCTGAGAACTACGGTCACCAGGGGGTAGAGCGCGGTGAGGGGCACCACTACCGCTGCAGTCCCCAGGGTCAGGGCCTTTAAAAAACAGAGCAGACCGAAAGCCATGCAAATACCTGCAGCCAGGCCTGCGGTTAGCCCCCAGGAGATGACGGGGATAGACAATCCCCCTCCCATCCAAAGATAACCGATGACCACTGCGTGACCGCAAATGGCCAGGAGATAAACGGCCTGGGGCGGCAACTGCCGGGCGGCCACTTTACTCAGGAAGCCCCACAGCCCCCACAAACCTGTGGCCATCAGGGAAAAAGCCAGCCAACCCACCACACTCGCCTCCTGCCTTGCCAGTTTCTTCCTATTCTTCTAATATATGTACATCGATCCGGGTTGCAAAAAATGCCATAATTTTTTTTTCTTTTAAACAATAATTTAGAAAATATATTTGAATCGTTGAATATTGCGGTAAATTCGCCCTACGGAATTACTCCGCCTGGCAAAGGATTTGCCAAGCGGGGGGCGGGGGAGGGAGTAAGGGAACAGGTTGCAGGCTTTTGGCCGCTGTGACCCTATCTCTCTGTTTACTCCATCAAGAAGGTTCAGTCAAGAAGGTTTCAGTCAAGGAGGTTCGGTGGTTGATATCTTAGGGCATCGGGGCGCGGCGGCTGAGGCGCCGGAAAACACCCTGCGCGGTTTCCAGCGGGGCCTGGATTTGGGCGTGGCCGGGATGGAGTTGGACGTGCAGTTGACCAAGGAGGGCCGGCTGGCCGTGATCCACGATGCCACCGTGGACCGCACCACCAACGGTCGCGGCCGGGTGCGGGATTTCACCCTGGCGGCACTGCAAAAGCTCGATGCCGGCCAAGGCGAGCACATCCCCGAATTGGAAGAAGTGGTGGAGCTGGTCCGGGGCCGGGCCTATCTGTTGGTGGAACTGAAACAAACGGAAGCCGCGCCCGCACTGCTGCGCTTCTGCCAGGAACGGCGCCTGTTTGGGGAGGTCCGCATCATCTCTTTCTGGCACCCGGCGGTCAAAGCGCTCAAGGAACAGGAGCCCAGGCTGCAAACCGGCGTCCTCATGGTAGGCTGCCCCGCTGACCCCGCCGGCCTGGCCCGGGCGGCCCAGGCCGGCACCCTGGTCCTCAACTATCAGTACGTCAACCGG
Organism: Deltaproteobacteria bacterium; assembly: GCA_021813445.1. Lineage (GTDB taxonomy): Bacteria > Desulfobacterota > Desulfobaccia > Desulfobaccales > 0-14-0-80-60-11 > SURF-52. The sequence continues at coordinate 30,436 of JAKAKP010000059.1, forward strand.
GAACTGGTGGACGCGGCCCATCGCCAGGGGCTGAAAGTCAGCATCTGGAATATCGACGCCCCGGAAATCCTGGATACTTATTTGGAAATGAACCCGGATGCCATTTGCACCAACCGGCCCGGGGAGATTATGGGTTATTTGCGGAAAGGTCGTATGGAAGGAGGGTCGGGGTAGAAAAGGGGCCAGGGACCAGGGGTCAGGGATTAGGGGCCAGTAATCAGTGATGGGGCAGGAGTTCCCCCCGCCTCAGGAAGTCATTTCACCCCTTTTTTGCAGTCGTCTTGGCTCAGCAATGAAGATTTGACCCGGGAAAGAATTCCCCCCCCCTTTTCTAAAGGGGGGGAAGGGGGGGATTATGCAGGTGCCACATAATCCCCTGATATTCCCCCTTTTCCAAAGTGGGACTTAAAAAACCTTGATCGCATTACATACTACCGGCACAGGCTGGAAAGCCACTGCCAACAGGAAATTATGGATGACCTCATGGAAACCCTGACGGCCCAACTGGCCCGAGTGGCCCAAGAAGCCGCTGATCGAGTCTGCCTGCTCCACCGGCAAGGCGACGTGGTGCGGGAGTATACTTACGGCCAGCTTTACCGGGGCAGCCTGGCCATGGCCCGATGGCTTCAGGCCCAGGGGGTGGAGCCGGGGGACCGGGTGGCCATCCTGTTGGAGAACCGGCCGGAGTGGCCCCTGAGTTATTTCGGCATACTCCTGGCGGGCGCGGTGGCCGTGCCCCTGGACCCGGTCTCCCGCTGGGATTTTCTGTCTTATGCCCTGGAGCAGACCCGGGCCCGGGTCATTTTCACCTTTCTCCAGGCGCCTCTGTCCCAGTTGCAGCAGCTCCCGTTTTTAGAGAAGATCGTGGTGGTGGGGGAAACCGGGGAAGCGGGCGGGAAAATCATTAATTTCCCAGAAATCCTGGAAACGCCTGGAAGCGAAAAAGGCCTGCCCGCCGCGGGGCCTGACGATTTGGCCTCTATCATTTATACTTCGGGCACCACCGGCATTCCCAAAGGCGTGATGCTCACCCACCGGAATTTTTGGGCCAACTGCCGGGAGATCGCCAAGCTTAACGCCATCCGGCCGGGTGACAACTTCCTCTCCATCCTGCCCCTGCATCATGCCTTTCCCTTTACCGGCACTCTGCTGCTCCCCCTCTTTTCCCAGGCGCGGATTACCTATCTGGATACCTTGAAGGCCGAGGCCATTCTGAGATGCATCAAAGAGCAGCAGGTCACCATCCTGGTGGTCACCCCCCAGGTGCTGCAGCACTTTTATCAGGGTTTCGAGAGGCGCTTGCAACAAATTCCCTGGCCGTTGCGGCCCTTGATAATGGCCTATCTTAATTGGGGGTGGCGGATGTCGCGGCTTGCGGGGATAAATCCGGCGCAGCCGTTAATCCAAAAATTCCGCCGCGCCCTGGGGGAACAGTTCCGGTTCTTTGTCAGCGGCGGGGCCAAGCTGCCGGAGACTCTGGGGGAGAGCCTGGCCCGCCTGGGATTTATGGTGCTGGAAGGTTACGGCCTGACGGAGACCGCACCGGTGGTCACCATCAACTGGCCTCCACCCCCTCGCTTCGGGTCTGCGGGCCGGCCCCTGGAGGGGGTAGGAGTAAGGATTCTCAACCCTGACGCCGACGGCGTGGGGGAGGTTCTCATCCGGGGCGACAACGTCATGGCCGGGTATTATCAAAACGAGGCCGCCACCCGGGAGGTCCTGGAAGACGGCTGGTTTCACAGCGGTGACCTGGGCTATATCGACCCGGATGGGTATCTCTTCATCCAGGCCCGGATTAAGGACATCATCGTCCTGGCCTCCGGCAAGAACGTCTCCTCCGAGGAAGTGGCCCAGCACTACCTCCAGGCCCCTTCGATCAAAGAAATTTTCGTGACCACCGACGCCCGGGGCGAGAAACTGGCGGCACTGGTGGTGCCGGACCTGGCCTTTTTCCGGGAGATCGGGGAAACGGATATTTACGGCAAGGTGAAGTGGGACCTGGACGTGCTCTCCCGGGATCTGGAGCCATACAAGCGGGTCAAAGAGATCGTCCTCAGCCCAGAGGAACTGCCCAAGACCCGGTTGGGAAAGACCAAAAGATACGAAGCCCAGCGCCTTTATCAGGAGCGGACCGGCAAGCGCCTGGAAAAGAAAAAACTGGCCGTGGAAGAAGGCTTATCCCCGGTTGGCGTGGCGGTGGTGGAAATTCTGGCCGGACAAATCGGGGATGCCCGCATCTCCCTGGACGACCACCTGGAGCTGGATCTGGGGATGGATTCCCTGGGCCTGGTGGAACTTATGGCCGCCCTGGAGGGGCGGTTCCATCTCAAGATCCGGGACGATGAATTTACCGGGATACTCACGGTTAAAGAGCTGATAGAATTTATTGAAAAGAAGGAGCCGGAACCCGCCAGGGAGCCCGAGGAAGGGATCGCGGCCTGGGATACGATACTGAGGACTGAGCCGCCACCGGAACTGCTGCGGCGCATCGGCATGAACGGGGGGCTGGCGGCCCGCCTGGTCACTAAAGGCTTGGCGCTGGCGCTGGGCCTCTGGTTCAAAAAGATGTTCCACATCCAGGTGGCCGGCCAGGAACGGCTGCGGGATGGGGGCTATATTCTTTGCCCCAACCATAACAGTTTCCTGGACGGCTTCCTCATTGCCCATGCGGTGGGACTCCTGCGCCACCACCTCTTTTCCCTGGGTTACAGCCGCTATTTCGAGGCCCCCCTGGTCCGGAACCTCAGCAAGCAGATCCGCATCATCCCGGTGGATTCGGCCCGGAACGTGGTGGCCGCCATGCAGGTGGCGTCTTATATTCTCCGAAACGGACAGATTTTATGCGTTTTTCCCGAGGGCTCCCGGAGCCCCAGCGGCAGAGTCCTGCCCTTTAAAAAAGGCGCGGCTATTTTGGCGAAAGAGTTGGAGGTGAAGCTGGTTCCGGTTTATATTCAAGGCTCCTATGAAGCCTGGCCCACCGGCGTCACCTGGCCCCGGCCCCATCCCATCCGGGTGGTCTTCGGCCGGGAATATTCCTGGGCGGAGCTGAGAGAGCAGGGCCTGAAGATCGCGCTGCAGGCCGACGACTACGAAGCCATCAGCCTGGGCCTGCGGCAGGAGGTCTTGCGGCTGCAGGAGGGGCTGGAGTAGGGGCCAGGGGTCAGGGGTTAGGAATAGTGGTCAGTGGCCAGTGGTAAGTGGGCAGTTTTATAGGGCGGCCCACGGCCGCCGAAACAGGAATGCTGCTGCTCAATCAAGCAGTTGTTCAGAGTTCAGGTTAGTGGACAGTAATCAGAAATCAGTAGCCAGTGGCCAGTAAGCAGGGAGAAACTTCATTTTGCCAGAAATTGTCATTCTGAGCGCCGCGAAGAATCTAGTCTTTGCAAACGCTAGACCCTTCGCTCCGCTCAGGGTGACAGAATAAGGGCGTTCTGCAATAGCTTCCAGGATTTTTTTAACCGAAAACCGAAAACCGAAACCTGACCACTGATCACTAATATTTCTGAAGGGATAAATCATGGCAAAGACCATCGTCGAACAAATCATGGCCGCCCACCTGGTGTCCGGGGAGCTGGTCCCCGGCGCGGAAGTGGCCCTGAAGATTGATCAGACCCTGACCCAGGACGCCACCGGCACCCTGGCCTATTTGGAGTTTGAGGCCATGGGGGTGGACCGGGTCAAAACCGAGCTGTCGGTGAGCTATGTGGATCACAACCTGTTGCAGACGGATTTCCGCAACGCCGACGACCACCGGTTTTTGAAGACCATCGCCGCTAAATACGGGATCTACTTCTCGCCGCCGGGCAACGGCATCTGCCACCAGGTGCACCTGGAGCGCTTCGGGGCGCCGGGCCAGACCCTCATCGGCTCGGACAGCCACACCCCCACCGCCGGGGGCGTGGGCATGCTCTCCTTCGGGGCCGGGGGGCTGGACGTGGCCCTGGCCATGGCCGGCCAGCCCTTTAACCTGGTGATGCCAGAGGTCCTCGGGGTGCGCCTGGAAGGTCGGTTCCAGCCCTGGGTCTCGGCCAAGGATGTGATCCTGGAGCTGCTGCGGCGCCTGACGGTGAAAGGGGGGCGGGGCAAGATCCTGGAGTTCTTCGGGCCCGCGCTCCGCTATCTGACGGTGCCGGAGCGGGCCTCCATCACCAACATGGGTACGGAACTGGGGGCCACCACCTCCATCTTCCCCGCGGACGCCCAGACGCAAAGGTTTTTGGCCCTCCAGGGCCGGGTTGAGGATTACCGGCCCGTGAAAGCCCAGGGCCAGCCCCAATATGCCGGGGTGGAGAAGATCGATCTCGGGCGTCTGGACCCCCTCATTGCCGGTCCGGGTTCCCCGGACCACGTCACCGGGGTCCAGGAAGTGGCAGGCACCCCGGTGGACCAGGTGCTCATCGGCTCCTGCGCCAACTCGTCCTTTAGGGATCTGATGGTCATCGCCCGGGCTTTAAAAGACCGGCGGGTGCACCCCCGGGTGTCCATGGAAATCAATCCCGGCTCCTTGCAGGTCTTGGAAAACCTGGACCTCTCCGGCGCCCTGCTGACGTTGCTCAAGGCCGGAGTGCGGGTGATGCCGCCGGGCTGCTGGGGCTGCATCGGCATGGGCCAGGCCCCGGCCACCGGCGCGGTGAGTGTCCGCACCTTTACCCGGAATTTCCCTGCCAGAAGCGGCACCAAGGACGACAAGGTCTATCTGGCCAGCCCCGAGACCGCAGTGGCCGCGGCCATTGCCGGGGAAATCATCGATCCCCGGAAACTGGGGGACTATCCCCGGGTGGCCCCGCCCCGCTACTTCCTGGTGAACAGCCGGGGCCTGACGGCCCCGCTGCCCCCGGCGGAGAGCCGCAAAGTGGAGGTGCTCCGGGGCCCCAATATCGTGGCCTTCCCCCGGTTGTCCGGCCTGCCGGATTCCTGGTGCGGCGAAGTCTGGCTCAAAGCCGGGGACAATGTCACCACCGACGACATCCTGCCCGCGGGCAGCCAGATTCTGCCGCTCCGCAGCAATCTCCCGGCCATCAGCCGTTTTGCGTTCACTCGCCTGGACCCGGATTTTCCGGAGCGCGTCCAGGGCCGGGGGGAAGGGGCCATCATCGGCGGCGAAAACTACGGCCAGGGCTCCAGCCGGGAACACGCGGCCCTGGCGCCCCGCTTCCTGGGGGTGCGGGTGAAACTGGTGAAGAGCTTCGCCCGCATCCACCTAGCCAACCTCATTAATTTCGGCATCCTGCCCCTGACCTTTGAGAACCCCGGGGATTACGACCTCCTGGCCCTGGGCAAGACTCTGGAACTGCCCGGCGTCCGCAAACTCCTACTGGAGGGCGCGGAGCGCCTGCCGCTCAAGGTGGACGGCCACCAGATCTGGGTGCGGGTGGACCTCTCTGCCCGGCAGCGGCGGATGCTGGCCGTGGGCGGAGCCTTGAATCTTGCCAAGAAAGGTTAAAGACAGCTCACGCAAAGACGCGAAGGCGCCAAGGCGCAAGGCATATGGAAAGGACTGAAAACGAGCTGGCGCGAGAGATCGTAGATGCCTCTTATAAGGTCCATAGTACTCTGGGGCCCGGGCTCCTGGAATCGGTATACGAAACGATTTTGTGCCATGAGCTGCAAAAGCGTGGATTAAGAGTTGCCAGGCAAGTTCCTCTTCCCGTGATTTATGAAAACCTTAGCTTTGATGAAGGGTATCGGGCGGACCTCATCGTCGATGGGAAGGTAATTGTGGAACTGAAATCTGTTGAAACGATTGCCCCGGTGCACAAAAAACAACTTTTAACCTATTTGCGGCTTGCCGGCGTGCGCCTCGGCTTGCTGATTAATTTCGGCGAAGCCTTGATCAAACACGGAATTACGCGAGTGGTTAACGGCTTGCCGGAATAAGGGACGAAAACCTAGTCACGCAAAGACGCTAAGGCACAACGGCTTGAGTATAATTGATAATTTTGCGTCTTGGCGCCTTTGCGTCTTGGCGTGAGAATAAAAAAAAGGGAACCCCAGATCTGACCCGGCGGTTCCCTATTTTTTTTTCAGCAAACCTCGGTCTGGAATGATCAACCTACCCCAGGGGTGGCGAAATAGACTTCCTTCAGCAGCGGCGGTTTGAATTCGATCACCCGGAAGAGGAGGACCGGCACGGTGGCGTGGCTCACCACCTTTTCCGCGGTGCTGCCGATGACCCAGGCCACTTCGCCGGTGCCGTGGGTGGCCATGGCAATGAGGTCCATCTTGTTTTTATCGGCGTAATCGATAATTTCCCGGGCCGGCACGCCATCCTTGCAGACCGTGCTGACATCCAGGCCCTGGGCCTTGAGGTCAGCGGCAACTTTTCCCAAGAAAGTGGCGCACCATTTCTCTTCATGGACGGCCGCGGCTTTCATGGTCCCCGGTGTAGTTTCGCCGATCGCAGGGGTATAGCAGACATGCATCACCGTTACCTGGGCTTTAAAGGTCTTGGCCATTTCCGTGACTTTGGGGAGGACCTTAGCCGCCAGTTCAGAACCATCTAAGGGTACCAAAATCTTATTAAACATGTTGCCCTCCTGTGTGGGATAACTTGCGCGGGCCAGCCCTTACTGCCGCTTGCAGCCTCGCCTTCTTACTTAAAATTAGAATTGATTAATTAGTTGTCAAGTTCACAAGGAGGGGAAATCTAAGTTATTTTTCAGATTTTGCCGGAGGGCCGGTTTCTGCTTCCGGACGTTCGCTGCCCTTGTACAGACCCCGCTGCAGGACGCGGTGATAGCTGGTGAAATCGCCCGCGGTATTATCGCTCTCCAGATGCATGTCCATCATTTTCAGCTTGGCGTCCAGATCATCCAGATAATAGACCAGCATGGCTTCCCGGGTTTTGGGAGGGATAGGGGAGCCGAATTCCTGGCTGCCGTGGTGGGAGAGGATGATATGCTCCAGTTCCAGGAGCAAACCCGGGTCAGGGAAATCTTGGGCCCGGGCTTCTTCCCGCACCATTTCCCAGCCCAGGACAATGTGACCCAAAAGCGCCCCGGCCACGGTGATGTCCGGGGCCTGGGGATTGGCCAGTTCCTTGACCTTGCCCAGGTCGTGGAGGATGGCCCCGGCCAGGACCAGGTCCGGATTCAGGTCCTGATAGACGGCCAGGGATTTGAGGGCATGGCGCGCCACGGACCAGGTGTGCTCCAGCAACCCTCCCAGGTAGGGGTGGTGGTAGACCCGGGCCGCGGGACAGACCAGGATTTGCTCTTGATATTTATCCAGCAAGGCCAGAACCAGGTCTTTGATGGGAGGGTGGAGATTGGCCTCGGCCAGTTCCCGCAGTTCCTGCCAGAGCTCCTGGCGGTCATAAGGAGTGGCCCGGTGCAGGAGGTCCGGGGAGAATTCCTTGAGTTCCCGCCCCCGCTCCCGCAGGGCCTCCACAGTGTTGATATATTGGAGGGTCAGCTGGATTTCTCCTTTGTAGCTGCTCACCTGGGCCTGCACCCCCACGTAATCGCCCGGGGTAAAAGGGCCGGGGCATTTGGCCAGGACATCACTCCAGACCCGGGCCTCGATGTCCCCGGTCCTGTCCCCCAGGACCAGAGCCAGATAAGGTTTTCCGGATTTATCCGTGCGGGTCTCCACCCGGCGCACCAGGAAAAACTGGTGGAGGGTTTCACCTTCCTGCAAATCGGCGATGAAGTGGTGGTCCACGGCCTCCCCCTGAGATGGCTGGAGTCATGATACCCGCGGCGGGGGGTGCGGGTCAAGAATTGTTCGGGGGTCTCTATCCCGGGGAATTCTTGACAAGGGTACAAGGCGTAATTATCTTTAAATTGTTGGAAAATTTGCCGATAGAACCTAGACGGGATCGGTTATCGAGAAAAATGCACTTAACTTTTTTTCTTGACAACAATCTAATAGAAGGTAAAATAAAAGTTTAAATTTTGGCGAGGAGCCACAGGAACGAAATTTCATGGAAAAAGAATACTTTAAAAAAATCCTAAACTTTGGCGGGGGAAGTGATCAAATCATTCCCTATGACCAGTTCAACCTTCTTATTCCCGAAGAGGAGGATGATTCTTTAGGTTTTCCGGAAAACTACGAGGTTTTGCCGGAAGAGGCTTTGGAGGGAGAATTGTCCCCTGGCCCCTTAAGCCTGGGAGAAGAAGCAGAGGAAGATCTGGAGGAAGGCCTGGAAGCTCAGGATATCCCGGAACATGAGGGCTTGGTAGCCGCTTACTTCCGGGAAATGCTGCGCTATTCCATCCTCTCCCCGGAAGAAGAACGGAACCTGGGCCGCATCATCAAGGAAGGCCAGGAATCTATCTTTAACCTGGTCTCCGGTGTTGAGTCCACCCTGGAAGAGATTCGTTACCTGCAAAAGAAGATCAACGACTGGTTTCAAACTCCGGAAAAGAGCGCCCAGGCTAAGGAAAAGCTCTTCAAGGACATCCATAAAAAGCTGTTTTGGATTGAACGGCATTATCCCGAGGCCACGGAAATCAAAGAACTGGCCCACAGCATCCAGGCCATGGAATCGGAAGTGACCCAGGCCCGGGATCAGATGATTAAGGCCAATCTGCGCCTGGTGGTGAGCATCGCCAAAAAGTACCTGCACCGGGGCTTGAGTTTCTCCGATCTCATCCAGGAAGGCAATCTGGGGCTGATGAAGGCCGTGACCCGGTATGACTATACCACCGGTTACCGTTTAAGCACCTTTGCGTCCTGGTGGATCCGGCAGACCATCACCCGGGCCATTTACGACAAGACCCGGACCATCCGCATTCCGGTGCATCTGCAGGAGATCCGCAACCGCTGCTACCGCGCCTTTTATGATCTTTTAAAGGAATTGGGCCGGGAGCCGAATTTAAAAGAAATTGCCGCGCGTTCCGGCGTGCCCGAGGACAAGATCCTCATGGTCACCAATCTCTCCGATGAGCTGATCTCTCTGGAGACCCCTGTGGGGGATGAAGGGGACCGGCTGGGGGATTTCATCCGCAATGACAAAGCGGTTTCCCCCTATGAAGCCATTCTGGAGTCTCAGCTCACGGAAAAGACGGGCACCATTTTGACTACTCTGACCCAACGGGAAGAGAAAATCATGAAGATGCGCTTCGGCGTCGGCGAAGAAGTGGAGCATACCCTGGAAGAGATCGGGCGGGCCTTTAAGGTCTCCCGGGAGCGCATTCGCCAAATCGAGAAAAAGGCGCTGAAACGTCTCAAACACCCCACCCGCAAAGCGGCTCTGGAAGATTTCCTGGAATAGAACCTGGGAAGAGCCCAGCCCTGTGGCCATGTGACGACTGCGTCAGGGGAGGATGAAGAATGGCAGGACTGAGTTCCGAAAGACAAGCAGAAGTAAAAGAACGGCTGGTGGCCCGGAAACAGAACCTCTGGCTGGAAGTGAAACAACAGCTCAAGACCAGTATCGGCGACGGCTATCAGGAGATGCTGGCCACCGCCCGGGACGAAGAAGATCAGGCCTCGGTCAGCCTCCTGGCGGAAACCCAACTCTCCCTGCTGGGACCCAAGCGGCAGGAATTGGAGGCCATCGAAGCGGCCCTGCAACGGCTGGAAAACGGCAACTACGGCCTCTGCGAAAACTGCGGCCTGCCCATTGAGCCCCGGCGGCTGGAAATCATGCCGGAAACTCCCCTCTGCCGCAATTGCCAATCCCAAAGGGAGAAGCTGGCCAAGGCCACAGCCCGCTAACCTAAATAAAAGTGAAAATATCAAAGGCGGAAGGGTTTCCCTTCCGCCTTTTTTGTTGGCCCGCCAAGGGAGCCTTTCAGCTGGATTCGATTTGTCTAGTATAGGTGATGCCATAACGCTTCATCCGGTTCCAAACGGTTACCCGGGAAACCCCCAGGATTTCCGCGGCCACCGATTGGTTGCCCTGAGCCCGGGCCAGGGCATCAATGAGCCGCCGTTTCTTGATTTCCTCCCTGCTGAGGGCTATGACGTTCGCGTCTTTGAGGGATTTTTCGCCGTTAAGGATATCAGGCGGCAGATGATGCGGCTGAATCAAGGCCTCCTGGCAGGTAACAAAGGCGTATTCGAAGGCGCTTTTGAGTTCGCGCACATTGCCGGGCCAGAGATGCTTCATGAGAACTTCCAAGGTCAATTTGCTTATGCCCTCTATATCTTTGCCTCTCTTGATGCGCAGCTTCTGAAAGAAGGATTCCGCCAACAAAGGAATGTCCCTGATCCGCTCTCGCAGTGGCGGCATTTGAATGGGGATGACATTGATCCGAAAGTAGAGGTCTTTTCTGAAGGCTCCGGTTTTAACCAGGCTGGACAGGTCCTTATTCGTTGCCGAGATGACCCGCACGTCTACCGGGATGGACTTGCTGTCGCCTACGCGTTCGATGACTTTTTCTTCCAACACCCGGAGGAGTTTTACCTGGGTGGAAAGGGGCAGATCGCCTATCTCATCGAGAAAGATATCGCCGCCCTGAGCCATTTCAAATCTTCCAGCCCGGTCCTTGTAGGCGCCGGTGTAGGCCCCCTTTACATGCCCGAAGAGCTCGCTTTCCAGGAGTGATTCCGTCAACGCCGCGCAGTTCACTTTGACATAAGGACCTTTTTTGCGCTCCCCCAACTGGTGGATCGCCCGGGCTACGAGTTCCTTGCCGGTGCCGCTCTCTCCCAGAATAATCACCGGTGCATCGGATTGGGCCGCATTGTCGATGAGAGAGAACACCTGCTTCATGGATGTGGAGGCCCCGATCAAGCCCTGAAAGGCATCTTCAGAGCGCATGTGCCGGCGGAACGCCGCGATCTGCTTGTCCCTCTCAACGATCTCGGTGATATCGGTGATCGTCTCGACCGCGCCGATCACTCTCCCTTGGCTGTCATGCAGCAGGGAGGCATTCTTGAGCACCGGTACATAGCTGCCGCCTTTCCTCATAATCGTACAGCGGCGCATATTCATGCAGCCGGTTTTAAAGAGAAGACACCAATGTTCCCCGCATTTTTCCCGAGCCAGACTATAGACACTACAATTTAAAATGGAGCATTTCTGGCCGATAAGCTCCTGGTGACTATAATCCGTCATATTTCCAGGGCCTTATTTACTGAAAGGATAGAGCCAGTCGTGTCCACCACTATGATGCCATCCCGGATGGTATCCACAATGGTCTTTCAATATCTATCAGCCTCTTCTTCAAACATGTTCACCTCATCTTCAGCTTAAATCCTCAATACCTGTTCCACAAGAAGTCCAAATTTGAACAATTTGAACATATGTTAAGAAATTAATTAATTTTTTAACAGCATATTTTATGCCAAATAATTCAGACCTTCAGGCTAAGCCAAAATCCGCTAATCAAGACCATCATACACTGTTTCATTTTGCAATAGGTGTTAAAAATAAATTTTAGCATTTTTAACACCATCTTTCTTAAGCCTCCCAGTCAGCAAACAGAAAATATCCTAAAATAACAGATACATGTGGACCTTATTCCCTGGTGGCACTAAATTTGCCCATGCTTGGGCGGGATTGAACAAAAGAAGGAGCCTAAAGGCGTTGAAGCCCAAAGCCAATTATGTCCTTGATTTTAGCCAAACTATCACCCCCGTTGCTCTGCTCAAAATGACGCAGGTGATGCGGGAGATGAATAAGGATGAGGTTTTGGAAATTATCACGCGAGATACGGTAGCCCGGACGGACGTCTTCAAATTGATTCCCACGGCGTCCTGCGAAGTGATCGACATGGAGTTTAACAAGGACGCCAATTTTTTTCGAATTCGGGTGAAAAGAGTTTGAAGCCCGAAGCGGGCGGAGACCAAAGGAAGAGAGAGCCAATGAGTTTTCAAGAACGATTATCGACCGGTGAGTTTGTGATCCTGGCAGAGATGAACACTCCCAAGGGCGTTGACACCTCGCCGCTGGTTTCCCTGGCGCGCCGGCTCAAAGGCCGGGTTGATGCGGTCACCGTGCCGGATATGGACAATGGCATCATGCGGATGAGCGCCCTGGCGGGTGCGGTGATTCTCAACCAGCAGGGAATTGAGCCGATTCTCCATGTCTATTGCCGGGACCGGAACCGGATGGCCTTACAGGGCGATATTTTGACGGCCTATGCCCTGGGCATCCAAAATCTGGTGGTGGTGGACAGCGAAGACATCGCCAATTGCGATCATCAAGAGACCATGCCCGTAAATGACCTGGATGAGCTGGGGCTCATAGGTGCAATTCGTTCCCTGCAGCAAGGGGTGGATCTGGCCGGTCTGGAGCTCAATGGCGCCCCGAAATTCGTGGTTGGCTGCACCATGGCTCAATATGCGGATGAACAGGCTCTGGAGCGCGAGCTTGAGGCCACCAGAAAGAAGGTGGAAGGAGGAGCGGAATTCGTAGTGACCCCGGCGGTTTACGACTTGAAGCTCTTTTCCTCGTTCATGGACCGGGCCGAGAGCTTGGGAGTGCCGATCATTGCCACGGTATTTCTGCTTAAATCCGTGGGCTCGGCCCGCTACATCGCCAACACCGAACCGGCTTCCGGAATTTCGGAAGAATTGATCCGCAGGATTCGGAAGGCCTCCGACCGGGAAATGGAATGCCTGCGTCTGGCCGGCGAGACTGCTGCGGCTCTCAAGGAACTGGCGCAGGGAGTCCGGTTCGTGACCCTGGGCTGGGAGCACCGGCTGCCGGCAATCCTGGACTATGCCGGTCTTTAATGCCGTCGCGCGGATATCGAACTCTTACAGGGAAGAACAGGATACTCATGTCAGAACAAAAAAGATTCCAACCAAGTAATAGGGTGCTGGTGGTCGGCGGGGGCATGGGTGGCATCAGGGCCGCTCTGGATCTGGCGGAAACCGGCCGGGACGTGGTGTTGGTCGATAAAGGCTTTGCCATCGGCGGCCTCATGACCCAACTCGATCGGACCTTTCCCACCAATAATTGCGATCTCTGCACCCTGTCACCCCATTTATCGGCCAGCGGCCGCAAACTGCACATCCAGCTCATGGCAATGACAAAGTTGTGCGGCCTTGACGGGGAAGCAGGCCATTTCAAGGCTACCCTCACCACTGCGCCCCGGTACATCGACCTGATGAAATGCACGGGGTGCGGCGAGTGTTTTCGCAAATTTCCCGAATCGGTGCGCTTCATCCCCGGTCTGGATCATCGGGCGCCCACCTGTATGCGGTATCCCCAGGGGACCCCGTTCGCTTACTCCATTATCAAGGATGAGCGGACCGATTTTGCCGGTCTGGCCGGCGTTTGCCCGGCCGGGGCGATACTACCCGACGACGCCGAAAAGGTGCAGGAAATCGAAATTGGCTCCATCATCCTGGCGCCCGGGGCCGAGGTGTTCAATCCTCAAATCCTGGACTCTTACCGTTATAGCAGGCATCCGAACGTGGTCACCAGCCTGGAATACGAGCGGATTCTCTCTGCGTCTGGGCCGACCAAGGGGGACCTCGTGCGCCCTTCCGACGGGAAAAGGCCCCGCAAGATCGCCTGGATTCAATGCGTCGGCTCCCGGGGCATCCAGGAGGGCTCGGTGCCTTATTGTTCGAGCGCCTGCTGCATGTTTGCCCTGAAAGAAGCCATCGTCACCCGGGAGCGCTTCTATGAGGATGTGGAGACGACCCTGTTCTACATGGACATGCGCACCTCGGGGAAAGATTACGAGCTCTACCTCCAGCGGGCTATCAACGATTATGGCATCCGCCTGGTGCGGGCCCGTCCCCATAGCGTGGAATCAGTCATGGAGGCCGGGACCCCTGCGGGCGACCTCCTGATCAGATACCTGGCGCAGGGCGAGGACTCCTTGAAGACAGAAAACTTCGATATGGTGGTTCTCGCCACCGGCTTCCGGGTGTCCCCGGAAGCAAAGGATCTGGCCGCCAAAATCGGCGTCGATCTTAATGAACACGGCTTTGCCCGCGCGGGCAGCTTCGATCCCGTGGCCACCTCCAGGCCCGGAATTTATGTCTGCGGCATGTTCGAAAGTCCCAAGGACATTCCCGACACCATGGTCCAGGCCAGCGCCGCGGCTGCCGCGGCTGCCAAGGATCTCACGCCGCTGCGGGTCGTGGCGCAAGCCAGAGAGGAACTGCCGCCGGAGCGGGAGGTAGCGGGGGAAGTGCCGCGGATCGGGGTTTTTGTGTGCGACTGCGGCCTCAATATCGGCGGCGTGGTCAACGTAGAGGAGATCGCCGCCAGTGCGGCGTCGCTGCCCCAGGTGGTGGTGGCCGAAACCATAGGCCATGGCTGCAGCCGCGAATCTCTGGAGCATATCCAGGCCACGATCTGGTCGAAGCGTCTCAACCGGGTGGTGGTGGGAGCCTGCTCGCCTCGGACGCATGAAGGACTCTTCCAGGAAGCCGTGCGCCGGGCGGGCTTGAACAAGTACCTGGTGGAAATCGCCAATCTGAGGGACCAGGATACCTGGGTCCATCGGGACCTGCCCTCCGCGGCCGCGGCCAAGGCCAAGGACCTGATGCGCATGGCCGTGGCCTCGGTGCGCCTGGCCCGCCCGCTCGCAGACCAGACCCTGCCGATGAACAAGGATGTCCTGGTGGTGGGCGGCGGCATTGCCGGGATGACGGCTTCGCTGCGGCTTGCAGACCTAGGATACAAGGTCCATCTGGTGGAACGCCTGAAAGAACTCGGCGGAGTAGCAAAGCAGATGCGCCGGACCCTTGAGGGCGAAGACGTGCGGGCCTTTGTCGATGATCTCATCAAGAGAACGGAAGGGCACGACCGCATTAAGGTGTGGAAGCAGGCCATGGTGGTGGATCACTCGGGCATGGCCGGGATGTTCCGGACGGGCCTGCAGGTGGGACCCCAGATGTTCTACCGGGAAATCCGGCATGGCATCACGATTCTGGCGACGGGAGCACTCCCCCATCGCCCGGATGAGTACTATTGGGGCCGGCATCGGGCGGTGCGGACGCAACTCGAACTGGAGGCCTTCCTGGAAGACCACTCTGAAGATGTCCAGGTCTGGGACAAGGTCGTCATGATCCAATGCGTCGGCTCCCGGGTCCCGGAAAATCCCAACTGTTCCCGGGTATGCTGCCAGGCGGCAGTCAAGAATGCCCTAAAGATCCTGGAGATCAACCCCAAAGCCCAGATCGTCGTGCTTTACCGCGATATGCGCACGCCGGGGTTCGAGGAGGATTATTATCGGCAGGCAAGGGAGAAGGGGGTTATTTTTGCCGCCTATAACCCGGAAGCCCGACCGGTGGTCGAACCGGAGGGCGGCAAAGTGGCCGTGCGCTTCACCGACCCGATTTTGGGGCGGGAATTAACGGTTTCGGCGGATTGTCTGGCCCTGAGCACCGGGATGATAGCCGACGAGGAGTCAACCGAAGATCTCGGCATGATCTTTCACCTGCCCAGAACCCCGGATGGCTATTTTCTCGAGGACCATATCAAGCTCAGACCCATCGATCTGCCCATCCCCGGGTTTTTTGTGGCTGGCACCGCGCACGCGCCCAAGACCATCCGCGAGACCATCGCCCAGGCGCAGGCCGCCGCAGGCCGGGCCCAGACTTTCCTGGCCCGGGACAGCATCAACCTGGGGGCGGCTGTGGCCCGGGTGTATGGGGAGTTGTGCGCCGCCTGCCTTATATGCGTGAGGTCCTGCCCCTTCGGGGTGCCGTTCATCAACGAGGAAGGATACTCCGAGATCGATCCTTCCAAGTGCCACGGCTGCGGCGTCTGTGCCTCGGAATGTCCTGCCAAGGCGATTCAACTCAGGCAATACGAGGATGATCATATCATGGCGAAAATAGACGGACTTATGGAAGGGATCAGGTGATGGAAAATTTCGAACCGGTAATTTTGGCTTTCTGTTGCCATTACTGTGCTTACACCGCGGCGGACATGGCGGGCAGCATGAGGCTGCGTTATCCGCCCAATGTGAAAATCATCCGGGTGCCTTGCTCGGGTAAGGTGGATGCGATCCACATCATGAAATCCCTGGAAAAAGGGGCCGACGGGGTTTATGTGGCCGGCTGCCTGGAAGGGGATTGCCACTTCAAGAACGGCAATGGCAGGGCAACTCACCGGGTGGAATACCTGAAGAAACTCCTTGATGAAATCGGCATCGGCGGGGAACGGGTGGAAATGTTCGCCATGTCCGCAGGTATGGGCGAGCGCTTTGCGCAAACCGCCACGGATTTCACTGAGAAGATTCGGCAACTCGGGCCTAATCCCGTTAAGGCCGCGCCTCAAAATCAGCGGGCCGCAGGTTGACTCGCCAGGAACAGGAGACTGAACAGAGATGATTACTGCCGAACGAAAACCTATAGAAGAGCTGATCCAGAGCGTCAAGCCGTATCGCAGCATTCTGCTGGCCGGCTGTAACGAGTGCGTCACGGTCTGCGCCGCGGGCGGCCGCAAAGAGGTGGGGGTGCTGGCTTCGGCGCTGAAGATGCACTTTCTGAAAGCGGGCAAGCCCTTCGAAATTCAGGAGATAACGCTGGAACGCCAGTGTGATCCCGAATATGTCGAGCAGCTGGCGTCGAACCTCGACCAGGTGGACGCGGTGCTGTCCATGGCCTGCGGCTGCGGGGTCCAGGAAGTTGCCCGGCGCTTTCATAACAAACCGGTCTTCCCGGCCCTGAACACCAAGTTCATGGGCGCCTCCGAGCGCCAGGGCGTCTGGAGCGAGCGCTGCCAGGGCTGTGGCGACTGTGTCTTGGGGTACACAGGCGGTATCTGTCCCGTGGCCCGGTGCTCGAAGCAATTGTTTAACGGCCCCTGTGGCGGCTCCAGCAACGGCAAGTGCGAAGTGGACCCCAATGTCGACTGTGCCTGGCAGCTCATCTGGGACCGCCTCAAAGCCCTGGGGATGACGGAAAGGTACGAGGAGAACCTGCCGGCCAAAGACTGGCGTCCTGCAGGGGGCGCAGGGCCGCGCAGAATTATCAGAGAGGATATGGCGCTATGAAAACGGCAAGCACTCTGGAAAACATACTGGCATCGGGAGAACTGGCAGTCACCTCCGAGTGCGGGCCGCCGCGGGGTGCCTTGCCGCAGAAGGTGCGGGAAAAGGCGGAACTGCTCCGGGGCTGTGTGGACGGGGTCAATGTCACCGACAACCAGACGGCCATGGTGCGCATGTCCAGCCTGGCCGCCTGTATCCTGCTGAAGCAGATGGGGCTCAATCCCATCCTCCAGATGGTCACCCGGGACCGCAACCGCCTGGCGATGCAGAGCGACATCCTGGGGGCATACTCCCACGGGATCGATACCATGCTCTGCCTTTCCGGCGATCATCCCCGCTTCGGCGACCATGCTATGGCCGCCACGGTGCATGATATCGACTCCGTCCAGATGATCCGGATGGTGAAGGACATGCGGGATGAAGGGCTGTTCCAGGGCGGGGAAAAAATTGACGGCCCTCCCAAAATGTTTATCGGCGCCGCGGCCAACCCCTTCGCGGACCCCTTTGAGCTGCGAGTTTCCCGGTTGGCGAAAAAAGTAAAGGCCGGGGTGGATTTCATCCAAACTCAGTGCATTTACAACGTCGATAAATTCGAAAAATGGCTGCAAGGGGTGCGGGACCGCGGCCTGCATCAACAGGTCCACATCCTGGCCGGCATTACACCCATGAAATCGGTGGGCATGGCCCGCTACATGAAAAACAAGGTGCCGGGGATGGATGTGCCCGATGAGGTGGTGAAGCGCATGGGCGGGGTGCCCAAGGACAAGCAGGCTGAGGAGGGCATCAAAATTTGCCTGGAAACCATCGAGCGCCTGAAAGGCGTGGAGGGTGTCCGGGGATTTCATCTCATGGCGATTGAGTGGGAGCAGAAGGTCCCCGAGATAGTAGAAAGGGCGGGGCTTCTGCCGAGACCTGACGGTTTAAATGTGGGTGTCCAAAATGTACGAGGAGGCAAGTCATGAGTAACAAGGAACTTATTTTGGTAGTGGACGATGACCCCGATCTGGTGGATATGGTGGCCACAAAGCTTGAGGCCAATAACTACAGAACTGCAAAGGCTTACGACGGGTTTCAGGCCTGGGAGAAAATCAAGCAGGAAAAGCCTGCCATGGTGCTCCTGGATGTCATGATGCCGAACAAGGACGGCTATGTGACCTGCGAAGAGATCAAGAAGGACCCAAACTTTAAAGATATTGCCGTGGTGCTGCTCACTGCGGTGGTGGATAACCTGCCGACGACCACGTACACGCATCACTCAGGTCGCACGACCCCGGCGGATGACTTCATTCCGAAGCCCATAGACCTGGATAAGCTTATGGGCATTGTCCAGGATAATTTGGGACGCTGATGAGACACAGGCAGGGGGCGTACGCGGCGCCCCCGTCTCCTGAGGCTTGTCTTCACAGTCTCCTAGATCGAAGCCGATTGAGCCAAGGTTATCTATGGCCAGAGGAGCCGATGAAAAAAGCACCGGGATCGATTGGAGGTCGAGGGTATTCGATTCCCTATCATTGCCCGCCCTGATCTTGGAGGCGAACCGGGTGGTTCTTGATGCGAATAAGAGCTTTTTGATGCAATACGGCATTAGTAAAGATGGGATTATCGGCCAGACCTGCCATGAATTCTTCTACCAGTCTGAAGATCCCTGTCCATATGAAACCTGCCCTCTTTCCAAAGTGCTGAAAGAAAAGACCGGACAGACGATCCTTAGATGCGTCAAGATTCCAGGCAGCAAAGAAAAATGGGAGGACCGAATCTTCTCGCCCATCCTGGATGATGCCGGCAAGGTTCAGTATATCATCGAAAAAATTCGAGACGTCACTCATATCAAGAGGCTGGAAAGAGAGCTTTCCGGAATCAAGGTATTTATGGAGAAGTTTGTCCAAAGCTCGATGAGCGCTATCGTGGCCGCTGACCGGAGAGGCAGGATCCTGCTGATGAACCCGGCTGCAGAAGAGCTCACCGGTTATACCTTCCCGGAGGCCCGGAGACGGGTCACGGTTCGAGACCTTTACCCGCCGGGCCAGGCGAAAGAGATCATGGCAAAACTCAGGAGCGAAGCTTTTGGCGGAAAAGGCAGGTTACCGTGCAGCCAAACCATCCTGGTAAACGCCCAAGGGGAAGAGATCCCCGTGGAGTTAACCGCCGCCATAATCTATGAGGGTGAAAAAGAAGTGGCCACCATGGGCATCTTCAACGACCTCAGGGAGAAAATCGCTCAGGAGGAGAAGATTAAAGAGGTTTTGATGAGAGCGGCCAAGGCCGAGAAAATGGCTTCATTGGGTCAACTTGCCGCTGGAGTCGCCCATGAGATCAATAACCCTTTAACTGGCATCCTTCTTTATGGGGGCCTGCTTTTGGAAGATTTACGCAGCGATCATCCCTGGCATCAGGATTTGCAGTCTATCATTGATGATGCCAATCAATGCCGCAATATTGTCAAAAGCCTCCTTGCTTATAGCCGCCAGACCAGCGCCAATAAAGAGATCATAGACCTTAATGATTTGGTGGAGCAAAGCTTGAGCCTTATTCGGGATCAGAGTCTGTTTATCAATATCGAGGTAGTTAAAAAGCTGTCTGATGAAAAGATGCTGATCAGAGTGGACCGGAGCCAGCTCAATCAGGTGATTATTAATTTAGTCATCAATGCTGTTGACGCCATGGAACGAAAAGGAACCTTGACCCTCAAGACTTATTGGCATCTCCGGAAGAAGAAGGGGGCGGGAAAGAAAGAGGCGGCAGGTTTCGCTTACCTGGAAGTTGCCGATACCGGCTGTGGCATATCTGCAGAAAATCTTTCCCGGATATTTGACCCTTTCTTCACGACCAAAGAACTGGGAAAGGGGACCGGCTTAGGTCTAAGCACCGCTTACGGCATTATCCATGAAAATGGCGGCACTATCTGGGTAAAAGAAACCAGTCCAAAGGGGAGTACCTTCATAGTGGAACTTCCCCTTTGCCAGGATGCAAACGGACATGAACTTTAGCAAACGGTCGTACAGCAATCAAGAAATCGGGCCGGGAAACCTGGTGCAGAAAATGGCGTTAATAGCCCATTCCTCACCCTCCATTCTGGTCATCGATGATGAAGAACATGTGCGGCAAGGCTGCCGCAAGGTACTCGTCCGGGATGGATATGAGGTGACCATCGCTGAATCCGGCGAAATCGGCCTCAGCCTTATTGAGCACCGGCATTTTGACATCATTCTTTTAGACCTGATGATGCCGAGCCTTTCCGGGTTCGATGTCCTGGCCCTGGTCAAGGCGCTGCATCCTGACACCATCATCATTGTCATCAGCGGTTACGCCACCTTTGAAAATTCCGTAGAAGTCATGAAACGGGGAGCCTTTGATTTCATCCCCAAACCTTTCTCTCCCGAACAATTACGCCTCCTTACCAGAAAAGCCATAGAGTATCTGAGAACCATGCAAGATATTGCCGATGAAAAGTCGCGGATGCGCGCGCTCATTAATCGGCTGACTGACGGGGTTATGGCCACTGATGCCGCCAAACGGATATTGCTGGCAAATCCGGCATTTTTGCGACTGGCCGGCTCCCGGGAAGTGCGAATTGTCGGCTGCCAAGTGGGCGAAGTCATCCAAAATACCCATTTGGAAGAGATGATAGATCGGGCGCTGGCTTTGACCGGAACTGAACTGGCGGAACTGGTGGAAGAAATATGTCTTGACTCCGAGGCGGGACAGCCGCAGACAATTATAAGTGCCCGCTGTATTCCTTATATTGACCGGGCTGGCCGTAACATCGGCACCATCACGGTGCTCCATGACATCACGGCTTTGAAGCGCCTGGACCGCATCAAGTCAGAATTCGTCGCCATGGTCTCCCACGAGATAAGAAGTCCGCTGAATTCGGTCCTGGCCCAGATGAAAATCATCCTGGACGGCCTGGCTGGCGAGGTCACCCCGAAGCAACAGGAAATATTGAGCCGGGCCTCGGCCAAGGTCAATAGCCTGATAGCCCTCTCTTCAGAACTCCTGGACCTGGCCCGGATTGAGTCCGGTCTGATCAGCCAGGAAAGAGAACAACTCAACCTTGCCAATATCCTGGAGGATCAGGTGGCTTTTCATAATCCGGCGGCCCAAGCCAAGGGGATTTCCCTGGTGCTGGAGCCTTTGCCAAGACTTGAGCCGGTATTTGCCGACCGGGGCACCATGGAAGAGGTGTTCTCCAACCTCATCGCTAACGCCATCAACTATACGCCCGAGGGCGGCAGGGTGACCCTTTCCGCCGCCATGGAGAGCGGTTACCTCCGGGCCTCTGTGGCCGATAATGGCATCGGCATGGCCCCCGAAGACCTGGGCCGCATGCAGGAAATCATCCTGGCCTCGGCCCAAGAGTATCAATGGCCGCCGAAGATCATTGCCGGGATTATCAGCAGGGAATCCCGCTTTGGGCTGCTTCTGGACGGTGAGGGCAAGGGCGATGCCGGGCACGGGCACGGCCTGATGCAGATCGACGACCGGAGCTTCGGCGGCTGGCTGGCGGCAAACGACTGGCAGGACCCGGCCGTCAACATCCAAATGGGCGTCAAAATCCTCACTGACAAATATAACTACCTGGCCGGCCGCGGTCTCCTGGACGGCCTCAGCGATACGCAAGCCCAGCAGGCCGCGGTCGCGGCTTACAACTGCGGCGAGGGGAACGTCGCCAAGGTGCTCCAGGCCGGGGACGATATTGACAGCCGCACCGCGGGCCGGAATTATTCGGCGGACGTCTTGGCCCGGGCCGAGCAATTCAGGGAGGTCTTCGCCGGGACATGAAGATTCTTTCCCTCAATTTCTGTGTCACGCATCCCCGGCCCCGGGCGGAGCGGCTCAAGGCCCTGGCCGATTTTATCCACGCCAACGGGGTGGACGTGCTGCTCATGCAGGAAGGCGTGCGCTCCTGCCTGGTCTACGATACCGGGCGGCAGCTTAACCGGCTGCTGGGCCGCTCCTGGCAGCGCTTCGCCAAATCCAATATCGGCTGTCCTTTCTTTTGGGAGTTCCGGGTGGGCATCTTTTCCCGCTACCCGCTCCTGGAGACCTGTCATGCCGACCTGTCGGTTCCCATCAAAAAAAGCCTGCCCGATTCCCTGCCGCTGCCCTGGCGGGCCCACGCCGTGGGGGCCGTGATTTATACCCCGGAGTTCGGCCGCACACACCTGGTGGACGTCCACCTATCTTCCGGCCCCAAGACGCCCTCCGACCAGGTGGACCAGACCCGCAAGCTGCTGGCCTGGGCCGGCGGCCTGGAGAAGGCCGAGATGGCCATCCTGGGGGGCGACTTTAACTTCGGCGCGGGCAGCAGCAGCGATGTGTTGCTGGTGGAATCCGGTTATCAAGTGGCCGGGGAAGCGCCGCCGGACTTTATTTATACCGCCGGCGCCCGGGTGGTCTCGCGGCAGGTGGTGATGACGGACCATGAGATCACGGACCATGACGGGGCCGTGCTGGTGGAGGTGAAGTAATGGGCCTACTCAATGACCATCGCCTGGTGGAGTTCATTATTGACGATTCCACCGGCCATCTCTCGGCGTCCCGGGTCGGCCTGCTGGCCATGAACCTGGTGGCCGCGGTGGCCGGGATCTGGCTCCTCTTTAAGGGCAAGGACCCCACCACCCTGATTGCCGGGGTGGCCGCCACGGACGCCGGGGTTTACCTGGTGAACAGCGGCGCCCGGGTCTGGGGCCGGGCCAAGGAGATGTTAAAGGGAGGTATCGAATGACCGAGCTTCTCTCATTGCTTCTGGGTCCCCTGGGCAAGGTCCTGGGGGTGGCGGTCTCCCTGGGAGGTCTCTATCTCTGGGGCAAATACCAAAAATCCCAAAAGGAGAAGGCCCAGGCCAAGGCCGAGGGCCTGCAAGCCCAGGTGGAAATTCAGGCAGGCCGGGAGGAGGTGCAGCATGAAACGGCTCAGGCAGTGGAAGAAACCCGTGACCGGGTTGAAGCTGGCGATGCTGCCGGCGTGTCTGACGCTTTTAATAGCCTGCGGGACAAGTAAGCCGAACCTGGTTTTGCCCAAGCCTCCCATGCCGGAGCCCCCGGTGCTGCATTCGCAGCCCACCCCGCCGGCGCCACCGGCCGGGGCCAAGGGCGTCTGGTTTTCCCTGCCCGACGCCGGGGCTTTGAAAATTTACCTGGACAAGCTCAAAGGCAAGTGCCGGGAAGATGACGTGATCATCGACCGGGCCAATAAATACCTCAGCCGGTAGGAAGGACCGAAATGGACGAATACCCCTGGATGCCCATAGCCCGCTCTTACCTGGGACAACATGAGGTCCCGGGCCCGGCCGCCAATCAATTCATCGTGGAATGCCTGCGGGATTTCACCGACGTCGACCGGGCAATGGCCAAAAGCGATGAGACCGCCTGGTGCTCCGCTTTCGCCAACCGCTGCGTGGCTGAGGCCGGCCTGGAAGGCACCAATTCGGCTTGGGCTCGCTCCTGGCTGGATTGGGGGCGGGAGCCGGAAAACGATGAAGAATACGCGGGCGCCATTGTCGTCCTGGAACGCGGCCCCAACTCCGGACATGTGGGTTTCCTCAATGACTGGGGGGACGGCTGGGTTGAACTCCTGGGGGGCAATCAAGGCGATAGTGTGAGCTTGGCGAGGTTTTCCGATAGCCGGGTTTTGGGTTATCGAGTGCCGGTGTAGGGGGAAGCAGATGGGGCGCGAAAACCACAATGAGGAACTCGAACTGGCCCTTCTGATCGAAAAAATCAAAGGCCGGTTGGATTTAGTCGCCTCGGGCAAGGATCATCTAAAGGAACTCCTAAAACTGTATCAAGAATCCCAGGACGCCTTAAACACTGAACTCAAGAAGCGGTTGCTGAAGCAGGAGAATTGTCCTTGCCAAGTGCGGCGGGACCCAAGCTGTCAGTGTCCCTTGCTGAATTTGCAGCAGATGGTCGCCAAATACGTAGGTATCGGCGTGGGGGCGGGCTTCTTAATTCAGGTCTTAATACAAATCGGACTCCACTTTTATTTCCGGTGATCTATGGCCCATGAAGAGCTGATCGACAAAGGTACTCTTCCTATCAAAATCCGGGAAACCCGGGGGAGGCTCGCTCTCCTGCGGGATGCCATTGTCCAGGAGTTGGACAAATTTGAGCCGCTGGAAGAGCTAAACGCGGACAAGATCGCTTCATTAGCCTTGGATTTCGCCACCCTCCAAGTGGAATACAGGGGTCTCCTGGCCACTGCAAAGGCATTGCATAGGGCTCTTGGCAGGTGAGCCGTGGACGATAGACTTCCCAAAGAAGGGCGGGAGCATGCGCCCCAGACTTTTTTCAGAGCACAGGAGCTTTATATCCTTGACGGCTTCACTTATGACGAAGTGGCCACAGCTACGGGGGTGTCCCGGAGCCAAATACAGCGCTGGGCCACCAAGCACGGCTGGAAGTCCAAGCGAGACGAATACTTGGCGGACATGGGCTGCCTGCGTCTGGAGCATGTGGGTCTGATCCAGCGGTTGCAAAAGGAACTGAAAGACAAACTCGATGGCCAACTGCTTTTTGCTTACCGGGGGCTGGTGAGAGATTTCGTAGGCGATCAGAAAGCAGCCAAGATAAGCGACCCCCCGGTTTTGGATGTCGACCGCCCGGCGCTGTTCTTGGAAGACTTGAACTTCATCGCCACCTACCTGAAGGAAAAAGACCCCGAGGGTCTGAAGGCCTTAGCAAAAAATTTTGACGGTCTGGTGGCCCGCTTCAAAGCAGATCATGCGCAAACGGCCTAAAATTACCGAATATCGTTTTGATCAATATGCCGAAAAGCTCCGCGCCTTCATCCAGGAGTCGGTCTCGCCCTTTGAGAACGATACTCCGGAAAAACAGCGGGAGCGGATCGATCGGGCCCGGCACGACAAGCTCTATTTCATGAGGACCTATCTGTCGCATTACTTCACCAAGCCCTTCGGGGATTTTCATCAAGAGTGGGCAGATTTGGCCGACCTGGTGAATGAGGTTGTATTGGTTGCAGCGCCTCGGGAGCATGCCAAGAGCACCTTCTTTGCTTTCGGCGACAAGCTTTACAAGATTTGTTTTGCCCTGAAACATTTCATGGTCATTCTCTCAGATACCAATGAGCAGGCCACCACCTTCACTTTGGCGATTGCTCTGGAACTCGAGGAAAACCTGCGGCTAAAACATGACTTTGGCAAGCTGCTCTGGCCGGTCTGGAATAAGAGCAGTTTTTATACCACCAATGGCCTGTGGGTTCTGGCCCGGGGCAAAAAAGACAAGGTCCGGGGCTTGCGCCACCGGCAGTATCGGCCAGATGACGTGACGGTAGATGATATTGAGAACGATATCAATGTCCTCAATCCTAAGTTGATCAAGGCCTGCATTGATTTTCTCCAGGGCACGGTCATTGGCTCGATGGGGGAAGATTACATCTTCTTGATGGTAGGCAACCTCTTCCACGCCAAAAGCGTCTTATCGCAACTTATTGCTATGAAGGACGATGAGACTGGCGAACCTCTTTATGTCTCCAGGGTCTATCAGGCCATCATCGATGAGGGCACCGCGACGGAGCGCTCCCTATGGCCGGGACATTGGCCCTTGGAACGCCTCAAGGCCAAGCGCAAGAAGATGGGGTTATTCAATTTTAACCGGGAGATGATGAACCGTTGCGGCGCCGAAGATAGCCCTTTCCGCGAATCCTGGTTTAAGTTTCACAACCTTATAGAACTCGTGGTCCCCCGGCTCCTCATAGTTTCCTTTTGTGACCCAAGCGCCAAGCAGGGGGAAGCCAATGATTATAAGGCCATAGTCACGGTAGGACTGGAACGTGACAAAATGCTCTTTCGCTGTCTCCATGCCTGGATTCGGCATGCCTCGCCTTTGGAGATGTTTGCGGCTGCCTATCGTATCCATGACGATTACGGCGGGCCGATGGGCATTGAAGAAAATATGCTGGAGGATTTTCTCCATGAGGCCATTTATTCCTATGCCCGACAGGTGGGGCGCTATCTTCCCTGGGTGCCGGTAAGACATCAAACCAATAAAGAAAGCCGTATTATCAGTACCTTGGCCTACCTGGTGGAGCACAGCAAGATCACTTTTGAAAAAGGCCAGAGCGATCAGGGCCTGCTGCGGGAGCAACTGATATATATCCTCAACAAGACTGTTCGCGATGATGGCCCAGACGCCCTGGAAGGGGCGGTGCACCTGCTTCAGGGTGGTGGCGGCGAGACCACCATCTTGAGCGGCATGCCCCGGCAGGCCGCAAATATGATGCGCGGTTACTAAGGATCATGAGACTCTGGGTCAGCCCGACAAAATGCATTGAGCTGGAGGAACAGCCTGCGGTCCAGTCGCTTTACCGGGAGATCGCCTCCCGCCAGACGGCCTATGACTGGTACGGGTATATCGGATTGTTGCCCGACCCCGACCCGGTCCTGCGCAAGCGGGGCGACGGCGTCCAGGTCCTGGAATCGCTCACGGCCGACGCCCACCTCATGAGCGTCATCCAGACCCGGAAGCTGGGGACGCTGAAGCGGGAATACCGCTGGGAACCCGGTTCGCTCTCCGGAGAGAAGCCCTCCCGCCAGGCCAAGAATCTTTGTGAGGCCCTGCGGCAAGACCTGGAGCGGGTGGACCTCTTCCAGCTCATCTCCCAGGTCCTGGACGCCCCGCTGTACGGCCTGACCCCCATCGAACTTTTGTGGGAGCCGGGCAGCTCGGGGATGCGGCTCCGGGATTTGCGGGCCTTGCCGTGCCGCTGGTTCGGGTTCGATGAATACAACAACCCGAAGTTCCTCAGCTTCAACAACCCCTGGAACGGCGAGGCCCTGCCTTTCGGCAAGTTCGTTTTGGCCCGGCATTTCCCCAGTTATGACAACCCTTACGGCCTGCGGCTGCTGTCCCGCTGTTTCTGGCCGGTGACCTTCAAAAAAGGCGGCATCAAATTCTGGGTCCAGTTCGCCGAGAAGTACGGCATGCCGTTTTTGGTGGGGAAATTCCGCCCTGGCGCGGGGGCAGCCGAGCAGCAGGAGATGCTGGCCAAACTGTCCCAGATGGTGCAGGACGCGGTGGCGGTGATCCCGGAAGGCAACTCGGTGGAGATCAAGGAAGGCCTGGCCTCGGGCCGCACCTCCTCGGCGGACAACTATGGGCGCCTGATCGCCCTGATGGATGCGGAGATCTCCAAGGTGATCATGGGGCAGACCCTCACCGCGGAAATCGGGGACAAGGGCTCCTATGCGGCGTCCCAGACCCATGAGAATGTCCTGGAGCAATACCAGGAAGCCGACCAGGTCCTGGTCAAAACCGCGATGGAAGAAATCGCCTGGCTCTATGGCCAGGTGAACGCCCCCGGAGTGCCGACCCCGGTTTTTCAATGGTACGAGGCGGAAGATCCGCAAAAAGATATGGCCGACCGGGACAAGACACTGTCGGAGACCGGGGTCAAATTTACGAAATCATATTACGTCCGGAAGTACGGCCTCCAGGAGGACGATTTTGAGATAGGTGAGATTCCGGCGCCCGGCGGCCAGGATAATCCCCCGGGGTTCGCCGAGGGCAAGGGCTTCACCCCGGATCAGCAGGCCATCGAAGACCTG
The DNA here is from genome assembly GCA_021813445.1 of Deltaproteobacteria bacterium. Lineage (GTDB taxonomy): Bacteria > Desulfobacterota > Desulfobaccia > Desulfobaccales > 0-14-0-80-60-11 > SURF-52. The sequence continues at coordinate 57,862 of JAKAKP010000059.1, forward strand.
GTGGCGGCAACCCTAACCCAAGGGGTTAAGGGCAGCCAGGAGATGGCGCAAAAGATCATGGCGGTTATCGACAAGGCCGACAGCTTTGAGGCCCTCCAGGAAGGTCTGGCCCTGGCCTTCCCGGACATGGCCGGTGCGGACTTCGAAAACGTCTTGAGCCAGGCAATGCTCGCCACGGACCTGTGGGGCCGCTTCCAGGTCAGGCAGGAGGGGGCGGATGGCCGTTGAGCTGAAGGCCCTGCCGCCCCGGGAAGCCATCCGGTTTTGGGCCGCCAAAGTCCCCATGCCGGCCCAGGAGTTTTACACCCTGGCCGCGGAGCAGCGGGTCAACGCCTTTGCGGTTTCGGGGATCGCCAAGCTGGATCAGCTCCTGGCCGTGCACGACTCTTTAGGACGGGCCATGCACGAAGGGGCGAGCTTCCAGTCCTGGAAAAAGAGCCTGCCGGACCTGTGGAAATCCAAGGGCTGGGTGGGGCCCAATGCCTACCGGGTGAGCAATATCTTCCACACCAACATCCAAACGGCTTATAACGTTGGGCGCTACCGGCAGATGATGGCCGTGGCCAGCGAGCGGCCCATCTGGACCTACATCGGGGTCAATGACCGCCGGCAATCGCAGATATGCCGGCGGCTCAACGGCCGGAGCTACCCCTATGACCATGAGTTCTGGAAGACCTATTATCCGCCGAACCATTTCCGCTGCCGGAGCACGGTCAGCAGCCAGGGCGTGGCCCAGGCCGAAAGAGCGGGAGTGAAGGTCTTGGAAGAAATTCCGGCAGATGTAGTGCAGCCCGAGAACGGTTTTGACACCAATCCGGGGCAGACCCATTACCAGCCGGACCTCTCCAAGTATCCAGCCCTCTTCAAACAGCAGTTTTTGGAGGGCATGAATAAATTTTACAGCCCCGACACCCTGCCGGGCGTGACCCGGGGGCAGTTCGGGGAGTTGCTCAAGAAGACCCTGCGCCAGGCGGATTTACAGGACATGCAAACCCTGGTCTGGGCCGAAGAGCAGGGCGGCGTCGGCGGTTACCGGAATTGGGTGAATCAGGTTTTGAGCCGGCAAGCAGCCACAGGAGAGGTTTATCCGGCAGGAAATCTGCCGCTAAGGGTTTTGGGCAAGCTCCAGCAGCAGCCGCGGCTGGCCCTGGTGGTGGTGGATGATCAGGCGCTGCTGCACATGGTGCGAGACCTGAAAAAGTCCGCCCTGACTGCCGCGGAAATTGCGTCCATCCCCGAGAAATTTGCCGGCGCGGACTGGTATCGGGACAAAGAAGATCCGGCTTTGCTGCTGACCTGGCTGAGGTCGGGGGAAAACTGGATAAAGGTGGTAATCCGGCTGGATCAGAAGATCGGCAAGGGCATTGCTAACCGCATTGTCTCGGCGGGGGTGGTCAAGGCGCACAACCTCGAAGTGGGCGGCAGGTATGGAAAGTTATAGCAGGCCTGGGAGGACGCCCCTTCCCTCCATTGGCTTATCCGGTAAGGGAAAAACCCGACTCGCCAGAGCGGCAAATTTTCGAGTCCTCAGGCCTGCTTATGAAAAGCAACTTAGCAACCATTAAGGGGAAAGTCAATGGATTGTATGGATTGGGTGGAGATTTTCCGGACCGGGGAACATACCGACAGCGCCGGCCGGACGCGGCTCTGGACGGAGGCGGACCTGGATAAGGTGGTGGCCGGCTACGATCCCGGCCAGCATGAGGCCCCGGTGGTCATCGGCCACCCCCAGAATAACGCCCCGGCCTATGGCTGGGTGGAGGCCGTGAAACGGGCGGGCGCTACCCTCCTGGCCAAGTTCAGGCAGGTGGAGCCGGCCTTCAGGGAAATGGTCCAGGCCGGGCGCTTCAAGAAACGGAGCGTCTCGTTTTACCCGGACGGCACCCTGCGCCACGTGGGCTTCTTGGGAGCCATGCCTCCGGCCGTCAAAGGGTTGAAAGACGCGGCCTTCCAGGAGGAGGAGGGGTGCTCGGAATATGAGGAAAACCTGCCGACCCAGGCAAAAAAGGAGAGTCCCATGACTGAGGAAGAATTTCAGAGAAAGCTGGCGGAAGAGCGGGAAAAGCGGGAATTCGCCGAGGCCGAAACCAAGAAGGAAAAGGCCCGGGCCGACCAGGCCGAGGCAAACTTCTCCGAAACCGAGCGCAAACGGGTGCGCACGGAAATTGAGAATTTTGTGGAGGGCGGCATCAAAGAGGCCAAAATCCTGCCGCTCTGGAAGGAAAAGGGCCTGGTGGAATTCATGCTGATGCTGTCCGGGCAGGACGGCGAATACGAATTCGCCGAAGGCCAGAAGCTCACGGCCGCCAAGTGGTTCCGGGATTTCCTGGAGAGCTTCAGCCAGCACCCACTGTTCAAGGAAATGGCCCGCCCGGCGGAAGACGGCAAGGGCGGCGATGACAAGCCCATTAACTTCCAAGAACTGACCAAGTTCGTCTAAGAGGAGAGCCAAGCCATGACGATACAAGCCAATCTCGGGACACAGGCCTTTAACGAAGAACTGGTCATCGCCCAGGGACATGAGGTCCAGGTCCTGGGGCGCAAACTCAAGACCAACCAGGGGACGCTCAAGGCCGGAACCCTGGTGGCCCTGAACGCCAGCCGGGAAGTGGTGCCCTACGCCTCGGCCGACCATGTGATCGGCACCGGTGATGCAGCGACCAAGGACTTTTCCCACAGCCTGGACCAGTACCCCATCGAGGCCGGGTCGGTGGAGGTTACGGACGGCACGGAGACCTTCAGCGATGATTTTAACGGCCGGCTCACCGGTTCGGCCGGCGGCACCGGCCTGGTGAACTATGAGACCGGCGACGTCAAGGTGTCCTTTAACGCCGCCCCGGCCAATAATGCGCCGGTTACGGCCACCTGCAAGAACCGCCTCAAGGGAGTCTTGCAGCGGGAAGTGGACACCACCAAAGAGGGCTCCGGCCTGGTGATTGTGCACGGCGCGGTGGTGGCCGCGGCCCTGAAGGTGGGCGTCGTGGCGCCGTCTGCGGCAACCCTGGATCTGTTGGAAACGCTGGGGATTTATCCCCTCTAAGGAGGACAGCCAATGTTGATCGTTAATCTGCGCACCTTTTTCACTCCCCAGGCCATTGCCCAACGGCTGCAGGCCCTGCCCCCCATCAAATCGCCCACGATGGACCTGATCTATCCGGGCCGCAGTCAGCACCCCCTGGCGGTCCTGGGGGTGGATGAAATCTCCGAGGTCGCCCTGACCGTGCCGGTGGTGCGCCGGGGCTCGCCCTCGACCCCGGTGGTGACCGACGCCCGGGAGATCAGCTATATCGAGCCTCTACCTCTGCGGCCGTCCACCACGCTGACCGCGGTGGACCTCAACAATTTCAAGCTCCTGGACAATTCCGGCAGGGACGTGTGGGTGTCCGCCAAGATGGATATCCTGCGGCGCATCGTACACCGCAGCACTGAGGCCTTGTGTGCCCAATCCCTTACCGGCACCATCACCTACCCGGTGAAGCTCCAGGGCGGCGGTTACGACTCCTACCAGGTGGTCTTCGGGACCCCGCAAAGTTACGTCCCGGCCACGGCCTGGGACAACGCCCAGGCCAAGATTACCGATATCTTCAAGACCTTCACGGAAATGCAGGTGCTCCTGCAGGAGGCCGGCTACGGCGGCCAGGTGGAAATCTGGGCCGGCAAAACCGCGTTTTACGGCCTGATGGCCCTGGCCGAGAAGGTCACCAGCACCGCCCGCATCCGGGTGGAAATCTCGGCGGAGGGCGTGTTTGTCGGGAATTACCTGGTGAAGCTCCGGGCCGAAACCTACAAGAACCCGGAGACCGGGCTGTTCGTGCAGATCGTTCCGGACGACAAGATCGTCATGGTGGCCCAGGACGCCAATCACCGGCTGTTCTACTGCGCGGTGGACGACCTGGACGCCAACCTGGTGCCCATGCCCTTCTTCGTCAAGCCCATTGAACAAAAGGACCCCAGCGGCATCAAGCTGGTGGCGGAATCGAAACCCCTGCCGGTGCCGGTGCCCAAGGCCATTTGCTGGGCGCAGGTGACCAATGTTCAGGCGTAAACAGGCTCAGGCCGCAGCTTAAGGCTGCGGCCTGAAACGGGAGAGCAGGCCATGCCGTATGCCAGCCAAGCAGACATTATCGACCGTTACGGCGAGGACGCCCTTTATGCCCTGGCGGACCGGGACCGGGACGGCACCCTGGATGAGGAGGCCATCGGCCGCGCCCTGGATGACGCCACCGCGGAAATCGACGGCTATCTGGCGGCCCGCTACCCTCTGCCCCTGACGGTAGCTCCCAAGATCATCGTCATTCTCTGTGTCGATATCGCCCTTTACCGGCTCTCCCCGGATCATGGGACGGAGGAGCGGCGCAAGCGCTATGAGGACGCGGTGCGGATGCTGAAGCTGATCTCCGAGGGGAAGGTGAGCCTGGGCATTAAGGAGCCCGAGGCGCCCATCGAACGCCCGGAGATTGGCGTGGCCACGCGGCCGCAAATCTTTTCTCCAGGCGTTTTGGACGAGTACTAAAGCGTGGCTGCCGGAATTGCGCTCAAGCTCGATCTGGAGGGCCTGTCAGGGCTCGAAAAGCAGCTTAACGCCCTGGCCGCGTTTGGCGAAACCGGCAGAAAGACCTTGCTGGCCAATATCGGCGAAGAAGTCATCACTCAAACCCTCCAGCGTTTTCAGGAAGAGAAGGGGCCGGACGGCACTCCCTGGAAGAAGTCCCAACGGGCCGCGGCCCAGGGCGGGCTGACCCTGACGGATTCGGCCCAACTGCGGGACTCCATCAATAGAAACCTGGGGGCCGATTTTGTGGAAGTGGGCACCAACAAGATTTACGGCCCCATTCACCAATTGGGGGGTGATGCCGGCCGGGGCCATGCGGTCCATCTGCCGGCCCGGCCGTATCTCCCGGAAAACATCGAAGAGGTGAAGTCCCTGGATAAGCTGGTGGATGATTTAATCGTCAGGATGGTGGGCGGGCTATGACTTTAGACGATCTGCGCCAGGCCATAGCGGACCAGATCAAGGCGAAGCTCCCGGAGCTGCGGGATTGCCGCGCTCACGCCGGCAGGTTCGATCTGGGCGAATTGCGCCGGGTGGCCACCAAGACCCCGGCGGTCTTCATCGCCTGCCTGGGCGTGAAGGAATCGGAGCTGCGGGAAAGCGGTGAATGCGACGCCGACCTGGTCATGGCTGCCTTCGTGGTGACCTCGGACGTCAGGGGTCTTCCCCGCGATTTGTCGGCCTTAAACATTATCGAATTTCTCCTTCTTTACCTCCCCGGGAAGCAGTGGGGGCTGGGCGGCAAGGCCTTCCAGGCCCGGGAGGTGCAGGCTCAGAATATGTATGCCGGCGACGTGGATAAGGCCGGCATCGCCTTGTGGGCGGCCACCTGGCGGCAGAAGGTGCGGCTGGGAACATCCGTCTGGGATGAAACCGGCGTTCTGCCGAGCCATGTCTATGTCGGGATCGCTCCCGAAATCGGCGCCGGGCATGAGTCCGATTATCGGGAGATCACCTGATGGCCGGGGAAAAAGATTTCGCCCTCACCGAGATGGACCGCAGGCTGGCCAATATCGTGCGCCTGGGCACCGTGGAAGAGGCCGATTATGCCCAGGCCCGGGTGCGGATACGCTGCGGCGATATGCTCACCGGCTGGCTGCCCTGGCTGACCGGCCGGGCCGGCAAGGACCGGGACTGGTGGGCCCCGGATCTCGGCGAGCAGGTCATGGTGCTCTCGCCCTCGGGCGATCCGCTGCAAGGGGCCGTGCTCTTCGGGGTTTACCAGGACAGCGCCCCCCAGCCGGAGACGGACGTCAACAAGCGCACGGTAGTCTTCGAGGACGGCACCACGGTCACTTATGACCGGAAAAACCATAAGCTCGACGTCCTCATCAAGGGGGACGTCGCGGTCAAGGTGACGGGCAAGGTCGATATGCAAGTCGAAGGCGAAGCGAAGGTCAAGGCGAAATTCATTCACCTTAATCCGCCGAAGGAGGAAAGCTGATGCCGCTGCCGTATGCCGATGAGGCTCTCATCACCGCGCCGCTGGAGGCGGTCCTGGTGGAACTCGCCGGGATCAAGTCGGAAATCGCCGGGCTTAGAGCCGTTATCGAGCACATCCATACCGGGCATTGGCACCTGGCGAACGCCACGGTGCCGAAGGCGGCGCTCCTGGTGAACGAATACATGGGCGGAGAAGACCTGGACGGCAACGGCCTGGTCTATGGCCGGGATTTTCATATCGCCCCGGATTGCCCGGCCAAGCCGCCCATGCTGAAAAGCCTGCCCAATGAGGGTACACCCATGAGCTGGACCGAATACCTGGGGAGTCTCTAATGCCGGAAGTGACCAGGCTGCACGACCTAACGGTGGGTATCTGCTCCCACGGCCTGCCCTGTTGCCCGCACGGTTGCACCGGGGTGCATATCACCGGCTCCCCCGATACGGATGCCAACGGCCGCCTGGTGACGCGTATCGGCGACTTCAGCGCCCATACGTGTCCTCATTGCGGGGTCAACATGAACATAGAGGGGTCTCCCGACGTGGACGCCAATGGCATCCCGGTGACGCGCAAGGGGGACGGAGAAACTGAATTTTGTGGCAGCGGGAAGAGCGTTACCGGCTCTCCCGATGTGTACGCCAACTGAGAAGGAGGAAGCCATGCCGCAATACCAAGTTTTGAGGCCGTTTTCCCACAAGGGCCAGGTGCAAAAGAAGGGAGATTCCCTGGAGATGACCGAGCGGGAGGCGAGATACCTGGTCATGGGCTCGGACCCGTGGGTGGCCCTGGCGAAAGAAACCGCCGAGAAGGAGGCGCCTGCCCCCAAGGCCCCCAAGGGCAAGAAGCCCGAGGAACCCGCATTAGAGGGAGGAGAAGTCAATGCCTGAGCAATTCTTGCACGGTATCGAAGTAGTCGAGATCGATGACGGCATCAGGTCGATCAGCACGGTCGCCTCCAGCGTCATCGGCCTGGTGGGCACCGCGCCCAAGGGCCCGGTCAATACCCCGACCCTGATTGCGGGCTCGCTCAAAGAGGCCGTGACCCAGTTCGGCAATGGTCTCGGGACCATTCCGGACGCCCTGGACGCCATTTTTGACCATATCGGCGCAATGGTGGTGGTGGTCAACGTGCTCGACCCCGCGGTCCATAAGACGCAGGTGGCGCCCAAGAGCTACACCCTGGACGACCAGGGCCAGATCACCCTGGACCACCAGTACGTCCTGAACTGCGTGGTCAAGGACTCTACCGGCGTCACCACCTATGTGGCCGGCACCGATTACACCCTGGACGCCGAGGCGGGGACCGTGACCAGGCTCACCGGCGGCACCATCCAGGCCGGGGCGACGCTGAAGATCAATTATGACCGCCCGGACCCGACCCTGGTGACCACCGCCGACGTGATGGGCGGCGTCGATGCGGACACCGGCGCCTATACCGGTGTGCATGCCCTGTTGGGAGCTGAGAGCGTGGTGCACGTCACGCCCCGCATCCTGATTGCTCCTGGCTTTACCCACGAGCGCACGGGCGACCTGGCCAACCCGGTGGTCTCGGAGCTGCTGGGAATCGCCGACCGGCTCCGGGCCGTGATCATCGCCGACGGGCCGAACACCAATGACGCCGACGCCATCACCTACCGGGAGGATTGGGGCAGCCCCCGGGTCTATGTGGTGGACCCCTGGGTGCAGGTTTGGGACACCGTGACCAATGCCCCGGTGGCCATGCCGCCGTCCGCCCGGGTGGCCGGGATCATCGCCAAGAGCGACAACGAGAGGGGCTTCTGGTGGAGTCCCTCCAACCGGGAGATCTACGGCATTGTCGGGACCGCCCGGCCGGTGGATTTTGCCCTGGGCGACCCCAACTGCCGGGCCAATCACCTCAACGCCAACGAGGTGGCCACCATCATCCGCAAGGACGGCTACCGGCTCTGGGGCAACCGCACCTGCTCGATGGATCAGAAGTGGGCCTTCCTGTCGGTCCGGCGGACCGCGGACATGATCAACGAAAGCCTGCTGCAGGCGCACCTCTGGGCCGTGGACCGCAACATCACCAAGACCTATATCGATGAGGTGACCGAGGGGGTCAACGCCTACCTGCGGCACCTGGTGGCCGTAGGGGCCATTCTGGGCGGCAAGTGCTACGCCGATCCGGACCTCAACACCCCGGACCAGATCATGGACGGCAAGGTCTATTTCGACTTCGACTTTACCCCGCCCTATCCGGCCGAGCACATCACGTTCCGCAGCCACCTGGTGGACGACTACATCGAAGAGGTTTTCTCCAAATAGGAGGGTAGGCCATGATCCCGAGAAAATTAAAGTATTTTAACCTGTTTGTGGATGGCCGGGGCTATGCCGGCAAGATCCAGGAGGCGGAGCTGCCCAAGCTCGCCATCAAGGACGAGGAGTTTCGCGCCGGCGGCATGGATGCGCCCCTGATGATCGACCTGGGCATGGAGAAGCTGGAATGCAAGTTCACCCTGGGCGAGTACAACGAGGACACCATCCGGCTCTTCGGGCTGCAGGACAGTGCGGCCGTATCGCTGCGCCTGAAGGGCTCCATCGAATCGGACGACCTCAACGGCTTTAAAACGCCGGTGGAGGTGGTGATCCAGGGCCGCTGGAAGGAGATGGAGTGGGACAAGTGGAAGGCCGGCGACGATTCCACCAAGAAGGTCGCCGTGGCCGTCTCCTACTACCGCTATATCAGCAACGGCGAGACCCTGGTCGAGATCGACGTGCCCAACATGATCCGCATCATCAACGGCGTGGATTACCTGGCGGTGAGCCGGGCCAACATCGGGCTGTAATAAGGAGGCCGCCGCATGTTCACCGATATTCCCCTGGATTACCCCATCACCATCGACGGGGTCGAGGTCAAGAGCCTCAAGATGCGCCGGCCCAAGGTGCGGGACATGATCGCCTCCACCAAAGGCCAAAGCGGCAATGAGGCCAAGGAGGTCAAGCTCTTTGCCAACCTCTGCGAGGTTACGGAGAAGGATATCAACGAGCTTGATCTGGCCGACTACAAGAAGCTGCAGGATACGTTCAACGATTTTTTGTTATCGAAGAGCGCTCCTGCCGGGAGGCCGTCGTAATCCTGGCGAAGCATACCGGCTGGGGTTTGCACGAGCTGCTCGATCTGGAACCTGAGGAATTGCTTCGCTGGCTGGAAGCCGTTCCAAAAGCAAAAAGCTAATAGCGAATAGCGAAATGGGCAAAACCTTCAATCTTTCCGTGGTCATCGGCGCCGCCTTAAGCGGTACTTTCAAGAGTACCATTGGCGGCGCCCTGGGCCAGGTGAAAGGGCTGGGCACGGCCATCCAGCGCCTGGAGTCCGGCCGGGCGGATATCGACCGATTCCGGGAGTTGAAGACCGGCCTGGTGGCGACCAAATCCGCGCTGGCTGCGGCGCAAACCGAAGCCGGCCGGCTGGCCCGGGAGTTCAAGGCCGCGGACTTAGAAAGCGCCAGGCTGGGGAAAGACCTGGCGGCCGCCAAGGAGCGGCTGGCCGCGGTGGCCGCGGAGATGAAGGGGGCCAAGCGGCCGGGCGAAGAGCTGAAGCAGGCCTACGCCGCGGCCAAGGCCGAAGTGAAATCCCTGGGAGAGGCCCAAAGGCAGGCGGCCCGGCAGGCCTCCGCCCTGGGAGAGAGTTTTAGCGCGGCCCGGGCGAAGGTGGGCTCTCTCAAGGCCCAGGTGGAGAGCCAAGGTGTGTCCCTGCAGCGCCTGCGCCAACAGATGCAGCAGGCCGGGATCTCCACCCGGAGTCTGGCCGCGGACCAGGCCAAGCTGGGGGCCGCCCTGGAGCGGGCCCGCAGCGCCCAGGCCAAGCTGGGCGCGGCCCTGGCGGCCCAGAAGTCGAACCTGGAGAAGCGGGCCCAATACCGGGGGCAGCTCTTTGACGCCGTAGCGATGGGGGCGTCTATTGCCGCCCCCATGAAAGCCGCCATTGATTTTGAATCGGCTATGGCCGACGTGGGTAAGGCAGTGAACTTCGAGCAGCCGGACGGCCTGGTCCAGATGGGCCGTACGATCAAGGAAATGGCCCGCGATATACCGGTAAGTCAAAGTGGATTGGCGAAAATTACGGAGGCTGGTGGGAAATTAGGGATAGATAGCAATATGTTAGAGCAATACACCAAGCTTGTAGCTATACAGTCTGTCGCCTTCGACATGTCCGCGGAGGAAGCCGGGACCTCAATGGCAAAAATCAGAAATATTTATGACTTGTCCTTGAAAGGTGTCACCCTGCTGGGCGACGCCATCAACTATCTGGGAGATAAGAGTGCGTCAAACGAAAGAGATATTGTCAATGTTATGACCCGGATTGGCGGAACCGCCAGGATGATTGGAATGGCGGCAGAGAAGGCTGCTGCTTGGGGCAGCACTATGGTGTCGTTAGGCCGCGCTCCAGAAGTAGCCGCCACGGGTCTCAATGCACTTATGATAAAGCTTTATAATGCTGACAAGGGCAATAAAAAATTTCAGAACGGCCTGATTAAAGCGGGAATCAGTGCCAAAAAATTAAAGCAGGCCATGCTGAAAGATGCCAATGGGGCTTTATTGGCATTTTTGGAAACCCTGGCCAAGGTACCCAAAGACAAACAAAGCGGCATCTTAGTTGATCTATTTGGCATGGAATATGCTGATGATATAGCGATCCTAATAGGAGGAATCAAAGAACTTAGAAAAGAGCTGGGATACGTGGCCGAAGAATCGAACTATGCCGGGTCTACGCAGAAGGTATTTGAGGCCCGGAAAAAAACTACAGCCAATTATCTCCAACTCTTAAAGAACCGGGTGGTGGAAGCCGGGATCAACTTCGGAACCGTGTTTCTATCAGGCACTATCGCGGTGGCGAGCGGCATCGGCAAATGCACCACGCTCCTGGCGATTCTGGCCGAGAGATTTCCCCTGCTCACGAAAGTGATTGGTGGGACCATCGTTGGCTTTATCGGCCTCCGGGTGGCCACCATCGGCTTTGGTTATGCCAGCACCTTTGTCATGGGCGGCATCAATACCTTGAAGGTGGCGTTCGCCAGCCTGACAGCCCGTATTGCTCAAGCCCGTATCGGCATGACCGCTTTCAATGCCACGGCCGGAGGGACGGCCCTGGGTGGCGTGGCCGCCAGGGCCCTGACCCCGGTGCGGGCGATAGGCAACGCGGTGCTCCATCCGATAACGGCCTTGCGCTCCCTGGGGTCGACCTTGGCCGGGCTGGGGCGGGGCGCGGCCAGGGGTGCCGGGGCCGGGTTGCGCAGCATCGGGTCGGCGGCCCTGGGAATGGGAAGGTTTTTGCTCAACCCCGTCGGGGCTCTACGTTCCCTGGGCGGGGCGATGCTCGGCTTCGCCCGGCTGGCGGTGCCCGCGGTGGTGGGCGGCATCCGGGCCATTGGCCTGGCCATCGTCAGCAATCCGGTGGGAGTGGGCCTGGCGGTGATCACCGGGGCCGCCCTGCTGATCTACAAATACTGGGAACCCGTCAAGTCCTTCTTTGGCGGGTTCTGGCAAGGGTTTAAGGGTGGATTTTCCAGCGTCTTTGGCGGCATAGGCGCGGCCCTGGCGCCTTTGCAGCCGGTTTTCAACGCCGTGGGGACGGCGGTAAATTGGGTCTGGAACGGCATTAAGAGCCTGGTCGCATGGTTCGGCAACCTCCTGGGTCCGGCCAATACCTCCAGCGAAACCCTAAAACAATGCGCCAGCGCCGGCCAGGTCGTAGGTCAGGTTCTCGGCGTGGTGGTGGGCGGCGCAGTGAAGCTGCTGATTGCGCCTTTTCAGCTGCTCGGCTCGGCCGTGCAGTTTGTCTGGAACCTCTTCAAAGATGGGCCGTATCAGGCCGTGGTTAACGGCTTTAACCAGGTCAAGGCCTGGCTGGAAAACTTCAGCCTGGCGGATGTGGGCCGCAAAATCATCGGCACCTTGGTGGACGGCATTAAAAGCGTGGGCTCCGCCGTCAAAAATGCGGTCAAGTCGGCCTTTACCCATGCCGATCCCATGTTCCCTCATTCAGATGCGGCGGAAGGCCCCTTCTCCCGGTTGACGGCCAGCGGCCGGGCCTTGATGGAGACCTTCGGCGCGGGCATCGAAGCCGCGGGCAGCCGGGCCCTGGTCAATCCTCTGGGCCGCATTTTCGGGGCCGCCCGGCAACTGCTGAGCCGGCCCCTGGGCGCGGCCGCCAACCTGATGCCGAACCTGCGCCTGTCAGAGGTATTCGCCCCGGCCAAGCGTCTGCTTGGCGCTACGGCTCTGGCCCTGCCCCTGGTGCTGCAGCCGAACTTGGCGCTGCCGGACCTGCAGGCCCGGGCCTCTTGGAATATTACCCGCCCTGCCATTCCGGGGCTTCCTAACCTGGGTGCGGCCCTCAACTGGCGGTCCATTCCTCCGGCGGCCCCGGCTATGCCCGAGATCGGCGCGGCAATTAGAGCGGAAAGGCCCAAGCCGGAGATTTCGGCGTTGAGTGACCGCAGCGGGGTGCGCTCCGGTATGGAGTCCCCGTCAAGGCCCGCGCCCATCACCATCAACATGACCGGCGATATCGTAGTGCATGCCGCCCCGGGCGCGGATGGGGCAGACATCGCCGCCCAGGTGCGGGAGCAGGTGCGCCTGGCCCTGGAAGAGGCCAGGCGGAGTCTCGAAGCCGAACAGCGGGGGGCGCTCCATGATTGACGTGATGATGATGCTGGGCGGCTTCATGTTTAGCATCGACACCGCGGCCTACCAGGAGCTGACCCGGTCCAACCATTACCGCTGGCCCAGCCAGGAGCGGGTAACCCGGGAGGAGGCCCTGCAATACGTCGGACCCGGTGCGGAAAGGATCAGCCTGAAAGGGGTCATCTATCCCCATTACAAGGGCGGCCTGCATCAAATCCAGTTGCTGCGGGAGGAGGCCGCCCTGGGCGTGCCCCTGCTCCTGGTGGACGGCAATGGCTGGTTCTGGGGTAGATACGTCATCAAGCGGATCGAGGAGACCCGGACGGTCTTCTTTGCCGACGGGACGCCCCGGAAAATAGATTTCTGCTTGGACCTCAAGCTCTATGGGGATGACGCCTATGGCGCAGTACCGGTGTAAGGACGGCGACATGCTGGATTGGATCTGTTACCGGCATTACGGCCAGGAATCCGGGGCGGTGGAGGCGGTGCTGGAGGCCAATCCCGGCCTGGCCAAGCTGGGCCCGGTCCTGCCCGCCGGCACCCTCATCGAACTGCCGGCTCTCCCCGATACCAGCCAAAAAAGCACCGTGAGGTTGTGGAATTGAGACCGGCCTTTCAAATCTTAGCTGACAAGGTGGACGTTACCGCCAAGATCCAGGACCGGCTGCTGCGCCTGTGCATCACCGATGCGGCCGGGGTCAAAAGCGATACCGCGGAAATCAGCCTGGACGACCGGGACGCGGCCCTGGAGATTCCCCGGAAAGGCGCCAAATTGGAAATTTGGCTGGGCTATATCGAAACCGGCGTCTTTCTCATGGGGATCTATGTGGTGGATGAGGTCGAGCTGTCCGGGCCGCCCCGGACCATGCTGATCCGGGCCAAGGCCGCGGACATGCTCCAGACCCTGAAGTCTCCCAAGACCCGGCCCTGGGATAAGGTCACGCTCGGGAACATCGTCAAGAAGATCGCTTCGGAGCATGGCTATCAGCCCCAGGTCGACCCCTCCCTGGCCGGGATCTCGTTCGAGCACGTGGATCAGACCGAAGAGTCGGATATGCATTTTCTCACCCGGCTGGCCAAGCAGTATGATGCGGTGGCCAAGCCGGCCAACGGTTACTTGGTGCTGGTTCCCAAGGGTAGCAGCAAGAGTGCCGGCGGCCAGGACCTGCCGGTGGTTCCGCTGGCTTTATCCGACCTCACCTCCTGGAATGTGACCCTGGCGGACCGGGGCAAATATAAGACCGTCAAGGTCTATTACCATGACTGGAAAACCGGCAAGCGCACCGAAATCAAGGTAGGGACCGAAGACCCGGCCTATGTGCTGAGACATACCTACCCCAATGCCGATCAGGCCAAGGCGGCCGGCTCGGCCAAGTTGCAAGGGTTTTTCCGGGGCGAGGCCAAGGCCTCCTTTTGTTTTCCGGGAAACCCCCTGGTGGCGGCCGAGATCAAGCTGGTGGTGGCCGGCGTGCGGGACGGGGTTGACGGCGAGTGGATTGTCCGGTCCGTGACCCATGAACTTTCCAACAGCGGCTATAGCAGCCGGGTGGAGGCCGAGGCGCCCAAAGAGCCCCAGGCTTCCGAAAGCAATGGCGGGGGTGCGGACCTATGGTAGGCATGACCGGCATGAATGCCGTGACCGGGAAGCACCTGGACGGTCTGGCCCACTTAAGGCAGAGCATCAGCGATATCCTGCGCACCCCCCTGGGCACCCGGGTGATGCGCCGGGAATACGGCTCGGGGCTCTTTGAGCTGATCGACCGGCCGGTGAACCGCACCTGGCTGGTGGAGGCTTACGCTGCGGTGGTGGCCGCGCTCGACCGCTGGGAGCCCCGCTTCAAATTGAAGAAAATCAAGATTAACACGGTGTCTGCCGCTTCCGTGACCCTGGATTTGACGGGAATCTACCTGGTGGACGGCAAACAGGTGGTTCTGGAGGGCATTATCATATGAGCCGGGCGGTAATCGATCTCACCATCCTGCCGGCGCCTGATGTGGTCGAGGCCCTGGACTACGAGACGGTCCTGGCGGCCATGCTCTCTGATCTCAAGGCCCGGGATGAGTCCTTCAGCGCCATTGTGGAGTCCGATCCGGTTTATAAAATCCTGGAGGTGGCGGCTTACCGGGAGACGCTGCTCAGGCAGCGGGTCAATGATGCCGCCCGGGCCGTGATGCTCGCCTTTTCCACCGGAGGCGACCTGGATCACCTGGGCGCGCTGTTTAATGTCAGCCGCCTGATTATCGATCCGGGCGACCCGGACGCCATTCCGCCCGTTGCCCCGACAATGGAGAGCGATAAGAAGTTTCGTTACCGCTGCCAGATGGCCTTCGAAGGGCTGAGCGTGGCCGGGCCGGTGGGGGCGTATGAGTTTCATGCCCTGGGGGCTTCGGGTAAGGTCAAGGACGTCTCCATCCAGTCGCCGGCGCCCGGCAAGGTGGACGTGGTGGTGCTGTCCACGGTGGGGGACGGCGCTCCGGACGCCGAACTTTTGGCGGCGGTGGAGGCCGCGGTTAACCGGGAGGAGGTGCGGCCCCTGACCGATGAAGTAGCCATAATCGCCGCAGAGGTAGTCCATTATGAATTGTCCGCCACGCTGATCCTTTATGAGGAGCCTGACGCCGGCGTGGTGCTGGCTGCCGCCATTGCTACGGCTAATGCCTGGGTGGCCAACCAGCATGCCCTGGGGCATGATATTACCCTCTCGGGTCTCTATGCCGCGCTCCACCAGGCCGGGGTGCAAAAGGTGATTCTCGCCAGCCCCACCGACAATATCGTCATCAGCCCTTATCAGGCGGCTTGGTGCGATGCGGTCAACGTGGCGGTGGGAGGCCGGGATGAGTAGCCTGCTGCCCCCCAGCGCCTCGGCCCAGGAAAGGGCCATTGATGAGGCTATCGCCCGCCTGGGCGACGGCTCTCCGGATTATGGCCAGCTCTGGCGTCCGGAGGCCTGCCCCGCCGAGTTTCTGCCGTGGCTGGCCTGGGCCTTGTCGGTGGATTTCTGGAGATCCGACCTACCTGAAGACGTCAAGCGCAACCTGATTCAGGGGTCTTTTAACTGGCACAAAATCAAGGGCACGCCCTATGCGGTCAAGTGGCTCCTGGCGCAGCTCGGCTACCAGGATGTGGAGATCATCGAGTATATCAAGGCCCGGGAGCGGTTTGCGGCCCTCGGGGGCGTCAAGCTCGACGGCACCTGGCAGGTGGTGGCGGACGGCGACCCGGCCCCCAAGAAGCTGGTGGCCTATGAGCAGGTTATCGGTCTGGCCTATATGGAGCACTGGGCGCAGTTTGCGGTGCGCATCAATCTGCTGGAGGCCAGCCGGCCCGATTGGGTGCCGGAAATCAAGTGGGCGGTAGAGACCGCCAAGAACGCCCGGAGCTGGCCGGTGTGGGCCTATTGGATGCTCCTGGAGCTATTGGCCACGCCCACCCAGGACCTCTCTTTCTACATGCGCAAGGAGGTTTCTCAGCCCTATCCCTGGTGCTCCCCGAAACTGGACGGCACCTGGAAGGTCGGTTTTGACGCCCAGCCCTATAAGCTGGACGGCTCCTTGCTGGTGGACGGCTCCTGGCAGTTGGGCGGCATGCTGCACCCGGCCATGCCGTATGAGCATCTCCGGCAGTGTAATATCTTCGAAACTCTCTTTATGAAAAAAGAGATTGAGCGGCCGGAGCGCTATCTGGCGGCCCGGCTGGGCGAGTCCCGCCTGCGTCTGGGCAGACACTGGCAGGTGGGGATGAACCGCATCCTGGCATTGCCTGAGGCGGCCCTCTCCAAGGATATTGAGGCCAGTGCAGCCCCGGACCTGGGCCTCACCGAGCGGTTTGGCTTCCCGCTGGCTTATCCGGCCTCCCCGCGTCAGCTCAGTTCGCGTCCCAAACTGGCGCGGTGGCGCCGGCTGGACGGCTCCTGGGGGATCGGGCGGGCGGCAATGCCCCTGCCCCTGAACGGCGCCTGGAAAGTGAGAAGTCCGGGGATGTGGGCGGAAGCCCGGAGTGCGGTAAAAAAGGCCTGGTCTGGCGGGATCTTCGGCAAGCTGGGGCGGGCCGAAGTAAGAGTCGGCGAGAGATGGTCTCGCAAGCTGGACGGTCAATGGCAGGTGGGAGCGGCCCATGATGTCGACGGGACCTGGCGCCTGGATGGCAGTTGCCGGCTGTCAGCGCCGCGTCTGGGACCCTTTTACCGGCAATTAAATGGAACCTGGGGGCTCCGGGCCACTAAATTCCTGGACGGCGCCTGGAAGGTGGGTGCTCCGGGGCCGGCCTGCACGATGGATATTGTAATTCGGAGAGCCGCATAATCAAGCGGATCAAGGAGGGGATTCATGGCAGAGGCGACTACTACCTATAACTTCAGGCAGAGGCTGGCGAAGCATTTCTATGACGGCTCCTCGCTGCCCCAGATCGCCATGATGGCCTTTGGCGATGGCGGCCACAATGCGGACGGCACCGCCAAGCCGCCCGATGCGGCGCGCACCTCGCTCAATCATGAGCTGCTGCGCAAGCCCCTGGCTGCCAAGGTTCAGGAGGACGGTTACTCTGTGACCGGCACCGGCCGTCTCGAAAAGAGCGAGCTGCTGGGGGCGCATATTTCGGAGGCGGCCCTCCTGGATGAGGTGGGGAACATGCTCGGGTTCCGCAACTTTGCGCCCAAGATCAAGGAATCCGACGAAACCTACGAAATCTCTGTCAAACTCAAATTCTAAACAAGGGGGCAACCATGCCATTACCACATCCCAATATTACGCCCATTCCGGACAACGAGCCAGATGCCGTCCCGAGCCTGTGGAACGTCCGGTATTCGGAGATCGATGAGAATTTCCAAAACCATGAGGGCCGGGTGGCGGCGGCCGAGGGCGAGATTGCCGCGGCCCGGGGCGGCGAGGCCAACCTTGATACCCGCCTCTCCGGGATGGAATCCAACCTGGAGGGCCTCGACCCGGATATGCAGAACATGGTGGTCAGCTCCCTCATGGGGGTGATCGGCGACCAGGGCGTCCTCGCCAAGGAACTGGCCCGGGTGGAAGCCGAGCGCATCGCCGAAACGGACCGGATCGAAGCCGACTACGGCAACGATTATCAGGGGGCGCTCCAGTATTTTACCCTCAAGCTCCTGGATGACCTGGCCCTGGCCCACAAGGAGATGAAGAAAACCCTGGGCATGCGCTTCCAGGAGGGGCTGATCACCCTGAAAAACCGCGGGGTGATCTCCGGCTGCACCGTCTCCAAATCGACCACCGCGGCCAGAAACGTCACCTTGGCCTTAGGGAAGTTCTTCCTCAAAGGACGGCCCTATAGCGTGCAGGAGCTGGTGAATTGCGCCTCGATTCCCAATAACAACTCGGGGTCCGCCGCGACCTGTTATGTGTTTCTCTGGATCGACGCCAACGGCGTCATTCAGTGCGATTCCACCGACCTGGGCCAGGCCGTGCCGGACAACGGCATCATTCTCTACGAAGTGACCGTGCCGGCCAACAACAACGACATTAACGACCCGAACCTGGCTAATGTCACCTTGACCGATCGGCGGCGGCTGGAGGCCAATTGGCCCACCGTGCTGGACGCGCCCAGCTATGCTCTGGTGGCCCTTAATGCCCCCATCGTGGGAGCGGACTACATCGTTCAGCTCGACCTGGTCAGCTTTACCGGCCCGGCTTCCGGCCTGGACGGGTTTTTGGTGCAGAACCGGCTCGATAACGGCTTCAAGGTGTATTTCTCGGGCATGGCTGACGACCTGGTGGTGCGTTACCTGGTAAGCCGGCCCGGCGCTTGATCCAACCATAAAGGAGGTTTGACATGAGATTGGAAATGATGGGGAGCGGACCCTGTGCGGACTTTGCTATTTCCGGCGCGACCGTTTCGGTCGGAGAGGCGAGCGTGGATTGTGCCGCCATGCAGAGCGACCATGAGGTAGTGGCGGATATTTGCTCCGACGGCCAGGGGGACTTTGTGGCCGGGGCCGCCGAAGGCAGGGCCTATGTCCTGTCCTGCATCATCCCCCCGCAGCGCTTCGAGATGGTGCAGGACGGGGAAGATGAGAACGGCCCGATCATGAAGCCGGTGCCCATTCCCCTGAACCCCAGTGAGGTCGTGGTCAAGGTATGGCCCTATGTCGGGTAGGGGCGAACTTTAAGACCGATTTTTAGCCAAACTTCAGGAGGAAGAAAAATGCCGACCATTTTTGTGAAAGACAATCTGCGGGCTGCCATTGAGGCCGCCACGGGCGGGAAGGTTACGGTGCTCTATGACGACAAGGGCTACCCCTCTTACATGATCGTGATCCCCAAGTTCATGTGCGAGGATATCGACGCCTCCCTGGGTACCGGGGTGTTTCCGGCCTTCATCGTCAACGAGGTCGAAAAGAGCCAGATCTTTGTCGGGCAATATCAGGCCATCGTCAAGGACTCCCGGGCTGTTTGCCTCCCCGGCGTCGATCCGGCCACCTCGCTGACCTTCGACAATGCCCTGCTCTATTGCAAGAACAAGGGCCAGGGCTGGCATTTGATGACCAACGCCGAATGGGCCGCCCTGGCCTTTTGGTGCTGGAAGAATGGCTTCCAGCCCCGGGGCAACACGAATTACGGCCGTTCCCATGCCGCCACCTATGAAACCGGGCGCCGGGTGGACGGCGCCGCTCCCGGCGTGACCGCCGGCACTCCCCGGACTTATGCCGGGTCGGGGCCGGCGAGCTGGCGGCACGATAACACCTGGGCCGGCATTGCCGACCTGGTGGGCAACATCTGGGAATGGGTCGGCGGCCTGCGCCTGAATGTCGGCGAAATCCAGGTCCTGCCCAACAATGATGCGGCCGACAACACCAAGGATCAGGGGGCCGCCTCCGCTCTCTGGAAGGCCATTCTCGCCGACGGCAGCCTGGTGGCCCCTGGCACGGCCGGAACCTGCAAGTACGATTCCGTCAATGCCGGCACCACGGGGCAAGTCGGGGCGCCGCAGCTCGATGACGTGATCGACAACTCCAATGCTCCGGCCTCCGGGGATGATGGCTATACCTCTGTGGCCTTTCAATCCCTGGCTGCCGACGCCGGCATCACGCCCCCGGCGTTGCTGAAACGGCTGCTGCTCTTCCCGCATGCTGCTACCGGCCTGAACGGAGATATCTGGGTCCGGAACTACGGTGAGCGCATGCCTCTCCGTGGCGGGAACTGGCTCGACGGCGCCGGCGCCGGGCTGTTCCACTTGTACCTGGGCCGCGAGCGGTCGGGCACGGGCCCGGGCCTCGGGTTCCGCCCCGCTTTTATTTCCTGAGAATCTGAAATCTGATCTCTTGATTATCTGAATGGCGTAGCGCATCGGAGACAGGGGGATTAAAGAATGTCCGGTCAATTAAAAATCGCCCAGAAATGGGAAGACATGGCCGGATATGCCTACGGTGCGCTGCGCCAATTCCCGAAGAGCGAGAGGTCACCCTCGGGGCCGAGCTTCGGGATTGCCTTTCTCGGGCTGTCCCTGAACCCTAAAACCCGCATTTTCCCCGCTCATCAAGGCATTGACTTTGCTGGCTATCGAACCTGGCCAACCCATAGGCTGCCCAGGAAGCGCAACGTCTTAAAAGCCCGGAGGCGGTTCCGTTTATTGATGGAGTCTTATGGCCGGGGCGAGATAACCCTTGACGATGTCCGCCCCTCGGTGGCCAGTTTCCTGGGCTATATGAAGCACTGCTCAAGCTATCGAACGGTCCAGGAGATTCTTAATGATCTTGTCTTGAAGCGCAATATTGGCGAGGTGAACTGAGAAGAAAGCGAGCCAATTTCAACCCCCGGACAACTTAATTACCCTACCGATGAGCTTCATCAAGCCCCCAGAAGCTGTCGGTGAATTTTGCCCTTTTTCCGTTTTCGGCCCCTTCATCTCATTCTGCGTGCTAAAATATCTCAAACTGTCTGCGCGCTTACACTGAGACCTCGTCGTTGTGCCTGCAATCTCCCCTTCACAAACCGGAAGACCGTCCGGTCAGTTCCACCTTGCTTGAGTTTTTTCAGAAGCAGGTCGTCTTGTAACCATTGCCCCAATTCTGCTTGTCCTTCCCGGGTATCGAGATGATGGATTTTTTCATCCAACCCGGCAAAGGGATGGCACTTGACCATGTGTTTCAGAAAAAAACTCTCCAAGATGTGGTGGGGTATGAGCCGCAGCGGCTCCGCCTGCTCTTCCGCTTTTGTTTGGCTCCTGGCCTCAGAGGAGAGATCTTCGATGAGATTGCAGAAGTCAATGTGGCAGGGGCCATAATTGAAGAGATAAAAGCTGGAAATCAGACTTTCCCGCTTCCACATTCTTTTTAGCTCAGTCATTACTTTTGCACGCTCCGGGCTAAGAAGAAGCGGACGCTGGAAACAAAGGTAATCTTTAAAACACTCTTTCCTGGCATTCTCCTCGAAAGTACCCTCATTAACCAGATATTCGGGGAAAAGGATGCAGGGCAAAGGCCGGATAGCATAGATACTACACAGGTCGTTTTTTAAAAAGGGGCAGGGTTTCTGCAACTTCAGAGTCACCATGCGGATCCAGTCTTCCCGCTCATTGCTGAGCAACCCCAAGGAATAGCGGTCCTGGTAAATGGCGGATAATGGCTGGTCCTGGTGCCGGGCTGCGGCCAGGACATCGAAGATGGTCACCGGCACCTGCAAGTCTTGATTCTTGCATCCGGGCCGCCTGCAGGCTGGGTCACATTGAAACTCTGAGGCAGTTGCCGCCAGGTCCGCCCGCTGGCGCAGATAGGCAGCAAACCAGGGGCCGGCATCTGCAATTGGAGGAGGGTTGGTTTTCTGGCGCCACCAACGGGGCAACCTGAACATGAGTAACCTCTGGGACTATTATTGTCTGGGGTGGTTTATCGACTCAACCGTTCTATTCCTTTTTGATCACGGGGTCCAGATTTCTCTTTGAGGTAATTATCTAATGCAATATTATTTATTACTTAGCCCCATGCTCCCGGTGCGGGCATGGTAATAACTGATGATGTCCCGTTTGGAGATCATGGCCTCGATTTCATCCGGCGCCTCCTCTTTCACCACCGGCAATTCGTCCACGTTCATCAAAACCATCTTATCCAGGGCATCCTGCAGGGAATCGTTCCAGAGGACCCGCACTACCTCCCGGGTGGCGATGTCTTTGGCCATCTTCGCCTGATGCAGCTCTTCCTCAAACATAATGGGCCGGATATCGTTGATGGAGAGGATGCCGGTCATCCGGCCGCCTGGGGTCACCACCGGAAAATGGAGGTCACTGGAGGTGGTGACCACCTGAATTACCTGCTCCAGGGGCATGTTCTCGGGAATCTCGGTCACCTGCCGGGGTTGAACCACCTCGGAGACGCGCATCCCCTCCAGCAAACCCCGGGCGAACTCGGTCATATGGGCCGGAGAGGTCAGCCTGGTTGCCACCTGTTTTTCATAGAGGGTGTGGCGACGCAATAATACGAAGGAGACGGCGCATACCAGCATCAAGGGCACCAGCAAGGTATAACTGGCGCACATCTCGCAGGCCATCAAGATGGAGGACACCGGCACCCGGGCGACCCCGGCGAAGAAGGCGCCGATGCCCACCACCACAAAGGCGCTGGGATGGATCACCCAGCCTGGCGCCAACTGGTGGCCTAGAAAGCCGAACGCCCCGCCCAGCATGGCCCCCATAAACACCGAAGGCCCGAAAACCCCGCCGCTGCCCCCGGAGCTGATGGTGCAGGAGGTGGCTGCAATCTTCATGAAAGCCAAGAGCAGCATGACCCCCCAAAAGATCTTGCCTTCCATGGCCGCCTGGATCCAGCCATAGCCGCCGTCCATCACCTGGGGGGTAAATAAGGCGATCGTGCCAATCATCAGCCCTCCCAACGCAGGTTTCAAGGCCTTGGTAAATTTTAGCCGCCGGAAGAAGCGGTCCCGGGCCAGGTCATAAAATACCTTGATGTAAACATAACCCACCGCGGCGCAGACCACTCCGAAAATGGCGTAAGGTATGAGCTCCCGGGTGGCGAAATCCACCGGTCCCGGGAAGAACAGGGCGGTGCGCCCGAAGAAGCGGTCGAAGATCGCATTGGCCACAATGGCGGAGATGATGCAAGGGATGATGGCCTCGAATTCGAACTCCTCCTCCCGGTAGAGCACCTCCGGGGCAAAGAGGGCGGCCCCCAGGGGCGCATGGAAGATGGCCCCGATGCCGCCGGCCGCGCCGGCCAGCATCAGGATGCGCCGTTCCCTGGGGTGGAGCTTTAACATCGTGGCCAGAGCCGAGCCAAAGCCCGCACCGATCTGGGCGATGGGCCCCTCTTTCCCGGCGGAGCCGCCGC
Organism: Deltaproteobacteria bacterium; assembly: GCA_021813445.1. Lineage (GTDB taxonomy): Bacteria > Desulfobacterota > Desulfobaccia > Desulfobaccales > 0-14-0-80-60-11 > SURF-52. The sequence goes on from JAKAKP010000059.1 coordinate 80,807, forward strand.
TGCCGATGGTGATGGCCGAAGCCAGGATCTTCACTGCTGGGACCCGCTTGCGGATCAATCCCCCTTTGCGGTGAAACGCCTCGATCATGGCGTCGGTGCCGTGCCCTTCGGCTTCCGGGGCGACGAAATAGACGATCAACCCCGAGACCAGTCCGCCCAGGGCCGGGATAATGAGAAAGAGCCAGGAGCGGGTGATACCCAGGAACGGCACGGCCGCCGCGTCTTTCAGGGGTTCCGCATAACCCGTGGTCAGATGCAGAAAATGATAAAAGAAGTATCTCAGCAGGGTTTCAAACAGGATGGCCCCGAATCCGGAGACCACGCCCACCAGCAAACTCGTCAGCAGCCAGCGACAGTGGCCTGACCAGCCGCAACTCTCAGAATTTGTAAAAGACAGGTGCGGCCGGGATAACATTTCGCTCATTAGTGCACCTCTTGGAAATGAATTCAGATTCCTGGAGCAGAGATTCCGCCCAACTTATAATCTTGGGAAGAGATTTGCAAATTTTCGCCCCACCGGAGGTGGATTCAGGGGCTGACCAGCCGCACTTTGACCTTGACGCCGCCCACGCTATCGCTGATCTGCTCGACCTTGGCGATCATCTTCTTGTCACTGTCCCAGGCCGTGCCGATACTGACCACCAGTTCCCCGTTCTCCACCCCGACCTTGGCGGAAGGTATTTCATCTATCAAGGCCGCCTGCACCTGGGCGGCCAGGAACAGATTCTCCATGGCCTTCTGGGACTCGGGCGTAGTCTGAAAGCAGGGCCGCGCCAGGGCGCATTGAATGATTTCCACCGCTTCATCAGTGGTGATAGGGGTGATGTGAATTACCAGGTCATAAAGGGCGGAGTTGCGGGTGTCGAGGCCATAGAGCTGCTGACTCCAACGATAGCGTTCCTCATCATCCTTTAATATGGTGGCCCGGGCCTGTTCGGCTGAGGAAATTCCTTCCCGCTTCATTTCTTCCGCCACCCGGTCTTCCAGGTCGGCCAGAATCCTGACCTTGAGTACGTGGGAGATGCCGGGCACGAAGAAATGGCCCGCCAGGCCGTGATAGACCACGTTATCCTTGACGAAGTGGTGCAGCAGGGCTTCCCTGATGTAGGCGATATAGCGCTCCTTGCCATAGGTAAGGCGATTCAGAAAAGAAGGCGCATCGTGAATAGCGTGCCGCAACTTGAGTTCGGGCACATTGAAATGCTCCGAGGCCTTCAGGATTACTTCCCGGGAGATGCATTTATAACCCAGTTTTTGGGCCAGTTTTTCCGCCACTTCCTTGCCGTGGCTGTAAGATCCTCTGGAAATGGTGACTATGGACATGGAGTCCTCCTTTTAACTGTGACGCAATGCTGACTTGGCTGCCACTCTCAAAAAACATCAATGAACATCTTAACGCCCGCCAAGGCAATGGCCACGGCCAGGGCGCGAATAGTCCAGGAGCCTTTAACCTGTTTGGAAAGGTAGCCCCCGACCTGGGACCCGATCAAGGCCCCGATGCCCATCGCGGCGATGCGGTGAGCACCATGATGGAAGGCGCCATGGAAGATATTAACCATGGAGGCAGTAAAAGTTATGATGCTCACAATAAAGATTGAGGTGGCCGTGGCGATAAATACCGGGAAATGGACCACATAAGACAAGGTCGGCACTATCAAGGCGCCGCCGCCGATTCCCAGAAAGCTGACCACGAATCCCAGGAAGAAAAAGGTCGTTAATCCCAAAATGAGATTATAATGGTATTCGAAGGTTATGCCATTAACACTCTTCGAGATCTGCGTGAGGCCGCGGCTGGCGGTGAGATGCTGTTCCCCGGAGGCCGCGGTGTCGGTTTTGGGCCGGAAAAACATAAAGATCGCCAGGGCGATCAGGAAGATGCTGAAGATACCTTCAAAGCTCTTGCGGGCGACGAGGGTGGTGGCTATTACTCCTAAAATCGCGCCTGGAATTGTCGCCGCCGCGAACCATAGGCCCGATTTATAATCAACCCGCTTCTGGCGGACATAGGCCGTCAGGCCGGAGAAGGAGGTGAAAAAATTAACGGCCAGGGCAATAGCGGTGAGGGTGCTATGATGCTCGGCGGGAAAAAGAAAAAGCAACAGTGGTACATAGAGAAAGCCGCCGGCGGCGCCGACCATGGTGCCGTAAGAGGCAACGATGAATCCCAGGAAAAGCAAACCGAAGTAGGCTAAGGCAGTTTCATGAGGTCCCATGCCTAGCTGCTCCTTTCTCAGAAGATAATTGCCAAACGGGCCGTGGTTGAATCCTAAGCTCGCGGATAAAATAGCTTATTGCTTGTATAAGTTAAGAATGCCTCAACTAGCAGGACAGACTATTCCTGAAAGAGTTCACAATAATTTCTCTGGCATTGCCAAACCCGACCTAAATACGTCGACCCTCTGTAAAGGCGGGCACCCTAGGTTCACCCCTGCGAGAGATGGCAACTCGATATCAGACCGCGTTGTGTGAGGAAATGTATTTTGATTTAGTTGCTATATCCAGGTGGACGAGCAAAGGAGGGAAGAGATCAGGCAGGCAAGCCGCCACAGCCAAGCCCGGGGTGATGATCATCCCTTTGGGAAGTCGAACTGGCTCCATTCGAGCCAGGTAGATTCCGGCGGGTCAGCTCCAAGAGGAAGATGATGTAGTTGCTGGACGGCGTGCATTGCTGATCGCCGTCATCCAGGTCGGAGAGGGCATCATCATCCGCAAGGCAAAGGGAATACTGGCCACTGCTGTGATTGGCGGCCCTCTGCTGCAGATGGTGATGGAAATGCAGGGCCCGGCCCCCCAGACTACCGAGGGAGAAAACCACCAAAGTCAAAAGCAGGGCCAAGCGTTTCATCTATAGTTTATTGCTACCATATTCCAACAGAAAAGACAACGCAGTCTATGCGGGTCTCACACCCGAGCAAAGATTCTAATTAACCCCCCAGGCAGGCTGACTTTCTATATCTCTGGAAAATGATGGCCCCACTTAAGGGGTTTGAATTAATTTTAGTTGTCGCAATTTTTTTTCCAATTCATATATGGTGAAGAACCCGGTTTGCCAAAACTTCCTTACCGGAAGAGTTTAGAAAGATTTGGGTAGGCACGAATACTACCCGACATTTCATGAAAGCAACAACATCATCATCATTGGGGACTTCTCTTCGGGGTTTTAAAGACGGTGACGATATACTCGTAGAGGTCGCGCATCTGCGCGTCGGAGATCTTGTCCGGGGCAAACGCGGGCATTTGCCCCCGGGAGCCATCCGGACGCAACGGTTTTCTTACGAAGGCCAGGAAAGTGTCCGGGTCGGCCAACTGCGGGCCTCCGGACAGGGGCAGCTTGGGATCGAAGATATTGCCTCCGTGGGGATGGCAGCCGCTGCAATTGACCCGGAAGATCTCGGCGCCCACACTGTGTTCTGTGGAAAGGACTTCAGGGCACCTTTCGCCCAGGGCCAGCTGCCCCCCCAGGTAGCCCAGGACTACTACCGTCAAAAAGCAGAGGATGTAAAGGGGCAGCAGGACCCCATATCTCGCGGCCTCCTTGCGGCTGAGGATGAGGCTGAGAACCAGGAGGACCAAAAGGGTGCCGCTCAGGGCGAGCTTTATCTTAAAAATCGTCAGCCAGGCGCCGGCATAGAAGTATTGCCAATCCATATAGCCCGCCAGTGCGGTGGGAAATAAGAAGATCAATGCCAGAATGAGGCAATGGCGAGCCGTCACCGCCAGCCGTGGCTGCCGGAAAAGCCAGGCCATGCCGGTAAACGCCAGCGCCGCCACTACTAAACCTATGGGCATGTGGGTCAGGGGCGGATGGATCGCATGGGCATAACCAAGTTTTTCTAAGAAATGGTAGAAGGCGTCAATCATGAGGACCTCGGGTTGGTGGTGAAGCAGGGATAGAGCCCCGGGCGAGGGGGCGCGGCCCCAGCCTGCAGCACATATCTAACCCTTACCGGCTGATTACTCTTTATCCTGCCCCGGCTAAAGCATTTGCCATACCAGAATATAGAGGGTGTTATTGTTGGAAGCGTCCCGGCGGTTGGGAAAATCCGTGACGTCTCCGTCATAGCTGCGCCGCGCGCCATTAAATCGATTATAAAGGGTGTACTGGATAGTAACCTTGGTATTCTGCCACCAGGGGACATAATCGAATTCGAGGATGAAGCCGTCGCTGTTGGGTTTGCCCGTCCTGCTGCCGTCCCCTGGATCGGGCGCATAGAGCCCGGAGTCCCTGCTGCCCCAGGTGCTGAAATAACCCACGGTGCCGCCGAGGGTGCCCCATTTGGCGGTGCGGTAATAGTAATTGAGATTAATCCTATAAGTGTCCAGCCAGTTGTGATTATTGTCGGAGCCCCCCTGGGCGAAAGTGGCGTCCCAGCGCTGATCCTCATGAATATAGGTGGTCTGGGCGGTAAAGATATGTTTTCTGCCGAGGTATTGATATTGGGCGTCAAACCCAGTGTCCGCGAAGCGGTCGGCCACTCCCCGGGTATTAAAGAGATTGGGGATGGGGTTGCCGTTGGCATCCACGGCATTCTTCTCCGGAAAGATGCGGGCCACCATGCCGTAATGGCCCACGGCCAGGGAATGCTGCCCCCATTGATGTTGCAGGAAGACCCGCCAGTAAGGAGCTACTCCGTCTACGATGGTATCCGTCACCGTACCCGCGCCCAAAAATTGGGTAAAGCCGCTGCGGGCGGTGCGGTAAAAGGTGGCCTCACCATAGATCAGGTTATTCCAATAAAAATAACCCCCGAAACCGCCCACCTGCTGGCCCAGCGCCCCATCGATCACCGCGCCGGCAGCCGGCGTCAAGGCGATAACGCCGCTGGCTGCGGGGAAACGGAAAGCCGGGGTGGTGTTCAACACGTCTTGCACCGTGGGGTTGTTATTGGCGGTGATGCCCAAGACCAGGTCTTTGCCGAACAACTCGGGCGTGGCCGTAACCCGCACGTCGGTGTTGTCCAAAAAGAATTTTTCGGCCACGCCATCGAAGGTGCCCTGAATAAATCCCCCCACATGGGGAACGATGCGGCCGCCATAGAATAGGCTGATCGCCTGGGGGAAGTTGACGTTATCATTGCCTTTGGAAGAGCCCTGGGGGTCCAGTCCCTGGATGACATTGGGCGGCAGCGATTTGTTGTTGTGGGTAAAAGAGGCCTGGAACATGCCGGCCACGGGCGGGGGCCATTCATAGGGCTTTTTGCTGTGCTTGCTCATGGTATAGCCGGTGAGTTTGAAGTTCCGGCCGAAGGGGGTCAGCTCCGGAAAGACGGTATGGCAGACAGTACACGACATCCCCGTTTGCCGCCCAAAACTGGGCACCGCCTGGGCTTCCGGAACCAACAAAATTATTGAGATACCCCCCAGCACCAGCCAAAGAATACCTTTGGGCAGCTTGTTTCTCAGCATCTGTCCTCCCCCAAAAATTAATTTAGGCGGGGGATAGGTTCGTGCCCCCTTGTGCCGATCCAGGGACGCGCCGCGGTTAGGGTTTAAATGTCTTTTCCATATAGCCGATGATCGCCTGTATCTCGCTATTCGAGGCCTCCACCGGTACCATAGCCCCTTTGCCGTTTTTCACCGTATTTATGATTTTGTTCTTCACATCCCCCTGCCAGAACTGTGGCGCGGTGAAATCCGCGGGTCCCGGATTAAAGGCCGCGGCCCCGGGCCCGTTGCCTTTGCCGTCATTGCCGTGGCACAAGGCGCATTTATCATTAAACAAATCCTGGCCCGAGTCAGCCCCGGCCAGGCCGGCCCAGGTCAACATGGCTGCGCCCCCGATGATGATCAGCAGACCTATTCGCAGAAAGTTTTTCATGGTTGGGCTCCTTTGTCGCTTGGCGCATCTTTGGGGGCGTTTGTGACTTGCTCCCCAAACCTCCCTGGTTTAGTGCAGTAAGCGTAATGTATAAAAAATCATAGGTATTCTCCGGACAGAAGTCCACCCCCATGGTCCAGGTTTTCATCCCTTTAGGAATCCAGGGTTTGGGCTTGCTGGAGCTGATCCATGGCAAAGCCCTTGACATCTCCTTTCATAAGGGGCGCAAAGAGCTTCATCATCAATTCGATCCATTTCGGCCCCCCCACCAAGGCCATTTTCTCGAAGTCGTCTTTATGGGGCAGAAAGAATTTGGCATAATCCCACAAGGCCCCGGCCTCCATCCCCGCAAAACCCTCATCTAGGTAGCAGAGCAGCCGGATTTTGCCGTGCTGTTTTATCAAAGCTTCCAGGCTGGGGATCAAGACCTCTTGGTAATCCCGATCCGTAAGTCTCCCGGTCGGAATTGGAGTGGCTGGTAGGCCGAGAGCTGCCCCGGACGCCCGGAGGGAAGAAATGAGTCCTGCACCCCGCGGTTTTCTCTACAGGGGCCTGGGGCTGGGTGTGGTCCTGTGCCTGCTGG
>JAKAKP010000133.1 GCA_021813445.1 Deltaproteobacteria bacterium
TCTCCTGGGACACCGCGGGCATGAATTCGATGAACCGCACCTGGAAGGGGCGCTCCCGGGCCAGGCGGACAAAATCCGGCAGCTCGTCGTCATTCAAATCCTTCAGCACCACGCAGTTGATCTTTATGGGATTAAATCCCAGGGACGCGGCCTTCTCCAGCCCGGCAACCACCTCCAGAAAACTATCACTCCCCGTAATTTTCTGGTACCGCGTCCGCTTCAAAGTATCCAGGCTCAGGTTGAGGTGGCGCAAGCCCGTGGCATAAAGGGCCGGGGCCATTTCCCCCAAGAGCACGCCATTGGTGGTGAGGCAGACTTCCTGGAGTCCTTTGACCTGATGCAGGCCCTGGATGAACTCCACCACCCCCCGGCGCACCAGGGGTTCACCGCCGGTGACCCGGATCTTCCTGATGCCCTGGGCCACCGCCACCCGAGCCAGACGGAGCATCTCTTCGTAACGCAGGATTTCCTGGCAGGGCAGCTTTTCCCATATCCCTCCAGGGACGCAATAGAAGCAACGCAGATTGCAGCGGTCAGTCACCGAAAGCCGCAGGTAATTGATTTCTCTATGCAAATTGTGATCCGCCAAACATGCTAAATTTTTTGACTGCTCTGCTGCTACCATATAAATATTAAAGAAGTTATCTAGGTTAGGAAATATTTTACCTGGGCATTTCTGCAAAAATTATCAAAAATCCAAATTAAACAGGATATCGCCCCCGGAGTTGCGCCGGCCCATCTGGGATTCCACGCTGAGGTACTTATTCACCTTATACTCCAGGCGCACCTGATTGTCGTCGTCCCGGTAGAGGGGGCTGGTCTTGCGCTCCAAAGTAACGGTGATATCTTTGGTCAGGGGCTTGGCAATCCCCATGGTTTGCCGCCCTTCAGACTGGCCGCTTTTTAAAGCAACATTACCCAGCAGGGGGAAATCCTGCCCCAGGATTTCCTGGATTTTCTGGGCGGTAACCCCTCCCAGGATCCCCAAGGCCTGCTGGCCCACGGTGAGGTATTCCTCCCGGGACAGGGTTTGAGCCGGACGGCCGAACATCAAGTAGGCCAGCATATCCGCCGGGGGCAGTGGCGGCATGCTCTCCATCTTCACCTGGGGCTTGGTCGCCGGGCCGGAGGCGTTCAGAATCAAGGTGATGCCGGAGATCTTACAGGTGGCAACTCCCTCGATGGTCACCTCTCCATGGGGTTTGCCGGGGAAGCGCACCTCACCCCGCTCTATTTTGAAGGCGTTTCTCTGGAGTTCGTAGGTGCCTTGCCGGGTGTGCAGCGTGCCGGCCAGGTAGATCGGCTCCCCCGGCTGTTTCTGAACTTTAAGGGTCCCGGCCAGTTCTACGCGCAGGCGCTTGTCGATGATCCAGGCTCCGGAAGGTGCTTCCAGGGTGAGATCCATCTGCAGACCCTTCCAGACCGCCATTTCCCCGGCCCCGGAGGCCTTGGCGGCGGGAGGGGCGGGGGCATTTATCAAGACGATGTCCTTATTAATCCCGGTTTGGAAGAAGCTGGGGCGGAAGGTGGCCTTAGAGACCACCAGATGTCCCTTCAGGAGGGGCGCAGTCCCCGGGCCGGTTAAGGTGACGGTGCCGCTGCCCGCGGCTTCGGCGCCGCCCCGCTCCAAGCCTTGAAAATCCTGGAGCTGGGCCCGGAGATCCAGCCGCTGCAGCGAAAACGCGGCCAGGCTGATGGAGCCATGAATATGGGCCATGCCGCCGCTTTCCAGGGCAATATCCGGGATGACCAGCTTTTCCCCCTGCAAAGTGGCTTCCCCCGGTAGGAGCCGAAACGCCCTGCCGGACTGGTGGAGTTGCAGCCTTCCCTCACCCCAACGGATCTTGCCGGACACCCGTGGGTGGCGGGGGTTTCCTTGGCACTGGGCCATAATAGTCAGCGAGCCCCTGGCGCTCTGCACTTCCGGAGTAAGCGCGGCCAGCAGGGCCAGATCGGCATTTTCGCCCTGGACCCGAAAATCCATGTCCCGCTCTCCCCAATCCCAGCGCCAGGGGCTGAAGGAGAGCTTTAAGGGAATCCGTCCGTCCCAGACCAGACGCGGCCCCGAGGGTTTCTCTTCTACGCTGCCCTTCAGAAGAAGGTTCTCCTCCCGGTAATTCAAAGAGGTTTGCAGGGAGCGGAAGGAAAAATTTCTAAACTTCCCCTGTCCCCAGGTGAACTTACCCTGGACGGCAGGATGCTGCAGGTTGCCGCTGAGGTCCATCTGCCCCTGGATTTTTCCCTCCAGGGAAGCCCCTTTGAGGTCCAGGAGATTCGCGGGCAGGTCCACCACTTCCAGATGGGCGGTCACCTCATTGCCCCGGGATTGGGCCCCCAGGGTGAGGCGGCCGTCATTTACCCGCCAGGTGGCCGGGTCCATCTCCAGGCCGGGAAGGAAACGGATGTTAATGGCGCTGGTGTTCGCCACCGCGACTTTGCGGGTGGAAAAACGGCAGGTCCGCAGGGTGAGGAAGTGGGACCGGGTCCGGAGATCAGCCGTGCCTTGCACCTCCGCCTGCAGTCCCCCGGGGGAGGCCCCATGGAAATGGAGCTGCCACTGGCCTCCCTCCCCCTGGCTGACCAGCGTGGCATCGGCAAGGCGCCCGGCCGGGGTCTTGAGACCGCTGCCTTTTATCTTCAAATTCCCGGCGGATGGCGGCCAGCCGGTGCCTGTGGCTTTGAGGTCGGCTTTTTCCCAGGAGAAACCCGCCCAGGAGAGCCCCTGGCCCTGGGCCGCTAAGGTGAATCGGGGGGCCGCAAAGGGGCCCTTCACCCCCCCTTCTCCGGCTACCCGGCCCCGCAAGCCCGATGGCAGCAGCGGCCAGCTGCCGTCCATGGTCAAGGCCCCCTTGCCTTGCAAGTCCACCCCCTGGGCGTCCACTGCACCTTTCAGGTCGGCGCTGAGCGTCCCTAATTTGACCTGGGCCTGGGCAATTTCCAACCTGGCCCCCTTGAGGGCCAGGCGGGCACGCAGGTCTTTCAAAGGCTGCCGCCCCCATTGGCCCCGGGCTTCCAGGTCTCCGGCAATAGTCAGCGGCCCGGCTGGTGGCGCACCCGGGAGATGGAAATTTCCGGAAAATTTGCCGCTGACGCTGCTGCCGGTTTCCACCGGCAGGCCCCAGAGCCCGGGCTGGAAACCGTCAGCCTGGATTTTCACCTCCCCGGAGAGGGAAGACAGCAGTGGTCCGCTCACCGTGGCGTTCAGGCTGCCGAAGTTGCCCCGCAAGCTGCCTTGCAGCCGCTGCTCCCGGCCCCTAGCGCTAAAGCCGATCTGCAGGTGCTCCACCCGGGCCGTCTGGTAGCGGAAGGGCAGGCAGAAGAGTGTGCATTCCAGATTCTGGGGTGGCCAGGCGAGCCCCGCGCCTTTAAAGCGAAGCTGTGTCTCCAGGGGAGGCAGGTTTTTCAGCCTGGAGGCCCAGCGCCCTTCAGCGGGCGCCAATATTTGGGGCCGCAGGCCCTTGAGGTCCAGGTCCAGACCATAGCTCCACTCCCCGGCCTGTCGCTGCACCTGGCTTTTAAAAGAGTACGCGGCCTGGCTCAATGGACCTTCGCCGCTGATTTGGAGCTGCGAGGGCGTGCCGGTGAGTTGAAACTTCCCCTCCAGATCCAGGGAGCCGGGCCAATACCGCCAGACGCGGCGCATCTCCGCGGCGGGAATGGGGCCAACTTCCCCCAATAGTTTGCAGGAGGGTTCACCTTCGCTGAAACGCACTTCTCCCGCCAGGGAGACCAGGGGGCGGTCCGCCGCGCTTACCGATAGGGATAAGAGGTTAAGGAGGTTAGAGCCATAGGTAAGGCGGGTTTGCAGGCCCAACCGCCCCCAGGGAGTCTCCCCGGATAGCACGGCCCGGCGTACCAGAATGGCCTGTTGGGGGCGCTTGGGATGGAGTACGGTCAGGGTCAGGAGCAGGTCCAGGTGCCGGTAAAGCTGGCTGGCCCCAGGCCGGGTCAAGGTGATCTCCCCGCCCTTGATGGTGATCTGGGAAAAATTGATGGCGTCAAAAGGGGGAGGCGGCTTGGGGCGGAAAAAGTTGCTGACGTTCCAACGGCCCTCCTGGTATTCGGTGAGGGTGAGGTGGGGGTCCGAGATGGCCAGTTTGGCGATCACCGGCTGCAGTTTCACAAAGGACCAGAGGGAGAAGCGGATCTCCACCGCTGCGGCCCGGAGCACCTCCCCATGGCGGCCCCGGACAGTCACCCCCTTAAATTGCAGGCCGGTGAGGTGATTGCCCCGCACCTCCTGGACTTCGATCTCCCCGTAGATGCGGCTCCGGGCGAAGTCCACTAGGCGCTCGCCGCCCCAGATCCAGAACGCATCGCTCTTGAGCAGCGGCCAAAGCGCCATAGCCCCCACCAGCAAAACCGCCGCCAGGGCCAGGAGAAGATACCGAATAAGCCGCATGTTTTATTTTACCACACCGGGTCTTCTAGATAAAGGGCTGTTAAGGAGCCAAAACCATCCTCAAATTTGGCGGGAGGTGGCGAGATGGAACGAAGGCGGGATGCGCTTCGCTTTCCCGCCCTACAACTCAAAACGTTTGGCCGATGGTGAAATGGAAGCGGTACTTGTCCCGGCTGGGGTCGATGGGGTTTAGCGGAAAGCCCAGGTCCACGCCGATGGGGCCGATGGAGGTCTGGTAGCGCAGCCCCACCCCGGAGCTGTATTTCAGCTGGCCGACGTCAATCTGGTTGATCTGCAGAAAGACATTGCCGAAATCCAGGAAGGCCACGGCCCGGAATTCCTTGTAAAGGGGGATGCGGGCCTCCAGGCTCCCTTCCAGCAAACCTTGGCCGCCGATGGGGTTGCCGCTGGCGTCCCGGGGGCCCAGATAATCCAGGCGGTAGCCCCGGACGCTGTTATAACCGCCCGCAAAAAACCGCCGGTAGATGGGGATATCCGTGGTGCCCTGGATGGGATCGATGATGCCGCATTTGAGCCGGCCCGCCAGGACGTAGTCGCTCTTCCCCAGGCTCTGGTAGCGCCGGATTTCGGCGACAGTGCGAAAAAATTGAATCTGGGACCCCAAAAAAGTCGGCGCCAATTCCTGGCTCAGGATAATCTGGCCCCCCCGGTGGGGATCGGCGACGCTGTCCATGGTCTCCTGGCGCAGGCCCAAGATGGCCATGGAGGCCCGGTAGAGTTTCCCGGCCTCGGTCGTTTGGCTCAGGATGGCCAGGGTATCCTCGGAGATGTTGAAAGGCCGGGTGAACTCCAGGCCGTGGCCCACATAGCCCCGGAACTTCCAGGGCAGGTCCCGCTCCAGGCGCACCTGGGAGAAATAAGCCTTGTCGGTGAAAGCCGGCAGGTAGCGGCGGAGCCAGCCGGTCTGATAAACCAAATCGTTATTGCTGCCAAAGATTAGGGGATTGAGGAAGGAGCCTTCCACCCGGTATTCCAGGCGGGAGAACTTGGTGTCCACATCCAGCATGCGGCCGCCGCCGGCCAGGTTGCGGAAGCGCAGCGCCATGCGGGCCCGGAACTGGTCTTCATCCCCATAGCCCAGCCCCACCTTCAGGGCCCGTTTTTTCTTCTCCTGCACTTCCACGGTCATGGGAATGAAGCGCTCGTTTGCCGGCACTTCCTCGGGGGTGATGGTCACGGTCTGGAACAGGTCCAGGCCATAGATGCGCTGCTGGCTGTCGTAAATTTCTTTATAAGAAAAGGGCTCTCCCTTTTTAAACGTGATTTTGCGCAGAATCACCCTCTCCGGGGTTTCGGGTTGCCCCTTGACCCGGACGTCCCCAAAATAACACAAAGGCCCGGCTTTGGTGGTCACAGTCACCGCAGCAGTGTTTTTCTCCTCATCCAGCAGGACCCGGCCCTCCACCGTGGCCCGGGGATAGCCGTGATCCAGCAGGTAGTTCAAGTACTGGCGCTTCAGGGCTTCATAATTTTCTTCAGTGAACCGCTCCCCCACTTTTAAGGGGCTTTTTTCCTGCAATTCGGCGAGCTCATCGGCCGGAAAGCCGATGGGGGTGTCTACCCGCAATTTAGTCACCATCACTTCCGGCCCTTCCTTGATATTAATCTGCACCTCTGCCTGGTTGTCCTTGATCTCCACGTGTGAGTTAATGCGGGCGTGATAAAAACCATGGCGGCGGTACAGGACCCGCAGGCGCTCCAGGTCGTCTTCCAGTTCCTGAGGACGAAATACCGGGGGCTTCTTCCAGGGCCAAATGGAAGGCAACGGGGTGATCAACTCTTCCTTGATGATTTTTTTGGGGACGGCTTTGGCCCCGTTGATTTTCAAGGACCGTATGGTGACGGGAGACTCGGGGGGGCTCGTGGCCGTGGCGGACAGCTTGCCCGCGGCAGCCATCAGGATCAGGAAAGCCAGGGCCAGAATTTCAGGAAGAACCAGCAAAAAAGGGCGATGGCGGGGAGGGCAGTCTGACGCTGCTCCCGCGTTCATGCCTCTGTTCCCCCGGAACCTGTAGCCCGGCATCTCACCGCTATGCTCCCCCTAGCGCGCCTTTTTGGGGCGGGGTCCGATCTCTGGAAATAATTGGGGCTGCCGCGTCTTGCGGCTGGAGGCACCCGGAGACTCTTCCCGGCGTTCCAGGATCTCCGGGGTCAGGGCCTGGACCAATGGAGAAAGCAGGGTGCGGCGCTTTCTCCCCCACAAGGTCCGGCTCCGGGCCCGGGTCAGGAAGACCTGCCGGGAAGCCCGGGTGAGCCCCACATAAAAGAGGCGATTTTCCTCCTCCGGGTCCTTATGGCCTTCGCCCTCCGGTTCCCAGGGAATCAGACCCGCCTCACAACCGGCAATAAAGACATAAGGAAATTCCAGGCCTTTGGCCGCGTGCAGGGTGAGGAGTTTCACCTTTTCCGCGGCCAGGTCCAGGCCGTCCAGTTCGGGACCCACGCTTTCCCGGGGCATCTGGCAGGGGATGCCCTGGGCAGTGAGGTGGCGCTCCAGTTCCGGACCCAGGGCATGGAGGCGGTAGAGCACGGCCACGTCCCGGAATCCGGCTTTCTCTTCGGGGCTGCGGTGGCGGGTGGCGGCATCCTCCAGGGCCAGGTGGCTCAGCCCTCCCACCAGTCTTTCGATTTCCCGGGCAATGGCCCGGGCTTCCGCGGCTTCTGTGGCCCGCTCCAAAAGCAGCAGCGGCTGCTCCCCGTTCTGGTGCGTTTCCATGGGCCCGGGTTGGACCCCGGCCTGGCGCCGCACCTGCCGGGCTGCGTCCAGCACCGGCGGCGGCAGGCGATAGGTCTCCTCAAAATGCACCGGCACCGCGGCCGGCCAGTCCTGGCGGAAGCGGCTGAAGTACTCGGGGGAAGCCCCCCGGAAACCATAGATGGCCTGATCCGGGTCGCCGATGACCATGATCTCCGCGTCCGCCGCGGCCAGAGCCCGGAATAAGCGGTACTGGGCTGCATTCAAATCCTGGTACTCGTCCACCAGCAAGTGGCGGTAGCGCCGCCGGTAAGCCTCCTGGAGGTCCGGCTGCCGGGTCAGGAGCAAGGTGGGCCGGGCGATCAGGTCCTCGTAATCCCAGAGCCCTCCCCGGCTGAGCGCGGCCTCATAATCTTTGAAGGCCGCAACCTCCGGTTCGTTAACTTCCCCCAGGTCCTCCGGGTAGGTGAGGGCTTGCTTCCAGTCGCTGATACGGGCATCCAAAAGGGCCACAGGCACTTTGTGCTTTTTCCCGGCCTCCCGGAGCAACTGCCGCCGCTGGTCTTCATCCGCCACTTCCCGGGCCTCTTCTTGGGCCGTCAGCATCTGGTGGCCCAGGGCATGGAAGGTCTTGATGGTCAGGCGCGCCAGTCCAGGGAAATCCGGGAGCAGCCCGCGGATGCGGGCCTCCATCTCGCCGGCGGCCTGGCGGGTGAAGGTGAGGGCCAAAATCTCCTCCGGGGGGATACCGCGGCGAGCCAGCAAATAGGCCAGGCGATGGGTCAGGGCCCGGGTCTTGCCGGTGCCCGGACCTGCCTGGACGATGAGCGGCGAACCCTCGTGGAGCACGGCCTGCCTTTGGGCCGGGTTCAGACCGGCCAGCAACGGCTCAATGGGGCTGGGGGGGGTGGGCTCGGCAACTTTGAGATTTGGCGGCTCCGCGGGCTGGCCCCTCTCGGGCGATGGCGGCGCAGGCCTTGTTGGAGACACAGGCGCGGGCGGGCTCCAGAGCGCGCCTTGACCCAAAACTTCCCGGCGTTCCTCCGGGGTCAAGAGGCGAATCTCCCCATAGACGCCGTCATAGCCCGCGGCAATATGCACCCGGCCCTGGCGCATCTTGTCGATGCCGTAGGCCAGCAGGTTGCCGCCTTCCCGGGCCAGGTCCTCCAGGGGCGTGCGGCGCAGGATCTCCAATTCCGGTCCCAGTTTTTCCAGGAGGCGGAAATATAAATGGTTTACCTTTTTTGACCCGGGACCAACCTCCAGCACCTGGGCCAGCACCTCCGGCAAAGGAATCAGCGATTCAAAAGGCCGGGCCTCGGGAGCCGCCACCCCGGCCTCCCGGTCCGCCAGGTCCAGGACCCGGTGCATCACCCCATAGGTCAGGGGTTTATGACACCGGGGACATTTACCCCCCCAGGCCGCAGTCTCCTCCGGCGTGGCCCGCAGGCCGCAGGCCCGGTGGCCGTCAGTGTGGTACTTGCCTTCCTGGGGGAAAAATTCAATAGTGCCCCCAAAACCGGCCTTGGTGCGCAAGGCCTGGGCCAGGTTCGGGAAAGCGGGGGGGACCAGGAAAATGTTGGCCTCCCGGGCCAGCTTCTGGGGGGAGTGGGCGTCGGAATTGGAGACCAGCACAAAGCGGTCCAGGCCGCTCACCCGCCAGTTCATGGCCGGGTCCGAGGAAAGCCCGGTCTCCAGGGCGTAGATCTGGGAAGTATGTTCTTCAAAACATTCTTCCAGGGAATCGAAGCCGCTCTTGGCCCCCAGCACGGAAAACCAGGGGGTCCAGATGTGCGCGGGAATGACCAGAGAGGCGGGGTCGATCTCCAGGGCCAGTTCCAGGATGTATTTGGCGTCCAGCCCCAGGATGGGGCGGCCGTCCGCAGTGACATTGCCCAGGCGGCCCAGACGGGCCGAGAACCTCTGGGCCGCGTCCAGGCTGGGGAGCAGCAGCAATAGGTGGACCTTGCGGACCTGCCCCCCTTTTTTATAGATGCAGCTCACTTCACCGGTGATAACGAAGCGCACCCCGGGGAGCCGGTCCCACAGGGGACCCTGCAGTTTCAAGGGGAGGCCCAAACCCGGCTTCAGCCCATAAGTCCCGGGGGCTACCGGCTCCAGCCGGTCAGCCAGTTCCTGGAGCCATTGCGGGTGGGTGCAATCGCCGGTGCCCACCACCTGCACTCCTTTATAACGGCCCCAGAGATCCAGATGCTCCAGGTCCGCTTCTTTCCCGGTGGCTATGGAAAACCGGGAATGGAGGTGCAGGTCGGCAATGACTTCCATGGGTTGTCAACTTATCACAAAAGCCGGGTAGATGCCAGAACCGCGAGTCCCGGTGAAATTCCCCCCTCCCCCTGGACGGTCTGAAAATGATGCTTACTTATAAACCAAGGCAATTCCGGAAAAAAGTATTGAAAAGTGGATGCCTCATAGCGTTTAACCTTCTGCGCGGGTACAGGCGACAATGCCACCCGCAAGCAAAGGAGGACCCGGACCATGCTAAAGACCATAGGTGTGGTGCTCATGTCGTTACTGCTTCTGGTATTCCTGTCAGGCTGCGGCCAGTCCGAGCAGCCAGCCAAGCCGAAACCGCCGGCAAAAGCCGAACAGCCTAAGGCCCAGCCGACTGCACCGGCGCCACCGCAGGCAGCACCGGCCCAGCCGGAGCATCCGCAGGCAGCCCCTGCGAAGCCGGAGCAACCCAAAGCCGAACCTGCTAAACCGGAGCATCCGAAATAAGAACCGGCATCTTGGTGGGAGAGGGGAAGACTGGAAAGCGGGGAAATGCTCCACGGTTCCCTAAAAGCAATTTTAGGGGTGATTTCTCCCCGGTCGCGCCTCTATAAGGTCTTATACTGTGGAAGCTGGCGTCATCAGGCCGATGCGCCATACTGAAGGCAAGTAATGGACTCTGGAGCCTAACCGCGAGAAGGGAAGTGGAGACTCCCTGATTTTGGGCATAAAAGCCCCCTTCTAGCCCAAGGGGGCTTCGCCCAAACGGTTACCGTTTATAAAGAAACTTTGGCGGGCCAGGTCGGGCGGGATTCCTTTTCAAAATACGGCTGAAAGACATCTTCGTCCAGGCGAAGCATCAGACTGCCGCATTGGGTGCAGAGAGCCGTATGGTCATCCAAACCGGCCACCCTTTGATCCCGACTCCTACAGTCGACGCATTGATATTCGTAAATCGGCATACATTCTCCCCCTTTGTTATGCCAGTTATTGTAAGCAATAATCATGCCCATCACCAGAATCAAGGGGTTAAAAAATTATTTTGTAGAAATTCTAAATAAATAGCTGCACAATTGTGTTCACAAGATAGCGCAGGCCCCCCGGAAATAAACCGGGGTAAGGAGTACATGTTACTTTTTGCATCACTGGTGTTGGTATATTTACCCCAATTTGGGCAGAGGCCCGTGCTGTCTGGAAAGGAGGGTAAGTGTCTGTTTTAAGCAACAAAAGACGCACAAAAATCGTTTGTACCCTGGGTCCGGCATGTGCCGGGGAGGTCCTGACCCAATTGATCAAGGCCGGAATGAACGTGGCCCGCCTCAATTTCTCCCACGGCACCCTGGCAGAACATCAGGACTGGATTCACCGGGTGCGGCAGGCCGCGGCAGATTTACATCAGCCGGTGGCCATCCTGCAGGATCTGGCCGGGCCCAAGCTGCGGATCGGCGCATTCCCGGACGGACAGGTGACTCTGAAAGCCGGGCAAACCTTCGCCCTCAGCGCCAGTGTCCGTAGCGGCAGCGAGACCGAGGTGCGGGTGGATTTCCCCGAGATTATCAACGAGATTCCCACTGGGGCTCGGGTGCTTCTGGCCGATGGGCAGATTGAGCTGCACGTGGAAAGCAAAGCGGCAGACGCCCTCCATTGCCGGGTTTTAGTCGGTGGGGTATTACGCTCCCAGGGGGGGGTCAATTTCCCCTCCCACTCCTTGTCTATCCCGGCCTTTACTGCTAAGGACCGGGATGACCTCCGCTTCGGTGTAAAAATGGGAGTAGATTATGTCAGTCTTTCCTTTGTCCGTTCGGCCCAAGACGTGCTGGAGGTCCGGGAGGAGCTGCGCTCCCTGAATGCGGACCTTCCTATTATTGCCAAAATTGAAAAGCATGAAGCTTTAAAACACCTGAACGACATCCTCCAGGTCGCGGACGGCCTGATGGTGGCCCGGGGGGACCTGGGACTGGAGGTGGACCTGGAGCGAGTGCCGGTGATCCAAAAAGAGCTCATCGCCGCGGCCAACCGGGCGGCCAAACCGGTGATCACCGCCACCCAGATGTTACTGTCCATGGTGAACCATGCCCAACCCAGCCGGGCCGAGTCCACAGACGTGGCCAACGCCATCCTGGATGGCACCGATGCGGTGATGCTTTCGGAGGAGACCGCCATGGGCCAATTCCCAGTAGAAGCGGTCAAGTTCCTGGACCGCGTCAGCCTGATCACCGAGGCCCACTTCCCATTTAGGCAATGGCTCCGGGACCGCATGCCCCGCGGGCTCCAGGACATCTCGGAGGCGATCAGCCACGCAGCCTGCGAAATGGCCCTGGACCTGGAGGCCGGAGCCATTCTCACCAGTACCAACCATGGAGGCACCGCCCGTTTCATCAGCCGCTTCCGGCCCCAGGCCCCCATTATCGCCATTACTCCCCGGCCGGATACCTGGCGGCGCCTCAGTTTGGTCTGGGGGGTTTTTCCCCTCCTGTCTCCTCAAGTTGAGAATACCGACCACATGCTGCAGGTGGCGGAAGAGGAGGCCCGGAAGGCCGGCTGGCTCAAATCCGGAGAGCGGGTAGTAATCACCGCCGGCACCCCCATCGGCATCCGGGGCACTACCAACCTCATTAAAGCGGATATTCTTAGTTAGAGAAAGGCAGCAGTCTTTTCCAGGCCATTTTATCAATTAGAGAAAAATTTTCGTTTTTCGTTTTCCGTTTTCCTTATTTCTGTGAAAAGATAGGTAGACGGTTTTTTCTTGCCGTTGGAGTGATTAAATTACACCCGAAGATCATCTTTCCATGGGAGGCATATAATGCCCAAGCACCTCGGAAGCTTCACTTTCGTGCTCCATTCCCACCTGCCCTACGTAATCGGCCACGGCCGCTGGCCCCATGGCATGGACTGGCTCAACGAAGCCGCGGCGGAATCCTATATTCCCCTGCTCCAGGTCTTTAACCGCCTGGCCGGTGAAGGAGGCCCCTCCGGGGTGACCCTGGGCGTCACCCCCATCCTGGCGGAAATGCTGGCCTCCGAGACCTTCCGGGTGGAGTTCAAGGATTACCTGGAGAACAAGATTCAAGCCGCGCAGGATGATCTGGGCGCTTTCCAGAAGTTGGGCGAGAAGCATTTTGCGTCGGTGGCCCAGATGTGGCAGAACCACTATTCCGAACTAAAGCGGGTCTTCACGGAGGATTTCAGGGAAGACCTCCTGGGGGTGTGCCGCCGGCTGATGGATCAGGGCCATTTGGAAGTGATCACTTCTGCGGCCACCCACGGTTACTTGCCCCTGTTGGGCCGGGACACCGCGGTGCAGGCCCAGGTGAAGCAGGGCGTGGCCGCGTACCGGCGCCATTTCGGCCGGGAGCCCCGGGGTTTCTGGCTGCCGGAATGCGCCTACCGGCCCCGCTACGCGTGGCTGCCCCCCATCCAGGGGATCACCACCGAGCCGGTGCTGCGCAAGGGGGTGGAGGAGTTTCTCTCCGAAAACGGGCTCCGCTATTTCCTCATCGATTCCCACCTCCTCAAAGGGGGCAAGGCCATCGGCGTCTATAAGGATCGATTCGAGGCTCTGGAACGCCTCTGGGAGCGTTTTGCGGCCCAATACCAGGAACGTCCCGAGGACCAGGAAAAATCCCCCTATCTCCCCTACCTGGTGAGTTCCGCACCGGAGAGCAAAAAACCGGAAGCCATCTTCACCCGGGACCCCAAGACCGGGCTCCAGGTATGGAGCGGCGAGTGGGGCTACCCCGGAGACGGCAATTATCTGGATTTTCACAAAAAACGTTTCCCCGGCGGCCTGCGCTACTGGCGGGTGACCAGCGCCAAGGCCGATCTGGCGGACAAAGGCCCTTATCATCCGGAATGGGTCATGGAGCGCATCCACAACCAGGCGGACCATTTTGTCGGCCTGATTCACGACATCCTGGCGGACTTCCGGACCACCCATAACCAGCCCGGCATTATCGTCTCTCCCTACGACACCGAGCTTTTCGGCCACTGGTGGTTCGAAGGCCCGGAATGGCTCTACCAGGTGTTGAGCCGTCTGAAGAAAAGCACCCGGGTGGGCCTGACTTCTGCGGGCAGCTTCCTGGAAGAGGCCGCGCCCTTGTCCGTCATCTCCCTGCCGGAAGGCTCCTGGGGGGAGGGCGGCTATCACTGGATCTGGCTCAACGAGATGAATGACTGGACCTGGCGCCATATCTATCCTGCGGAGCAGGAGATGGAAGAGCTGGCCCAGAAGTGGGCCAACGACCCGGACCCCCGCCTCCAGGATCTCTTGAAGCAATGCGGCCGCAGCCTCTTTCTCCTGGAGGCCTCGGACTGGCAGTTTCTCATCAGCACTTTTTCCGCCCGGGATTATGCGGAATTGCGGCTGGTGATGCATCATGACGATTTCCGGCGTCTGACGGCCATGGCCCGGCAGTATGCCGCAGACCGGGATCTGTCTCCGGAAGATTGGAATTTCCTGCAACTCTGCCGGGAGCGGGATGCGGTCTTTCCGGATATCGACCCCCAGTGGTGGGCGCAGGTGCAGTACCCGCCGGAGGAAGGACTATAGGGCTAACTCAAAGCAACCGCTGGGCCTTTGGCCACCAGAAAAAAATGAAGGCTGGTGAAGCGGACTTGCGTGCCCGCCGGAGCCTCCGGGCAGCCCGGGACGGCCGCCCCACCGTCCAACCGTTATTGATTTTTCAGAACAGTTGCTCATGAGCCATTGGCCCACCCGTAAATTATGAAAAAAGTCGTAGGGGCGGGCGTCTCGCCCGCCCTGTTAATCCGCACAGGCTGGAAAGCCTGTGCTACCACAAGGACTTTTCGGAGCAGCTCCTCATGGGCCTTGGACCCACCCGTAAAGGGTGAGTAGTTTTATTCCCCCCTCACCCCACCCCTCTCCCCCCGCAAATTGTTGGTAGGAATAAGGGCGCTTTCTGGGCGGGGGGAGAGGGAGTAGGCGCCCGATATGACCCCCGTTTCCAAGGGGTGACTTCCCCCCCTTTGAAAAAGGGGGCAGGGGGGATTTTGATGCGCCTCAATAGTGAGGCAGCGTGCTTCCTGAGGATAAAGCCGGTCAGAATCTGGAACGAGCAAGGTTTGCCGCCGATTTTAACCGGGACTTCAAAGGACACCATTATCTACGTGGGTTTTTTACCACAGGAACAAGGGGCTGTGGTTTTTTTGCCACAAGGCAGTAAGAACGGTCCCGACTCAGGATAAACAGAGTTTCTGAATTATCCGCGTTTCTTCAGGGCATTATCCCTCATTTGCCCCCTTCTGCGAATTTGCCGGCGCCTGGTATGAGGATTGCACCCTGGGAGGGCATGTTCTGGCAAAAGACCTTGGCGCATCCTGTAGAAGTTGCCGGTATCGGCCTCCACGGGGGCCGGCCGGTGACGGTGACCATTCATCCGGCCCAGGCTAATCAGGGGCTGCGGTTCGTGCGCGCGGACCTGCCCGGCCGCCCCCAGATCCTGGCCCATTATTCCCGGGTCGTGGACACCACCCGGGCCACTACTCTGGGGGAGAACGGCTGCACCCTGTCCACCGTGGAACACCTTCTGGCCGCGTTGCGGGGCCTGGGGGTGGACAACGCCCTGATCCACGTGGAAGGGCCGGAAGTCCCCATCATGGACGGCAGCGCCGCCCCCTTTGCCCGACTCTTGACGGAGACCGGGCTCCGTTCCCTGCCCTGGCCCCGGGCCCATATGCTCATCGAGCGGCCCGTGGAGTTGCGGCACGGGGACCAATGGATGCGGGTGAGCCCGGGAGAGGCAAAGATCACCTACAGCATCGACTTTCCCCATCCCTTGATCCGCCGCCAGCGCTTCACCGCGGCCCTGAAACCGGGGACCTTCTCCCGGGAGATCGCACCGGCCCGGACCTTCGGGTTTTTGAAAGAAGTGGAGTACCTTAAGGCCCACGGCCTGGCCCTGGGCGGGTCCCTGGACAATGCCCTGGTCCTGGACGACACCGGGGTCTTGAATCCGGACGGCTTCCGGTTTGCCGATGAATGCGTGCGCCACAAAATTCTGGACGCGGTGGGCGACCTGGCCCTGCTGGGCCTGCCCCTGCTGGGGCGCCTGGAAGTGAGCCGGGGGAGCCACGCCCTGCACCATCAATTCCTGGAAGCCCTGCTGGCCCGGGAAGACGCCTGGAGCCTCTGGGTGCCCACCAGCCGGGAACGGGCCGCCCGGCCCCGTTGGGCCCCGGCGCCCCTGTGGGAGGGCGTACCGGCTTAAAGGACGGTTTCTCGTTTTCAGTTTTCCGCGGGCAGGCCATTTTGTGGCCTGCCCTTTTATTTTTTATATTCCTCGACACCTCCCCCTTTGTGCTACAATCTCCCCATGTCTCAGACACCTTTGAGCCGCCCTCTTGTCTCTTTCCGTAAGTATTTTTATTCATTGATAATAGTTGCTGCCGCAGTTGCCCTCGTTTTCCTCGCGGGCTGTGCGCCCAAGGTGATAGCGCCGCCTATGCCGCCGCCGGAGGTGGTGGAGGCTCCGCCGCCCCCGCCGCCGCCACCACCGGCCGGCCTGCCCAAGGTCCAGGACCCCCGGCTCTCCCGCCTGGATACCGTGGCCGCCCGGGAGCTGGCGGCCGGGAACATCCCCGGAGCCGTCATTTTTGTGGGCAACCAGGGCAAAATCGTCTACCACCGGGCCCTGGGCCTGCGGACCATGACCCCTTACCAGCAGCCCATGACCGAGGACACCATCTTTGATCTGGCTTCCCTCACCAAGGTGGTGGCCACGACCACGGCCATCATGCAGCTCCGGGACCAGGGCCGCATCCGCCTCAATGATCGCGTGGCCAAATACTGGCCGGAATTTGCGGCCAACGGCAAGGGCGGCATCACCCTGCGGCAGCTTATGACCCACACCTCCGGCCTGCGGGCCGACGTCAATTCCCGGGTGCATTGGTCGGGCTATGAAGGGGCCATGGCGGCCATCGTCGCGGATCATCCCATCAGACCCCCGGGCACCATGTTCCATTACAGCGACGCCAATTTCATCGTCCTGGGGGAGATCGTGCACCGGGTTTCGGGCCTGCCCCTGAACGTCTATTGCGCCCGGAATATTTTCCAGCCCCTGGGCCTCAAGGATACCACCTTCCTGCCCCAAAGCAGCCAGAAAGGCCGCATCGCACCCACGGATATGCGCTGGGGCAAGGTGCATGACCCCACGGCCTTCCGCATGGGCGGGGTGGCGGGCAATGCCGGGGTCTTTTCCACCGCGGGCGATCTAGCCATTTTCGTGCAGATGCTCCTGGACGGCGGTTCCAGCCGGGGTAAGCAGATTCTCAGTTCCGCCGCGGTGGCGGCGATGATCAAACCCTGTGCGGTCCCGGGTAACGGCACCCGCCGGGGTCTGGGCTGGGATATTTGCTCTCCCTACAGCCGGATCTTCAACGCCTCCTTCCCCATGGGCTCCTTCGGGCACACCGGCTACACCGGCACCTCCCTCTGGATCGACCCCAAGTCCAAGACCTTCCTGATCATCCTCACCAACCGCCTCCATCCCCACGGCCAGGGGAAGGTCAAGGCCCTGCGGGCCCGGCTCTCTGCAGCCCTGGCCCAGGCCCTCCCCCTGGGCAGACCGGCGAGAGCTGCGGTGGGAGGCCCTGCACCCCGGATGGCGGGCCATGGTTCCAGCGAGGGCCCGGATCAGGTGCGCAGCGGCCTGGAAGTCCTGGCCGCATCGGGCTTTGCCCCCCTGAAAGGCAAGAATATCGGGGTGATCACCAATCACACGGCCGTGGATGCCGCCAAGCGCTCCATACTCCAACTGCTGCTCCGGACCCCGGGGGTCAAGGTGCGGGCCATCTTCAGTCCGGAACACGGCCTGTCCGGCCAGTTGGACGAGAAGATCGCTTCCGGCCGGGATGCCGCCTCCGGCCTGCCGGTCTACAGCCTCTATGGCAAAATAATGCGGCCCACGCCGGCCATGCTCCGGGGGCTGGACGCCCTGGTCTATGATATCCAGGACGTGGGCACCCGGTTCTATACCTATATCACCACCATGACCTATGCCATGGAGGCCGCGGCCCACGCCGGCCTGGAATTCTATGTGCTGGACCGGCCCGATCCCCTGACCGCGGCCAGCGTCCAGGGGCCGATGCTGGACCCGAGTTTATGCTCCTTCATCGGCTGCTTCCCGATGCCGGTGCGCTATGGCCTGACCGTGGGGGAACTGGCGCAGCTCTTGAACCGGGAGAAGCACATCGGCGCCAGGTTGCAGGTGGTGAAGATGGAGGGTTACCGGCGGAAGGCCTGGTTCGACGAAACTGGTTTGCCCTGGATCAATCCTTCCCCCAACCTCCGGTCGCTGACTGAGGCAATCCTCTACCCGGGCGTGGGCCTGGTGGAATCCGCTAATGTCAGCGTGGGCCGGGGCACTGCCACTCCTTTTGAAGTCATCGGCGCGCCCTGGATTTCCGGGGTCCGGCTGGCCCAGTATTTGCGCCAGCGGCAGATCGCCGGGATTGCGTTTGAAGCGGTAACTTTTGTACCTACTGCTAATCCCTTCAGAGGGCAAAGGTGTGAAGGGGTGCGCCTGCGCCTGGAGAACCGGGCCGCCCTGGATGCGCCGGCCTTGGGGATCGAATTGGCCTCCGCCCTGCTCCATTGCTTTCCGGGGAAATTCCATATGGACGGGGCCTTAGGCATGATCGGCTCCCGGGAGGTTTTGCAGGCCCTCAAGAATGGCGAAGATCCCCGGAGCATCAAACAGAAATGGCAGTACCGATTGGCGGCCTTTGAGCGCTTGCGGGCCAAGTACCTCCTTTATTGAGGGATTTATCGAGGCAGAGGGTTTTCTGTCCCCTCCCCGGGATCGCTTGGCCATGATTCTTGACAAACAATGCTCCACTTCCTACAATACGCATATTGTATAATTCAAGTCGCAGATTGGATAAATTTGTAAAAGAGGTTGGGGGTAAACGTCTAACCGGGCAGATTTTAAAACGTTAAAACTTGGCTTAGGATCAAGGGGGGGTAATCCAATGCTTAAAAAGACATATCGGGTAGTCGGTTTATTGCTGCTGCTGGCGGCACTCCTGCTCCCACCCATGGGCGCCAGGGCGGAGATGTATGTGGAAGCTTATCTTGGCGGGGTTTTTCCTTCTTCCCAGTCTTTCAGTTACAGCGCCACGCCTACTAACTTCTATACTTATAATGTCAACGCACCTGGGAAGTACGATCCCGCGGTGATAGGAGGATTAAAGCTCGGCACCTGGTTCGTCAAAGAGGGTTTCCTGGGTTTCAATTACCCCGACTGGATGAAGTATCTGGGCTTTTTCCTGGACTTTAGCTACCACCGCCTGAATCTGCGGCGTCAGCAAGCAACCTATTCCGAGGTTTTTGCCGGACTGGCCAACACGGGGCAGTTGAATTACTCTGCCGACGGTTCAATAGCGACCCTGGCCTTTATGTTTGCCGGCCGCTACGGCTTCTTCCCGGATTCCGAGGTGCCTTTCGGCCGGCTGCAGCCCTATGTGGCCGTAGGCCCGGCCCTGTGTTTCATCAGCCAAAGGCCCAGATTTAGTTTCTCCACCTTTAGCGGTCCTTTCCTCACTGACGATGAGGATCTGTCTTCCAAGACCAACACCGCGGTGGCTCTGGCCGTGGAAGCCGGGCTGCGTTACATGGCCCTCAAGAACGTTTCCATCGACGCCTCTTTCAAATACCGCTATGCCGCGACAAGTTTTGATTACACCGTCAACCCGGGAGGCAATGGCTTCTTCGTGGCGACCCATGACATTAAGATGGACTCTACATTACAGCTCTTCAGCTTCCAGCTGGGCGCAGCTTATCACTTCTAAATCTGGTGGAATGCAGATAATGATTAAAGGCGGCCCTCGGGCCGCCTTTTTCCTTTTTTTGGGGAAAAGGGAGCGCCGCACCGGGCATGACTGAACACCGCCTAAAAATAATCGCCTGCCTGGTCCTGGTGCTGGCCACTTTGGTCGTCTATGGAGAGGTTGGAAGCCACCAGTTCATTCATTTCGACGACGAGGCTTATGTCTCCAATAATCCGGCAGTCCGGGATGGCCTGACCCTGAAAGGGGTGCATTGGGCTTTTACCACATTATACGCCGGCTATTGGATGCCCTTGACCTGGCTCTCCCATATGCTGGACTGCCAGCTCTTCGGATTGAACCCCGGGGGGCATCACTACACCAATCTGCTTTTCCATATCGCCAATACTCTCCTCCTCTTCCTGTGGCTGCTCCGGGTCACCCGGGCCCCGGGGCCTGCGTTCCTGGTGGCCGCGCTCTTTGCCTGGCATCCGCTGCATGTGGAGTCGGTAGCCTGGGTGGCGGAACGGAAAGATGTCCTGAGCACCTTTTTCTGGCTGCTCACCATGTGGGCCTATCTCTGGTACGCGGAGCGCCCGGCATGGAGCAGATATCTCTTCATCCTCTTGAGCTTCAGCCTGGGCCTCATGGCCAAACCCATGCTGGTAACCCTGCCATTGGTGCTACTACTGCTGGACTACTGGCCCCTGCACCGCTGGACGCCAGGGCTTCCGGAGGAAAAAGCGGCCTCCAGGGTAAGCGGCAGGCGTCTGCTTCTGGAAAAAGTGCCCCTGCTGATCTTGTCCGGGCTCTGCAGTGCAGTGACGATTTTTGCCCAAAGAGCCTCGGGAGCCTTGGCCCCGTTCGGGGAAGTGCCGCTGACGGAGCGCCTGGCCACCGCGCTGGTGGCCTATGTCTGGAACCCCCTGAAGATGTTCTGGCCTGCCCGCCTGGCCGTACTCTACCCCTATCCCCTGGACTCCGTCCCCCTCTGGCAGGAGCTGGGAGCCGGGCTCTTCCTGGCCCTCACCTCGCTGCTGCTGGTGCGGCGGCGCCGGCGTTTTCCCTATCTGCCGGTGGGCTGGCTCTGGTACCTGGGGACGCTGTTGCCGGTCATCGGCCTGGTGCAGGCGGGAGACCAGGCTTGGGCAGACCGTTTCACTTACGTGCCGCTGATCGGCCTGTTTATTGTCTGCGCCTGGGGAGCAAGGGATCTGACCGCGGGCTGGGCCGGGGCCAGGGTGCTTAGGCCCGCGGGGGCCGGCATCATCCTGGCGGCTTTGCTGGTCTGCACCTTCTTCCAGGTCCGCCTCTGGCGGGATTCCATCACCCTGTTCCGGCACACTCTGCGAGTGACCCAAGACAATTATATCATCCACCACAATCTGGGGGTGGCCCTGATGGCCCGGGGCCGGAGGGAGAAGGCGGTCCCCCACTTCCTCGCGGCCCTGCGCCTCAACCCGTATAACGCCAGGGCCGAAAACAAGCGGGGCGAAGACTTGGTGGCCCAGGGGAAAATTGCCGCGGGTATCGCCAGATTTCAGAGGGCCGTCAAATTAAAGCCGGACTTCCCAGAGGCCTACAACAATCTGGGGCTGGCTTACGCCAGGCAAGGCTTATTGGACCAGGCCCTGGCCATGTTCCACCAGGCCATTGCCCTGGATCAGAATTTTGCCGCGGCCTATAAGAATTTGGGGATAACCCTGACTTGCCAGGGGCAGACCCCAAAAGCCAGGGAAATGCTGGAGAAGGCGCTGCAGATCAACCCCAACGATACTGAGGCGCTACGAATTTTGCTGGATTTAAAAGACCTTGGGAAATGAGTGATATATCTTTGGTGGCGCAGCCTGGAAAGGCTGCGCCACCAATTTAATTCCTCTATTTTTGCATCTTCTTTGCGCCTTGGCGTCTTGGCGTGAGGCCAACCTTTAATCCTGAAACAGCTCCGTACTCAAATACCTCTCCCCGGTGCTGGGGAGGATAGTAACGATAACCTTGCCGGCATTCTCCTGCCGGGCCGCGACCTTGAGCGCGGCAAAGACCGCGGCCCCGGAAGAGATGCCGCAGAGGATGCCCTCTTCTTTGGCCACCCGCCGCGCCGTCTCAAAGGCCTCTTCATTGGCCACGGTGATGATCTCGTCGATGATCTTGGTATTTAAAATCTCCGGAATAAACCCCGCGCCGATGCCCTGAATCTTGTGGGGGCCGGGCTGGCCCCCGGAGAGCACCGGCGAGGCCGCAGGCTCTACGGCCACCGCCTGGAAAGCGGGCTTGCGGCTTTTAATCACCTCAGAGGTCCCGGTGATGGTGCCGCCGGTGCCCACGCCGGCCACCAGGAAGTCCACCGCGCCGTTAGTGTCCCGCCAGATCTCCTCCGCGGTGGTGCGGCGGTGGATCGCGGGGTTGGCGGGGTTGACGAACTGGTTGGGCATGAACGCGCCGGGGGTTTCCCTCAGGATTTCTTTGGCCCGGTTGATGGCCCCGGTCATGCCTTGGGAGCCGGGGGTGAGGACCAGTTCCGCGCCCAGGTGTTTCAGGAGCTTTCTCCTCTCCAGGCTCATGGTCTCCGGCATGGTGAGGAGCAACCGGTATTTCTTGGCCGCGCAGACAAAGGCCAGGGCGATACCGGTGTTGCCGCTGGTGGGCTCGACGATGAGGGTGCCGGGCTTGATCAGGCCCTGGGCCTCCCCGGCTTCGATCATGGCCACACCGATGCGGTCCTTGACGCTTCCCAGGGGGTTCATGGACTCCAGCTTGCCCAGGATAACGCCGGGCAGCCCCCGGGCGATGGTCTGCAGCCGCACCAGGGGGGTGGAGGAGGAGCCCACCACTTGGATAATGCTGGTGAAAGTGGCGTTCATGGTTTTCCTTTTTATCTTAAAAGACTTAACTGGAAACGGGCATTTGCCGTTCAGTGACGGGAGCAAACAACTGTAAGGCCAGATGGACCAAGGCGATCAACACGTAGGCCCAGAAAGAGACCAATGGATTCCAAAACGCGGCCACTGCGGCTACCAGATAAGAAAAGGCCATGTCTAGGTGCAGCTTATAGATGTAAGCGCGGATGCCCGGGTCGAAAACAGGCTGGATCAACTTTCTGATATCCCAGGCGCCTCGCCACGACAGAAAGACCATCAGGGAAGTGGCGCTGAGATTGCAGCCATAAAGCAGGGCCGCGGAGCGCATGCCGAATTTCTCCCCCAGCATGGCCGCGGAGAAGGGGATCAGGGAAATACAAAAGAGAAAGGCGAGATTAAGCCACAGTTGGTGCGTGTCCGTCTTTTCCAGGAAAGCCGCCAAGGCGTGGTGGCTGATCCAGTAAAGGCCCAAGGCCAGGAAACTGATGCCGTAACTGACGAACACCGGCCACAAGGACACCAGGGCCAAGATCACTTCATCTTCGGATTTTGCCGTCTTCAGGGCCGGACTTGCCAGTTGAAAGGCCAACAAGGTCATGGCGATGGCAAACACCCCATCGCTTAAAGCCTCCATGCGCCCCTTGGTGAGCAACGAAGTTCTTGGTTCCGCCATAGTTTAGTTCAAAAAAATATCGTTGTACTTTCTGGTTCCTCAGTCTTGCCTGGGAACCCAAATAGAAGAAAAAGCTCCTGCTTTTTCACCAGGCGAAGCAGGAGCTTCGCTCCCAAGGG
The DNA here is from genome assembly GCA_021813445.1 of Deltaproteobacteria bacterium. Lineage (GTDB taxonomy): Bacteria > Desulfobacterota > Desulfobaccia > Desulfobaccales > 0-14-0-80-60-11 > SURF-52. Next base: position 22,787 of record JAKAKP010000133.1, read on the forward strand.
CGTTCCCAAGCTGGAGCTTGGGAACGAGTAAGGCAACGTAGGGTGGGCGTCCTCGCCCGCCCCGGAAATCGCCCAGGCTTGAAAACCTGGGATAGCAGTTCATGTAGGGTGGGCACTGCCCACCATTGAGGTTTGCCGGGTGCAAGGGCGATAAATGGTGGGCAATGCCCACCCTACATTTCTAAACCGCTAAACCGCCAAACCGCTAACCCCTGCCCCTGGCCCCTGCTCACTGCTCACTGTTTACCGCTTACTGCTCACTGCTCACTACTAATCACTCCTTCCCCTTAAAAACCAGCTCCGGCTTCTTCAAAAAGACCTTGGTGTCCGGGGGCACGGATTCGGTGATCCAGACGTTGCCGCCGATGACGGAGCGGGCGCCGATGACCGTCTCGCCCCCCAGGATGGTGGCCTGGGCGTAGATAATGACGTCGTCCTGCACCGTGGGGTGCCTTTTTTTGCGGCGCAGGGAATCCACCACCTCCTTGGGCAGGGACAGGGCCCCCAGGGTCACCCCCTGGTAGATCCGCACCCGCTCCCCGATCTCCGTGGTCTCGCCGATGACCACACCGGTGCCGTGATCGATGAAGAAGCTCTTGCCGATGTGGGCGCCCGGGTGGATATCGATCCCCGTCTGGTGGTGGGCGTATTCGGTCATGATCCGGGGCATCAGGGGCACGCCCTGCACCAAGAGCTGGTGGGCCACCCGGTAGACGGTGATGGCCCAGAGCCCCGGATAACTGAAAATAATCTCATCGAAACTCTTGGCCGCAGGGTCCCCCTCAAACGCGGCCCGCACATCCGTGCCCAGGATGCTGCGGATTTCGGGCAGTTGATGCATAAAGCGGATGGCCTCTTCCTGGCCCCGCTCCTCGCAGTGGGTGCAGTCCAATTGATGCCTTAGGCATTCGTGGCGGATGGCCAGGGCGATCTGCTCCGCCAGCAACTCAAAGAAGGCCACGGCCTCCTGGCCGAAATAATAAGAGAGGTTGACCTCATCCACCCGGTGGCGGATGAAGTAGCCGGGAAACAGCAGGTGGCGGGCCCGGTGCAGCAGGTCGATGATGGCCTCCCGGGAGGGGATGGGCTCCGGGCCCACGTGGTCGAAGCAATCCTCCCGGCGGCAGGATAGCACCAATTGATTGACGATCTCCGGGATCTCCTCCCGGTAGGCCTGGGCGCTCTTCTCTACCGCTTTGCACCGTGCCAGGTCGGATTCTTCGCCCATGAGCTCTTAACCCTCCACTCCGGCGCAGATCGAGTCCCCCACTTCCCAATAGGGGGACAGGGCCCGGAGATTCTCGATAATGCCCGGCATGGTGTCGATGACCGCGTCGATATCCTTCTCGGTGTTATAGATGCTGAGGCTGAAGCGGATGGAGCCGTGGGCCATGGTGAAAGGCACACCCATGGCCCGGAGCACGTGGGACGGCTGCAAGGACCCGGAAGTGCAGGCGGACCCCGAAGACGCACAAATGGCGTATTCGTTTAGCCGCAGCAGGATGGCCTCCCCTTCCACAAACTCGAAGCTGATGTTGCTGGTATTGGGCAGGCGCTGAGTACGGTCGCCGTTGACCCGGCAACGGGGCACCTTGATCAGGAGAGAATTTTCTAATTTGTCCCGCAATGCCTTGACCACGGTGTTTTCCGTTTCCATTTTCTGGCCCGCCAGGTCGCAGGCCAGGCCCAGGGCAATGATGCTGGGGACGTTTTCGGTGCCGCCCCGGCGCCCCTTCTCCTGGTGGCCGCCCACCAGGAAGGGGGAAAAGCGGGTGCCTTTGCGCACATACAGCGCGCCCACGCCCTTGGGCGCGTGCAGCTTGTGGCCGGACAACGACAGCATGTCGATGCTATTCTTCCGCAGGTCGATGGGAATCTTGCCCACGGCCTGCACCGCGTCCGTATGGAAGAGAATGCCCCGGTTGTGAGCCAGGGCGGCGGCCTCCTCCACCGGAAAGATCACCCCGGTTTCGTTGTTGGCCCACATCAGGCTGACAATGGCCGTATCCGGGGAGAGGCTTTTGGCGTATTGCTCCAGGTTCAGGCGGCCCTCGGCGTCCACCGGCAGCTCGGTGACCCGGTAGCCCTCTTGGGCCAGACGGGCCGTGAGCGACAGGACCGCGGGGTGCTCCACCCGGGTGGTGATGATATGGCGCTTGCCGGGATTGGTGGCCAGAGCCGAGCGGATGGCGGTGTTGTCGCTCTCCGTGCCGCAACTGGTGAAGATGATTTCATCCGGCGCCGCACCCAAAAGATTGGCTACCTGCTCCCGGGCCTGGCTGACCCTGCGGCCCACCTGGCCTCCGAAGGTATGCATGCTGGAGGGGTTACCGTAAAAGTCTTGCAGAAAAGGCAGCATGGCTTCCAGGACTTCCGGGGCCACCTGGCTGGTGGCGTTGTTGTCCAGATAGATGGGTTTCACTGGGACACCTCCTCCACTTCCAGTTCCGGCCAGACCAGTTCCCGGAGTTTGGCTTCCACCACCTGTTTCATGGTCAACTGGGACGCGGCGCAGGAGGCGCAGGCCCCCCGGGTGGCCACCAGGACCCGGTTGCCCACCACGTCGATGAGCTCCAGGTCGCCGCCGTCCTGCTGCAGCAGGGGCCGGATTTCCCGGTCGATGGTCTCTTCGATCATCTTGATCTTCTGGATATTGGAGAGCTTGGGCCGGGTGACCGCCTTGCCTTCCCCCCGCACCCGGTCGATAATCTCCTGGATGGCTTCATGGCAGCCGCCGCAGCCGCCCCCGGCCTTGGTGTAATTGGTCACTTCCTCGATGGTCCGCAGGTTGTTTTCCCGGACCACCCGGGCGATTTCCTCTTCCGTGACCCCGAAGCACTCGCAGATGATCTTGCCTTCTTCCGTGGGCGCAGGTTCGCCCCGGTAGTGGGCGATGGCGGCTTCCAGGGCCTCCCGGCCCATCACCGAACAATGCATCTTTTCTTCAGGGAGCCCCCCCAAAAAGTTGGCGATGTCCTGATTGGTGACCTTGGCCGCCTCCTCCACGGTCATCCCCTTGATCATCTCGGTGAGCGCGGAGGCCGAGGCAATGGCGCTGGCGCAGCCGAAGGTCTTGAACCGGGCGTCGGTGATGCGGCCGTTTTCATCCAGTTTAAAAGTCAGCTTGAGGGCGTCGCCGCAGGCCAGAGAACCCACGGTGGCCACGCCGTCAGGATTCTCCACCTCCCCCACGTTCCGGGGATTGAGGAAATGCTCCTTAACCTTGTCCGTATATTCCCACATGCATACACTCCTTTTTACGTATCACTTCCGGGTAGTTAGCCTCAGCGCCCCCGGATACTCAGCCTATTGTCACAATATAGTGCAGGTAAGGGTAAAAAACAATATTAGCCCCCTCAATCCCTGGCTTGTAAAGCAATTGCAGTTAGCGGCCGGGGAGGAAGTATTCCCAGGGCGGGAGCCGGTCATCCGGGACAGTCGACGGCAGCCCCAGGGACGCGGCGGGGGTCAGCAATTCCTGGGTCTGGTATGGGTCTTTAAACTCCTGTTCCGGCTTGAAGTTCAGGTACTTGACGCCCCGGTTCTGGAGGTAATAGGCCAGATCCAGTTTGATGTCCACCGCGATGTCCACCCAAAAGCACAAAGCCTGGCGCAGCAAAGCCGCGGACCTTTCGGCCAAGACCGCGGCATCCCACAAATGCGCGGTATTTGCTGCCAGGTGGATTTGGCTCCTTGCTTTTGAGCCAGGAATCGTATTCCAAAGGATAGGCCTTCCCCCAGACCGCGGGATCATATTCCCCGTCCGGGACGGCCACAGTTTTTACCGGCTCCGACGGCGGCGGCGAACATCCCCCCACAGTAAGACAAACCACGCCAGAACTACGGCCCAGAGAATCGAGATCAGCGCCTTCGTTTTCATCAGTTCATCCACCTGAGAGATTATGGGCTCCGGACCTCCACGGTCCCGGTGTGTTTAGGCGATATACGGCGGTGGCAGTCCCAGCACGGCCGCTCTTCCTTGATGCGGTAGACCGGTTCACGATGACAGCCGCGGAGAGAAAATATTTTATCTCGCCTGGTCTTATCTGGTCCATATGCTTATAATCTCTAGCACATTATCAATCCTTCCGGTAGTCAATTTTCATCAGGGGGCTTGCCAAATCAGTAATCATATATAGAATTTAGTTACGGGATAGCGGCGGGGTTATCCTCATTTCCGGGCTGTTGGCAGGCCTGCATTCCCCCCGCTCCATTTTTTTCTTTACCTTCAAACCGATTTTATTTATTATTTAGGTCAATTAGCCCATAGGCGGTCTGAGCCCGGCGCTGGCGGCGGGCCAAGACAGACCACCCCAAGGAGTATCCCGGGATGAACAAGTCGCAGCTCATCGAGGCCCTGGCCAAAGCGGAGAATCTCACCCTGAAGAAGGCCGAAATGGTGGTCAATGCCATGTTCGAGAACATGGCGGAAGCCCTGGTGCAAAAAGAACGCATTGAGATTCGCGGCTTTGGCAGCTTTAAAGTAAAATTCTACAACGGCTACAAAGGCCGCAACCCCAAGACCGGGGACCTCATCGAGGTGGAGGGCAAAAAATTGCCCTTCTTTAAAGTCGGCAAGGAGCTGCGCGAACGCGTCGACCGCTGAGCCTTTTTACCTGGCCGTGCTAGACGGGGAGCTAGCGGTGCCCTGTGACCCGAAAGCCGCTTATGCGGGGTTGAAGTCCTTTCTGAGGGTTGCAGCGCATCCGGGGACGGCTGTCCCGGGCGGCGGATTGGACCCCACGCAACAGACGCTGGTGAACCCCGTCAGGTCCGGGAGGAAGCAGCGGTAAATCAGGCGGTCTGTGTCGCGGCGGCTGCTAATCCTTAAACCCCCGGGCGGTCCCTCCGGTTGAAAGCGGATTCGAAGAAGGGTGCACGGCCAGGCTAATCTTTTCCCGCCATTTTTCCTGCAAAATCCTGACTCATGTTAAAAAACCCCGGGGCACAGGCGGCTCGCCTGTGCCCCGGGCCTTAACTCTGCCCGCATAAAACCTCTGCGAAAGTCCCACTCACTTGTCATTCTGAGGGAGCGCAGCGACCGAAGAATCTATCGTTGGGACATCAAGATTCTTCACTCCGCCGCACTCCATTCTGAAAGACAAAAATATGACTTTCGCTAAAGCCCAAAACCTAAACATGGCTACAAAAATGTTACCAACCAGAAAAAGATAGGAGGAATGCTTTGAAATCCCCCTTTGGAAAAGGGGGCTTAGGGGATTTGGAGGCGCTTATAAATCCCCCCTACCCCCTTTTTCAAAGGGGGGGAATCGTTCCTTATTAACCTTATCCTGATTTACTAAGATTGACTCCGAAAACAGGTTTTGAAATGACTTATACTATCAGGCCTTCTTCTTCAGTTGGTCGGCCACCGATTGGATGGCCCGGGCCACGGCTTCCGGGTCGCCCAGGTAATAGTGGCGGATGGGGCTCAGATCATCATTGAGTTCGTAGACCAGGGGGATGCCCGTGGGGATGTTGAGGCCCACAATTTCCTCATCCGGGACGTTATCCAGGAACTTCACCAGGGCCCGCAGGCTGTTGCCGTGGGCGGCGATGAGCACCCTCTGGCCGACCCGGACAGCCGGGGCGATGGTTTCATGCCAGTAGGGCAGGAAGCGCGCCACCACATCCTTGAGACACTCGGTGAGGGGAATTTCTTCGGACCGCATACCGGCATAGCGGGGGTCGCGGCCGGGATAATAGGGATCTTCCGGAGTCAGGGCCGGGGGCGGCACGTCATAGCTGCGCCGCCAGATTTTGACCTGGTCCAGGCCGTGCTTCTCCACGGTCTCCGTCTTGTTCAGGCCCTGCAAGGCGCCGTAGTGGCGCTCATTGAGGCGCCAACTATGATGCACCGGCAGCCACATCAGGTCCATCTCCTCCAGGGCCAGCCACAGGGTCTTGATGGCCCGCTTCAACATGGAGGTGAAGGCCACGTCAAAGACAAAACCCTCCTGGGCCAGGGTGCGGCCCGCCTGGTGGGCCTCGCCCACGCCCCGCTCCGAGAGGCTCACATCGATCCAGCCGGTGAACCGGTTCTCCTGATTCCAGATGCTTTCGCCGTGACGCAATAAGACGATCTTTTTCATAAGTCTTCCTCATACTTTCATGAGCTTAAAATTGCTGGCTGGGGGCCCAAAAAATGACTACCATATTTTTGCGGCCGCGCCTCACTTGTTTCCCCAAATTATCATCTTATCTTAAAACCCTGAGGGACGTAACCGGGAAGCCCGGCATTGGCCCGGTCTCCACGCCACCGGAGCCCGCCCCGTTTACGGATGCCGGCCGGAGCCCCATCCTTTTGTGGGAAAATATGTTATATTTATACCACTTCGACACTTTCTCAAAGCCTTTCCTTGGATAAATTCCAGATCCATTCCTTACTGGAGGCAGCGGCAAGATGTCCATGGACCCCGAGTTATTACTGCAACAATGCAGAATTTATCAAAATAAACATAAAGAAGAGATTAATCTTACTTATGCTGATGAAGATGGCTTTTATAAGATATTGGATAGATATGTTTACGAAGGCTATAAGGTAAGATTAAATTTCCTCAATGACAAGCTGGCCCAAGGCTCAGCCTTGATTGAAAGAATTATTTCCTGCTTAAACGGACAGATATTAATCGATGATTATATAAATATATACGCTGAGCTGCATGATATATTGGCATTTACTAGTCAAGATGCCTTTATTGAGGCCATAATTAAATGCCTCGAAACCAATATTAAAATTTATAATAATTACTTTTTTGAATATATTCACACAGATAATCAAGGCGAGGGGTCTATTATCCGCTTGGCGCCAGCAAGTGAGGGTTTACCGTCCCAGTCGTTCACGGTTGATATTTAGGGGACTGGGCCACGGTAATTTGGGGGGAGGATGCGGATCTGGTTAGAAGGAGCCGCAATTTTCTCCTTTTAACCCAGTCTCCTCCAGCGTTATTAGGCTTTTCTCCCGGGGGAAAGAGCAAATGATGGGCCATCCTTTAGATTTTCTTTTCAAACCCGCGGCCGTGGCCATCATCGGGGCCAGCGCCAAGGAAAACAGCATCGGCCGGGCCCTGGTGGCCAATCTCATCCAGGCCGGCTTTCCTGGCCCGATTTACCCCATTAACCCCAACCACTTGGAAATATTAAGCTTGCCGGCCTATCCTTCGGTCCTGGCGGTGAACCGTCCCATCGACCTGGCCCTCATTGCCATTCCCATTAGAGACGTACCCGGGGTTTTGAGAGAATGCGGGCAAGCCGGGATCAAGGCCGCCATCATCATCTCTTCGGGAGGCAAGGAAATAGGCCCCGAGGGAGAGATCATTGAGGCAGCCATCAAAGAGGAGGCGGTCCGGCATGGCATCCGCTATTTAGGACCGAATTCCTGGGGCGCGCTGAGCCCTCCGGCGCATTTTCACGGCACTTTCGCCCCCCGTTTCCCCCGCCAGGGGAATCTGGCCTTTATCTCCCAGAGCGGCGCCCTGAGCAGCTCCATTATCGGCTGGGCCTCCCTGAAAAACATCGGCTTCAGCCACTTTATCAGCCTGGGCTCGGGAACCGACATCGACTTTGCCGATCTCATCGATTATCTGGGCAATGATGATAAGGCCCGGAGCCTCATCCTCTACATGGAAACCCTGACCAATCATCGCAAGTTTATGAGCGCGGCCAGGTCCGTTTCCCGGGTGAAGCCCATTATCGTCATCAAAGCCGGCCGCAGCCTGGCGGGAGCCCGGGCGGCCACCTCCCACACCGGGGTTCTGGCGGGTGTCGACGCCGCGTATAATGCCGCGTTCCGCCGGGCCGGCATTATCCGGGTGGACACCATCGGCCAGCTCTTCGACTGCGCCGAAGCCCTGGGGAAGGTGCAGCGGCCGGTGAAGGGGTCTTTGGGGATCATCACCAATGCCGGCGGCGCCGGCGTCATGGCCGCGGATGCCCTCAACCGCTGGAAGATTGCGCCTCCGGCCCTGAGCCCTGAAACCTCCCAGAAATTGGACGAATTTTTACCGGCCAGTTGGAGCCGGGGCAATCCCATGGATATCCTGGGCGACGCCAGCCCGGAGAGATATGGCCGGGCCGTGCAGATCGGCCTGGAGGCCCCGGAATTCGCCGGCCTGGTGGTCATCCTCTCTCCCCTGGCGCTGACCGATCCCACCGAGGTCGCCCGGGTGGTGGCCGGGGCTGCCGGGGGCCATGGCAAACCGGTCTTCGCGGTCTGGATGGGCGGCGAGGAGGTGTTGGAGGGGATCAGGATTCTCAATGACGCCAGCATTCCCACTTTCGAGACTCCGGAAACCGCAGTGGACACCTTTATGGAGATGTATTCCTATTCCCGGAATCTGGAACTGCTCCAGGAAACTCCATCCCGCTTGCCCCACGAATTGCAGGTGAACACCTCTCAGGCCCGTTCCTTCATCGCCCAATGCCTGGAGCAAAATCAGCGCATTCTCACGGAAATCGAATCCAAGGCCATCCTTTCGGCTTACGGCATTCCCGTCAACCCCACCACTGCCGCCTCCTCCGCGGCCGAGGCGGTGGCAGCGGCCCAAGCCATCGGCTATCCTGTGGTTCTGAAAATAAATTCCCCGGACATCACCCATAAAGCCGACGTCCAGGGAGGAATGCGTTTCTACCTCCACAACGACCAGGAAGTCCGGGCTGCGTTGGAGCAGATCATTACGGAAGCCCAGGCCCAGAAGCCCGAGGCCCGCATCTTGGGGGTCACGGTGCAGTCCCAGGAAAAGGAGCCGGATTGCGAACTGCTTCTGGGCAGCAAACGCGATCCGGATTTCGGTCCCCTCATCCTCTTCGGTTTTGGCGGGGCCTTTACCGAAGTGATGGAAGATTGGGCCATTGATCTGCCGCCGTTGAATCTGCACCTGGCCCGCCGTTTGATTGAAAGGACCAGGGTGAACCGTATCCTCCAGGGTTATCGCCATATCCCCCCTGCGAACCTCGACCAGATCGGGGAGATTCTGGTGCGCCTGTCCCAACTGGTCACCGATTTCCCGGAAATCGTGGAGTTGGATATCAACCCGCTGATCCTGGTGCACCATAGAATCGTGGCCGTTGATGCCCGGATCATCATCGAGCCCAGCCAGGTGCCGGCGCCCCGCCACCTGGCCATCTGCCCTTATCCCAACCAATATGAGAGCCATTGGCTGATGCAGGACGGCACTCCGGTGCTGTTGCGGCCCATGAAACCGGAGGATGAACCCCTGGTGGCCGACTTTCTGCACAAGTGCTCGGACGACACCATCTACTTCCGCTACTTCAGGTTGATCCGGCATTGGACCCATGAAATGCTGATCCGCTTCACCCAGAATGATTACGACCGGGAGCTGGGATTGATGGCCGTCGGCCAGCCCCCGAGCCCGGAAGTGATGATGGGGGTGACCCGTCTGGCAATCGACCGCAGCCAGGGAACCGGAGAATTTGCAGTGATCGTGGCTGATCCCTGGCAGGGCAAGGGTCTGGGGCCGAAATTGCTGGAACGGGTCATCGCCATTGCCCGGGATCAAGAGGTGAAGTTCCTCTATGGCGATGTCTTGGCGGAGAACCAGCCCATGCTGGAGTTGGCCAAAAAGGTGGGCTTTGCCCTGCACCGGGATTCAGCCGAAGTGGTCAAGTTGGAAATGGCCCTGTGATCTTTGAGCCCTCCCTTCCTCCCCTGACCTTTTTGGTCTGGGTCATTTTTTCTTTCTTTAAAAAAACTGAGAAGAATTTCCTTTTTTAGGGAAGCGTGTGCTAAAATACGGACCTCTGCTCCGGGAACAGGAAGTTCGGGAATTTTTTCCGGACACCAAGGTTCTGATTCGGTTACTTAGCCGCGGTGGCCAAGCCTGCCGCAAAATCTTGGTTCTAGCCCCTTCAAACAACATCTTACTATCAGCCGCACGCGTATGCAGAGGATGCTCCATGGAGCAGCCACCGTTTCACGGATTTCATTCAACCCAGTTCCGCAAAATTTCAATTTTCCCCCCACTGGGGGCCTTAAGAAAAATTCGGGAATTACCGATAACGCTCGAAAGAAAGGTATATTTTGGAAATCCTCCAATCCAGGATTCACCATGACCCGGCCCGGCCGCCGGGGAGGACCATAGGACCAAACCATGGACTTCAACAGGATCAAAATATTTAATATCCGCTACGAAGGTTATGCTGATGGCTCGATCAAGTTCTTCAGCGATCTGATCAAAGAGCTTACCGGCTATTCCAAGGAAGAATTTGGGGAAGGAGCAGTCACCTGGACGGGCATCATGCATCCGGAGGACATACCGGGCGCCAAGCAGGCCATTAAGGCGGCCTTAAAAGGTGATAGAACTTACGAGAGAGAGTACCGGATCATTACCAAAAGCGGTGAAGTTAAATGGATTTTGGAGTTGAGCCAGATAATTTGCGACGAGGTAGGGAAAATAAAATCCATTTCCGGGATTCTTTTGGACACTACTTATCAGAAAAGCATGGAACTGGAAGAGGCCAGATGCCAGAGACTGGAAGGAAAATATCTTAATTTCATGCTGGCCCATGAAGAATTCGGCCTGCGGGTAGATAAGATCCGGGAAATTATTCAACTCATGGACATCACCGCGGTGCCCAACGCCCCTGAATTCGTCAAGGGAGTAATCAACCTGCGGGGCAAGGTCATCCCGGTGGTGGATCTGGGACTGAAGCTGGGCTTACCCGATGCCGAAAATGACCATCAGACCTGCATCATCATCACGGAAATGCCGGGGAATCGAGGCCTGGCCGGCATTATCGCCGATGCGGTCTCCGATATTTCCTACATCAACGGCACGGACATCGACGATGCCGTCCAGGGCCACTTGCGCGCGGAATATATTTTCGGCATGGCCAAGACCAGCCGGGGGGTGAGAATCCTCCTGGACATCGACAAAACCCTGGACCCCGCGGAACTGAGCTTCGGGGATAAGGGTTCCGTGGCCTCCCTGTCGGAATAAGGGCTGTTAGACTCCCGCGGCTTTTGCTCCCCACCCCTGGGGTTTCCAACCTTCCTGGGTTTCCCGCCAAGGCGGCTGCGACTTGCCCTTGCAGCCGCTTGCTTCCCTTCCGGAGCAGAGAGAAATCAAGCCTGCCTCATTGCCGCTAAAGACAGCTGTGGCCGGAGCGGACCCGGCATTGGGCCAATCCGGAGCGCAGACGCGGGTTTGTCTTTAGAAGAAACTCTTTGATTACAACTTGGCATCAGAGACTGATTTTTTTCGGGCTATCTGAAATTCATTTTGGGAACATGGCTGATTATGATAATCCAGAAATGACCCACCTGGGGAGTCTGTGTCAGTGAAAAAATGACCCACCCTGCCCCTGACTTCTGGAGGCGCGCGCCCCCCCCGACAGGCGCTGCAATCAGGGACTGTAAAAGTTTTGGGATTAGCTGGGTTAAAAGTGCAGGTTTGATAACCATATAGAATAGCAACTATTTTATTTCAAGTGGCGAATATAGAAGCAATATCTTAACCTGAACTCTGCTGTACAAGGAATAGATTGGGAAATTGCCAACACCCCAGTTTATCCTTTATAACCGTTAGAGACAGGCAAGGTTAGCTCCAATGCTTATTGGCTCAGTGACCTACGGGTCTCTCCTGATATGACGGATATTTTACTTGGGGAGAACGCTCCAGGCTGACTTCTTCCTGCTCCGGTAGATGGGTGAGAAACTCCTGTTCTTCGCTGAGCCCCCTGTCTATCTGTCTCCAGGAGGCCAGTTTCTCCTGGAGCAACTGCCCGATCCCTTTGCCATTAAAGCCATAGGTGGCCCCCGCAGCGCCGCCCCTCACCAGGGACGATAACTCCACCATCATTTGTTCCATATGTCCTGACTGGGCTTTCAGTTCTTGGGAAGCGCCGGCGCTTTCCTCGGCGCTGGCGGCCACCTCCTGAATCACCCGGTTCATTTCGTTGGCGGCCCGGTTGATTTGATCCACCCCCTGGGCCTGCTCGTTCGAGGCTGCGGCAATTTCCGCCACCAGTTCCTTGACCTTGTTGGTGCTGGCGTCTACCTGCGAGAAGGCCTCTCCGGTCTTTTCCACCAGAGTGGAGCCCGCTTTGATCTTGGTCACTGTGGAATCAATTAAGTTGGCGGTATTCTTGGCGGCCTCGGCCGCGCGCATGGCCAAGTTTCTTACCTCGTCGGCCACCACCGCAAACCCGGCCCCGGCCTCTCCCGCCCGGGCCGCCTCCACTGCGGCGTTCAAAGCCAGCAAGTTGGTCTGAAAGGCAATTTCATCGATGGTCTTAATGATTTTCGCGGTCTCATTACTGGCACTGGAGATTTCCTTCATGGATGCGGTTAGGTCGCCCATGGATTTACCGGCCAGTTCCACCACCTCTTTTGTCTCGTTCATCAGCGAATTGGCTTGGAGAGCATTTTCAGCGTTCTGCCTAGTCATCGCGGCCATCTCTTCCAAAGAGGAGGAAGTCTCTTCCAGGGACGCGGCCTGCTGGGAGGAACCGGAAGCCAATTGCTCGCTGGCGGACAGCACCTGTCCGGAAGAAGCAGCAACCTGTTCGGAAACTCCGGAAAGCTGTTTAATGAAAGTATTGATGGGCTTGGTAATGCCTGTGGTAATCAACACGCTGATCAGAATGCTGACCAGGATCCCAATGATCGCGCCGAATATCAGCATCTTGGCGGAGTTGGTCAATACCTGGTTGACGTTGGCCGCGCTCTTCACCGTTTCGCCGATGCCAGCATTGGCCGCGACTTTGGCTGTTTCCAAGGCTTCATTCCCCGCCAGGGTCCGCTTCTGGCCCAGATCCGTCAGGGATTGGAAGCACGTTAAAAGCTTCCGCATATGGGTTTTATAATCAGCGCCGGCGATGCGGATGTCTTCTAAAAGGGAAATGGTTTCATCTTTGCTGGTCTTCTTTTGAATTGCGGACAACTCATTTTCTACTTCCTGAAACTTTTTAGCGGCTTCCGTAATAATTTTCGGGTCCCGAAGCAACTGGCCTTTCATAGTCTCCAGCTGGATGGCGTAGCCCAGTTCCACTACGTCATTCATGCTGGTGATCTTCTCCAGGCGTTCTGCCAGTTGCTCCGCGGTGGCCCCGGATTTGAATTGATTATTAAAAGCAGCGACTTGCCCTTCCAGGAAATCCTGGCAGTTTTTCAGGAAATCCTGGGCCGCAGCCTCCAGCTTCTTGCGAATCCCTTGGATCTCTTTAGCCACCTTTTCGGTCTCATTGATCAGAGATTCATATTCTTTGATTTTAGCCGCGGCCTTGGCGGCATTCTCTTTAAGTGTTTGCAGTTGAGGATACTTGGCGGTCAGTTCTTGGGCTTCCTGAAGATATTTTTTGACCTGCCCCAATTGTTTTCTGGATAGTGCTAAGTGAGAGTCTTCATAGGTAAGAAGATATCCCTGCATTTCGGCAATGGCCTTCAGGACGTGTCGCTCCACATCACTGGCGATCCGGGTTTGCGGCATGTACTCGTTGGATAAGACCTGGGCATCTTTGGTCAGGCCCCTCATAATGTACAGAGAAATACCAATCAATATCAGGGCCAGAATGAGCACAATGCTGAAACCGCCAAAGATTTTGGAGCTCAATTTCATGGATTTCATGGACTTTAATCCTCATTATCAGGGCGGCCTTTTTCCAGGCCGCCCCGACACGGGTTAATGGTTATTTTTTATAAACCCCGCAGCCGACGATGAGGTCACCAACCCGCTCGATGTACATCTCTTTGGGTTCGATCTTCTTGGAGACCGGGTTCATGAATTTGTAGTCCTGCCAGGCTGTCTTGTTGGCCTTCATCAGGGCGATCCGTTCTTTCATGTACTCCTTGCCGTCCACGTCCTTGAAGTCGATCATGTCCTTGCCCACCATGCTCTTTTTCTGACCTTGGGCCAGGCACTTGCCATTCATGTCGAAAACGACCACGTAAAGGTCCCGGTCATGAAACAATTTGTCTTTCGGGTCGCTAAATACGGCAAAGGCCTTGTCATTGCCGTTGGTCTTCATGTATTCGATGGCCTTTTTCACCATGGCCACGGCTTCATCCTTGGTTCCCGCCTCAGCCGCATAACTGGTGCAGTAACCCAGGACCAAAAACAGACCGATACACGCCAGTATCGTTGCCTTCTTCATTTTGCATTGCTCCCATAAATGGTTGAGATTTTTCCCGGAAATGCCTAATAACTTTATGGTTAGGATCTTACATGGCGTATCACCCCACTTTTTCGCGTATCATCCTGCTTTTCCGTTCCAGGAAATCGACGGCGGCGCAGGTTTTACCAACAGATCGATTGGAAAAATACTTGCTTTAATTATTTTTGCATCCCGAGGCTCATTGTCCGGGGAGATAAAAGAAAGACCTCTTTAACTATGTGTATTTTAATATGATTTGTTTCTGGAAGCTGGCACGCGCAATCCATCCACAAAAATCAATATCCCAGAGAGAGCTTTCTTGGGTTTGTGCCTGTGAGTGTCTGCAACCGCCGACACCCATTTCAAGAAAAGTGCCAATCGGGGTTGGCTACAAGATTGGACTCAGGACCAACCAGGAATCAATTGCCAGGAAAAGCGCCGGATTACCTAGTCAAATGGCCTTAATTACCTGTGGGGTGGCAAATTTGATAAAATTGATTTAAAATTGATTATTGTGGCAAGAAAATTGCTTTGGATTATAAATGAAGAAAACTTCTCCAAAAAAAGTTAATGGCCTAGGCTACCGGGATAGTAGTTTTTCCTCAGATCATCATCAGACACAAAAGAATGGTGCGCACAACATGGAAGAAATGTTGCAATCCATAAATTTTCTAAGGTTTGTTCTCGACAATGTCTATTCCGGCATCATCGTCTGCAATGAACATAGTCAAATAATTTTCATGAACAAGGTTTATGCGGAGCTGCTCAAGACAGACCCCCAGGAAGCGGTCGGTAAGAATATTAAAGAATATTTCCCCGGTTCCAGGCTTTCCCATGTCATCGCCACAGGGATTCCGGAACTGGGCCAGCGCTGTTCTCTGAAAACCGAGGCGGTGTTGCTGGTTAATCGTATTCCTCTTAAATATGACGGCAAAATCGTGGGAGTAATTTTACAGACGGTACTGCGTGATTATAAGGATTTTACCGATCTCGTGCGCAAACTCAATATGTTGGAAAAGAAAGTTAAACATCACGAGATGGCCCTGGAAACGATATTTTCTCCTAAGTATAACTTTGATTCCATTATTGGAGAAAGCCAGCAGATTAAAGAAATAAAACTACTGGCCCAGAAATACGCCCGGGCAGATTCGCCCATCTTGATTCTTGGCCCCACTGGGACCGGCAAGGAATTATTCGCACATGCCATACATGCTGCCAGCAACCGTAACTTGGGACCGTTTGTTTGCCTCAACTGCGCCACGGTCCCCAAAGATTTGCTGGAATCGGAACTATTCGGTTATGAAGAAGGTGCCTTCACCGGCGCCAAAAAGGGGGGCAAGCCCGGTCTCATCGAGCTGGCCCACGGCGGCACGCTGTACCTTGACGAAATCGGAGAACTGCCCCTGGCTGCACAGGCCAAACTCCTAAGAATCATTGAAGATAAGGTGCTCACCAAGGTCGGCGGCATAAGATCCTCGGAGATCGATTTCCGTCTGATTGCGGCCACGAACCGTGATCTTCAAGAAATGATTCAACGGGGAGAGTTCCGGCGAGACTTATTTTACCGGCTGAACACCATGATTTTGAATATTCCTCCCCTGGGCAAGAGACCGGAAGATATTCCACTCTTGATTAATCACTTCTTGAAAGCCGCAGGCAGACCAGAATGTCGCTTGCATAAAGAGACACAGGAGGCTTTGGGCCATTATCATTGGCCGGGGAATGTCCGAGAGCTGAAAAATATTATCGAGAGAGCCCTGAGCCTGTGTGAAAAAGATGAATTAAATTTGGAGCACCTGCCGGTGGAAATATTTAAACCGAACTTAACCATAAATATGTCCGGTAATTCGGACACTTCCCTATCTCAAAAAATGAGTAACTTTGAGAAAACCTTACTTTTGAATGCCTTTCAAGCCGCTCAGGGCAATATGTCTAAGACCGCTAAATTACTAGGTATTTCAAGGTCCGTCTTATATGAAAAGTTTCAAAAATATAGCTTAGCTCCTTCCAAGAAATGATGTTTGTCTGGATTTCCTGACATGTCCTTATTTCCTGACAGTTTTTCTGCCAATCCCAGTTTGCCCAACTTCTCCAGTCACTACAGAAATAATTAATAATCTATAAAATCCATAAGTTATTCTATTTTCCCATCCGGCCAATAAGCTTAGCGCCTTTGGCATTCTTCTTGAATTTTGTCCCCCCAACCAGACTGCGCGCATCGGCAACAAATTGTGCACCTGTATTTTCTGAGGAGGAAATAATTCATGAGCTTTAGGGTTAGCAGAAAGGATTTCATCACGCCTCGCTGTGCCGCTGCCTGTCCGGCCGGGGTGGACGTACCGCGCTATATCCGGGCGGTTCGCGAAGGGCGATTTGAGGAGGCGGTAGCCGTACTGAGGGAACGGTTGCCTTTGCCCACAGTCTGTGCTGACGCCTGCTTCGCCCCCTGTGAAGACGCCTGCGCCTATAAGCAGTTTGGCGAGCCCATCGCCATCCGGGCCTTAAAGCGCGCGGCCGTGGATAAGGGCAGCGACGGCTGGCGATCCAAGCAGAAAAAAGCTGCAACTTCGGGCAAAAAGGTGGCCATTATCGGCGCCGGTCCTGCTGGTCTGACTGCGGGCTACTATTTGGCTGTGCTGGGTCATCAGGTGACCCTGATCGACGCCTTCCCCCAGCCTGGGGGGACGATGCGTTACGGCATACCCAAATATCGTCTGCCTGAAGCCAGACTTGATCAAGATATCAATGCCATTCTGGAGCTGGGGATAAAATTCCAAGGCAACACCTTGGTAGGTAAGGATGTAACCCTGGAGGAACTCAAAAAGGATTACGACGCGGTGTTCCTGGCCGCGGGAGCCAGTGCCGCCGCCAAAATCCCCCTGGAGGGAGCCGAGAAAAGCGGGGTCTATTGGGGGCTGGACTTTTTGCGGGATGTGTCTCAGGGAGTTAACGGCACCACCGGGAACCAGGTTGCCGTCATCGGGGGCGGCAACGTAGCCATTGATGTAGCGCTCACCGCCCGGAGATTGGGGGCCAAGAAAGTCGACCTCTTCTGCGTGGAGAAACGGGAGGAGATGTCGGCCCATCCCTTTGAAATCGCCCTGGCCGAAGAGGAAGGCATTGCCATCCATAATCAGTGGGCCCCGGCGAAAATTTTGGGCGCCGATAAGGTGGCCGGCCTGAAGGTAAAACGCTGTCTTGCGGCCTTTGACCAGACCGGGAAATTCAATCCCACCTATGATGAAGAAACCACCGAGAAAATTGACGCCGGCACGGTCATTCTGGCCATTGGCCAAACCGGCGCCCTTGACTTTGCCGCCCAGGCCCAGGTGAAGCTGAACGGCAGCCGGGTGATAGCTTGTGAACGGAGCCTCTGCACCAACGTTCCGGGGATTTTTGCCGGCGGCGATGCAGTCACCGGCCCGGCTTCCATCATCAGCGCCATAGCCCAGGGGCGTAAGGCGGCGGAAGCCATCGACAAATTCCTCGGAGGTCAAGGCGACATCTCCGAAACCCTGGCCGCGCCGGAGGATTTTGTCGAACTCGAAGAATTCATCCCCCTGGTGCAGCCCCGCCATGATCTCCCGCACCTCAAGGAATGGGAAAGGGTCCTGGATTTCGGACATGTGGAACTTCCCATGACCGACCGGAACATCAAGGCTGAAGCCTCCCGGTGTTTGAATTGCGACGCCCGCAAATTCGAAGTTGTTCTCGAAAAGGAGAACTGCAAAGAGTGCGGCTATTGTGCCGAAGTTTGTGGTATCGGCACCTTTGCCCCTGCCGCCGGTTTTAATCAAAAGGGCTACCGGCCGATGGAGGTGAAATCAGCCGATCATTGTGTGGCCTGCTTCAAATGTTACTTTGTCTGCCCTGATTTTGCCATCGATGTCAAAGAAGTAATGAAAGACATTGCCTCCTAAAAACCGAGGAGAAATCATATGAAACGTTTTTTGGAAACGGGGAATTTTGCCATTGCTGAAGGAGCCATACTTGCGGGCTGCCGCTTCTTTGCCGGATATCCGATTACTCCGGCCACGGAATTGGCCGAATCCATGAGCCTGCGCCTCCCCCAGGTAGGTGGGGTTTATTTGCAGGCAGAAGACGAATGTGCCGCCATGCACCTGTGTATCGGCGCTTCGTTGGGAGGCATGAAGGCCATGACTGCGACCTCCGGCCCGGGCTTCATCCTGTATGCTGACCCTTATGGTTGGGCCCTGGGATGTGAAATGCCACTGGTGGTCTTGAATTCCGGCCGGGTAGGTCCGGTATCCGGGATTACCGGAGCCCCTGGCCAAGGGGAGTTTTACAACACCCGTTATCCCACCCAGGTAGGAAACTTCGAGAGCGTCGTCCTGGCGCCGAACTCGGCTCAAGAGGCCATGGGCATGGTGGTTGAGGCCTTTTACCTCTCCGAACGGTTGCGCATGCCGGTCACGGTCCTGGCAGACCAGTTAATCACCGATGGCTGGGAGGATATTTCGATACCCGAAACCGAGGCGGAAATGAAAGAAATGGGGTTACGGGTGTGGCCCCGCAAATACAACCCCGGCCCCGATTTTTATCCGGCCACCGATGCTCTGGATATTCCGCCGGTGCAGATGGGCAAAAACACGGGGGGACTCTGTTCCGACTGGACGCCGACTGAGCAGGGCTATGATATCGAAGAGGTGGAAGATCACCATAAACACGCCTACCGGCTTATTTTTAAGGTCCGGAATAACCGGCAACTTTTTAATCATCATTACGAGAAAAAGTACATGGACGACGATCCGGATCTGGTCGTCGTCTCCTACGGCACCCCCTCCCGGGTGGTGAACACCGCGGTGGGCCGGGCCCGCAGCCAGGGTATGAAAGTTGGGTCTTTGCGGCTGATCAATTTGTGGCCCTTCCCGGAAGAACACTTCACCAGAAAAACCAAGTACCTGGCAGTGGAGCTTAATTGGGATGGCCAACTGGTGCGGGAGATTCAGCGGACGGTGCCGAAGGACTCCGAAGTCCATTTTCTGGGAATCTGCGGCGACCTGCCCACCAATCAAGACCTTCTGGAAACCTTTGACAGGATCTTAAAAGACCAGCCTCTGCAGCGGAAGGGCTGGGAATGGGAGGCCTGGTGATGGAGTTATATGCCAGCAAACTGATCGAAGAATATCTGCGCACCCGGAAAATCCCCAGCACCGCCTGTTCCGGCTGCGGCTTGGGGATGAACCACAAGGTAGTGATCCAGGCCTTTAAGGAACTGGGACTGAAAACGGCGGATGTTATCTGGGGCACGTCCATCGGTTGCGCCGGCCGGCAAACTTTTGCCACCTTCAAAGGCGACGGTTTTGCGGGCACGCACGGCCGGGCTTACGCCATTGCCCGGGGTCTGCGCATCGCCCTGCCGCCTGAAAAGAAGATCGTCCTGAGCGTTGGTGACGGGGACGCCTTTGGCATCGGCCTGATGCACCTGATCCATGCCGCCCGGGTCAATGCCGATATCACGGTGATTGTGCATGACAACCTGGGGTACCAGTCCACCGGCGGTCAATTCGGTTTCACCACCCCCATGGGAGTAAAAACCGATTCCAGTCCTTACGGGATGTTCGAGCACAACCTGATGAGCGAAGGCATGGATGTGATGCATATCCTCAAGGGGGCTGGCGCCACCTTCCTGGCTCGCCACGTGGTCTTGGCGGACGGCCCCCGGGCGGTGGAAAGTGTTAAGAAGGCCATCCTTAACCGCGGCTTCTCTCTGGTGCACATGCCCCATCCCTGTGTCACCAATTTTGCCATGAAGCATCTCGGATCCCGCGTGCCGGTGGAAATTTTCCGGTGGTTTAAAGAACGCACTGCCCCCCTGGGTCAAGAGAAACCGAACACCATTTGGGCCACGGGGATCTGGCACGACGCCAGCAATTCCCGGGCAGAATTTTCTGAAGTGGTTTGGGGGGCGACCGAAAAGATCAGGAGGACCGGCACACTATGAAAGACAGAATTGAGTTGGTGGCGAGTGGCTTTGGCGGCCAGGGGGTGGTGCGGTTGGGCCAGATCCTGGGCGAAGCCGGCGTGAAGCAGGGCCTCCGGGTCACCATGCTGAAGAGCCATGGCACAGAGATGCGGGGCGGATATGTCCGGAGCCAGGTGGTGTTGGCCAAAGAGGTGGTGGATAGCCCCATGTGTGAATGTCCCGACTATCTGGTAGCCCTGTCATCCGCGGCTTATAACCGCTTCAAGCACACCGTTCCCGATAATGGCCTGATCATCTACGACCCGGACTTCGTGGACCAGGTCGACGATACGCTCCCCTGCGCGCAACAGGCCCTGCCGGCCAAAAAGCTGGCCATGGACAATTTCGGCAAGCCCCTGTTCAGCAATTCGGTGGTCTTAGGAGCAGTAGCCAAGCTTCTGGAAAAAGAGGGGGCCATTAAAAAAGAGGTTCTTCTGGAAAGCCTGCTGGCGATCATTCCCAAATTCAAAGAGGAAAATAAGCAGGCCTTTGAACTCGGCTATAAATCCATTTGAAGACTTTCAAGCTCGGGCAGGGGACCGGTCTCTTTTTAGCCGAACTCGATTGGCAGGAGATGACCGGCCTCGGACCCGAGGGCAGTTTTCTCTGGTTATTCCGGCTAAAACGAACACGGTGTGCGAGGCATTCACCATGATTTTCTGGAGTATAACTTGAAGTCCGACGTTTCTAGACCGGAAAGATTTTTTGCAGATGAAACTACGTCCTTGAGAAAAATAAGGCACTGGGAAAGCCTTCTTGGCCCTTTCCAGGTCAGACCAATTATTAGGGTGCCAAAAGCCAGTCTCCGAGCATCTCTGCTCAGGCTGGCTTTTTAATTCCATCAGGAAGGGGACGGAAGCCTATGCGCACGGTAAGATTTCACGTGGATCAAAAGGCCGAGTTACAGCCTGACAATGTTTTCATGTTCGCTCCAGAACCCAAGCGGCAGCTAACCTTTGCCCAACTCAAAGATTCTTCCATCAAATTAGGGAAACAACTCTTACAGATGGGCCTGCATAAAGGGGACAAGGTCTCTTTTTTCATGGGCAACGGCTATCAGACCATGAAGATTTTTCTCGGAACCATGTATGCCGGCCTGGTCGTGGCCCCGCTCAACCTTTTGGCCCAGCCCAGCCAACTGCAATACGTTCTCGGCCACTCCGACACCAGACTGGTGTTCGTGACGGCATTGAACCGGGAGCGCCTGGAAGAGGCCTTGAAGGAGGTGCCCCGAGAGGTCAAGGTCATGGTCATCGATAAACATGCGGAGGATATCTTTCCGCCCGCAGATCTTTCGGGATATGAATTGCCCGAAGTAATGGAGGATGATCCGGCTCTCCTGCTTTATACCTCCGGCACCACCGGACTCCCCAAGGGAGCCATTTTGACCCACAAAAATATGGTGGCCGGGGGGGAAAATGTCACCCTGGCTCACTGCCTGAAGCCAGAGGACCGGGGGCTGGTATCCCTGGCGCTTTATCATATTAACGCCGAAATCGTCTCGGCGATGGCCCCGTTGGTGAGCGGCTCTTCCGTAGTGGTCCCGGAACGCTTTTCTGCCGGCGCGTTCTGGCCCCTCATTTCGGAATACCGGTGCACCTGGTTCTCCATCGTCCCCACTATCTGTTCCTATTTGGTGAGCGGTACCGAAATCGAAGGCAAGGGTTACCATCTGAGCCAGATCAGGTTCGGCCGGTCGGCTTCCGCTCCCCTGCCTCCCTCCTTGCAGAAAGAGTTCGAGAAGAAATTTAAATGCCACATTGTGGAAACCTTGGGCCTGACAGAATGCGCTGCCCCGGTATTCTCCAATCCCCTCGACCCGGCCCGGCATAAAATCGGCTCCCCCGGCCAGCCGGTGGGATGCGAAGCCAAGATCGTCGACCGCCGGGGCAATGAAGTGCCCCGCCGGACTCCCGGGGAAATTCTGATTAGAGGGGACAACGTTTTGAAGGAATACTACAAGGCTCCGGACAAAACCGCGGAGGCTCTGGAGCCGGACGGCTGGTTTCATACGGGAGACCTGGGATATATGGACGAGGATGGCTTCGTCTTTATTACCGGGCGCTTGAAGGAACTCATTATCAAAGGAGGAGAAAACATCGCCCCCCGGGAAATAGATGAGTGTTTTTATAAGCATCCCGCGATCCAGGATGCGGCAGCGGTGGGCATACCCGACAAAAACTACGGCGAAGAGATCATGGTGTGCTTTACCACGAGACCCGGTTGCTCGGTCACCGAAGATGAGCTCAGGGAACATTGCCTGGCGCATTTGGGCAAATACAAAACTCCCAAAGTGATAGTCCAATTGGAAGAATTGCCCAAAGGCCCTTCCGGTAAGATCCAGCGGCTCAAACTGAAGGAAATTGTGGGAATAGGCTCTTAACATGAACGCCTGGCTGATACGAGTCCCGCCCTAACTTTGCGCCCGGCCGGGAGGCGTTCGGTCAACCTCGTTGGCAGGCAAATAAATAGAATTTCTCGGATGAACTTTACATTACGCCTGTAGTGTAGGAGGTACAATGGCTAACAATCTACAAGATCCAGGTAGTGGCGCGGTTGCCAGAAGCCGGGTGATAAGCACCTCGGCGCTGACGACGATCATTTTCTGCTCTCTATATTTCCTCATGTATCTTGACCGCGTAAACATTTCCATGGCCGCCAAAGCGATACTCAAGGATTTTAAACTGACCCACGTTGAACTTGGACTCGCGTTCTCGGCCTTTTCCTGGCCTTATCTGGTCGGACAATGGGTTGGCGGCTGGTCGGCCAATAAAATCGGGGCTAAACTCTCCCTGGCCCTTTGTGTCCTGGTGGCGGGAGTGGCAACTTTCTTCAGCGGCCTCACGGTCGGGTTGGCAACCTTATTCGCAGCCCGGTTGTTCGTGGGCATCGGTGAAGGTCCGGTCTTTTCCGCGGCGACCCAGGGGATGAAGCATTGGTATTCCGGAAAACGGTATGGCTATATTCAGGGGATAACTCATGCCGCGGCCCGGTTTGGAGGGGCCGTAGCGCCTCTCATTGTCGCCTGGTGCATTGCCCTGTCCGGCTGGCGCCTCTCGTTTTTCGTCTGCGGTTTCATAACCCTGGTCTGGATGGTCTTCTGGTGGTTTAACTTTTACGAAGATCCCCGGGACCATCCCCATATCACCGAAGCCGAAGTGGCTGAATTAGTTCCTCCCACCGCCGGGGTCCGCCATGCCCGCACTCCCTGGTGGCCTTTGATCAAACGCATCTTTCCGGTGACCCTGGTGGATTTTGCCTATGGTTGGATGCTCTGGGTCTTTATTTCCTGGATTCCCCTTTATTTCATGACCCGCTTTCATCTGAACATAAAATCTTCGGCCATGAATACGGCCATCACCCTCATCGGCGGCGTTATCGGCGATACCCTGGGTGGAGTTGCCTCCGACTGGCTGCTGGAAAAAACCGGCAACAAACTCATTGCCCGCAATGCCTTCATCGCCGTCTGCCTGGTGCTTTCCGGCGGTTTCCTGGCAGCCACCATGTTTACCAATAATATGGCCCTGGTTACCTTTTTGCTTTTTGCCACCTTCTTCTGCTCTGAGGCCGTGTGTGGACCCATCTGGGCCGTCCCCATGGACATCACCCATGAATACGCCGGTATCGGCGGCGGCATCATGAATTCCGGGTTCGCCATCGCCGGAGTGGTGTCCCCCATCGTCTTCGGCTGGGTGATCGATCGCTTTAAGAGCTTTTACGTCTCTTTCTGGGTTACAGTGGGGATTTGTGTCGTGGGCGCCCTCCTGACCATTTTCATGCGGCCCGATCGGCCTTTCATCCCCCCGAAAGAGGTCCTGGAAAGCAAGGCCTCATAACATGGGGCACCTGAGCCTCGACAACCCGCCGATGGCCTGAAACTTCAGGCCATCGGCGCTAATTATAAGAGAATATAATGGATAATCTTTTTCGCCAGATAGCCGCGGAGGAGTGGGTTGATGAAGAAATCTTGAGGAGCAATTTTGATCTCGGGAAAGTTGCGATCCTCAAGGCTTCTCCTGGGGGCAAAGCCATTGGGGTGGGTGAAAATCTGCGCGTCAAAGTTAACGCCAATCTGGGGACTTCGGGCGACATACACGACGAAGAGGTGGAAATCCGCAAACTCCAGGCCGCGGTTAAGGCAGGTGCGGATACGATCATGGACCTGTCCACCGGAGGCAATCTCCGCTCCATAAGGCGCAAATTCCTGGAGAATTCTCCGGTGCCGGTCGGGTCCGTGCCGATCTACGAAGCGATGGTGGAGGCCGGGAGAAGAAGCAAAACCGAAAAAATGCAGCCCGAGGAGATGCTCGACGCCATCCGGCTCCATGGAGAGGACGGCATCAGCTTCGTTACCGTGCATTGCGGCGTCACCATGTCGGCGCTGGAGCACCTGGCTCAAAGACCCCGGGTCTGCGGCATTGTCAGCCGGGGCGGCAGCTTCCTGGCCCGCTGGATGCGGGTCAATAATAAGGAAAACCCCCTTTTTGAGCGCTTTGACGAAGTCCTGGCAATCTGCCAGCACTATGGCCTGGTCCTGAGTCTCGGAGATGGGCTCAGACCCGGGGCCCTGGCTGACGCCCTGGATGCGGCCCAATTAAAGGAATTGATGACCCTGGGCGATTTGGCGCGCCGGGCCAGAAGAGCGGGGGTGCAGGTGATCATCGAAGGTCCCGGCCATGTCCCCATGGATCAGATTCCGGCCCAGGTGCAATTGCAGAAAAGCATCTGCGCCGGGGCGCCGTTTTATGTCTTGGGGCCATTGGTGACGGATATTGCCCCCGGATTGGACCACATCACCGCGGCCATCGGCGGGGCCATCGCCGCGGCCGCGGGGGCGGACTTTCTCTGCTATGTCACCCCTTCGGAGCATCTGGGCCTGCCGGATGAGCAAGACGTGCGGCTGGGGGTCCTCGCAGCCCGCATCGCCGCCCATGCGGCTGACCTGGCGCGCCGTCAGCCCGGCGCCTGGCAATGGGATGAGGAAATGAGCCGCGCCAGAAAAAAGTGCGCCTGGGGTGAGCAGATAAGGATGGCCCTGGACCCCGCCCTGGCCCGGGAAATACGCGGCCGCACCTGCCGGGTGGATCAGGAAACGTGCACCATGTGCGGGGAACTCTGCGCTTACAAAACCGACTCCGCCTGAATTAGGGTTTAAAAGTTTATTTTTGTATAATTATCTAAGGATTAACCATGGCGGCAAACTATCCACAGATCATTCGTGCTCCGCGGCCTGGGCCACCTCCAAGGCTTACCTCCACTTTTTGTAAGTGATCTTGTGCCAATCCCGGCAAAACGGTTATTCATGGAGATAAAAGAGCGTCGATGTCCCCGAATGCACCTGTGAAGAAGCATTTTCCAGCCGGGCAAGATGAAGGGCGGGATGATCCGTTGATCATCGCCGGGCGGCGATTTGGTTCCCGTCTGATGGTGGGCACGGGGAAATTTTCCACAGCAAAAGTGTTGCACGCGGTGCTGCAAAATTCCGGAGCCGCAATAGTAACGGTGGCTTTGCGCCGCGTCGACCTGGGAAAATGGGGCAATGACAGCATCTTATCGGTGCTGGACCCCGCGCAGCATCTCATTTTGCCAAATACCTCTGGAGCCCGCAATGCCGAGGAAGCCGTGCGCCTGGCCAGGATGGCCCGGGCCATGGGGCTTGAACCCTGGGTGAAACTGGAGCTTACCCCTGAGCCGCGCTATCTCCTGCCTGACCCCCTGGAGACCCTCAAGGCCGCCGCGAAGATGCTCCAGGAAGGGTTTGTGGTCCTGCCCTATATTCAGCCTGATCCCATCCTGGCCAAGCGCCTGGAAGAACTTGGCGCCGCCACGGTTATGCCTTTGGGGGCGCCCATTGGCAGCAACCGCGGTCTGCGAACCCGGGACCTGATACAGATTATCATTGAGCAGGCGAAAGTCCCGGTAGTGGTTGATGCCGGCCTGGGCGCGCCCTCCCACGCGGCCGAGGCCATGGAACTGGGAGCCGACGCGGTGCTGGTGAATACCGCCCTGGCCGATGCCGCCGACCCGGCTAAGATGGCCGCGGCTTTCGCCTTGGGGGTCGAAGCCGGACGCAAAGCTTATCTTGCCGGGTTAGGACCTCTACGGCATGTCGCCGCCGCGTCCTCGCCCCTGACCGGCTTTCTGAAATAGCTTTATGGAGAGAATATTTTGTCTTTTTCCCAACGACTGGAATTATGGCCTGAAGGCCGCATACGAAACCTGATCCAGCAAGCGACCTTTGAGGATGTCACCCGCGCCCTGACCCGCGAGCGGCTGACAGGCGAAGACCTGGCGGCTCTACTATCGCCCGCCGCGAGCTCCCGCCTCGAAGAAATGGCCCAGGCGGCTCTGAGCCAAACCCGGCGTTATTTCGGACGGGTAATCGGCCTGTATGCCCCGATTTACCTCTCCAATGTCTGTACGTCCGACTGCATCTATTGCGGTTATGCCAAGCGGTCCGGGAGCCCGGGCCTGAGGCTCACTCTGAAGCCGGCCGAGATCCACACCGAGTGCAGGCTGCTTGCGGAATACGGCTTTCAAAATATCCTGCTGCTCACCGGTGACGCCCCCCATATTGCACCGCCGCGATACTTGGTTGAGGCGGTGGACCTAGCCCGGGAGTACTTCTCCTCGGTTTCAGTGGAAGTCTATGCCCTGGACCAGGAGGACTACCGGCAATTGGTGGCTGCGGGCCTGGAAGGGGTGACCCTCTATATGGAAACTTATCACCGCGACACTTACTCCCGGGTGCATTTGTGCGGGAGGAAGAGAGACTACGAGTATCGCCTGGGAGCCATTGAACGGGCGGGCCGCGCCGGCGCCCGCCGGCTTGGCATTGGCGCCCTTTTGGGCCTCTATGATTGGCAGGTCGATGGGTTTTGGACGGCCTTGCACGCCAGATACCTGCAAAGGGAATGCTGGCAAAGCGCCATCTCGGTTTCCTTTCCCCGACTGAAGGTTTCCACCCCGCGCTTCACGGTGCCGCACCTTCTGACCGACCGGGAGTTCGTCCAATTAATGCTGGCGACCCGCCTTTTCTTGCCCGAAGCCGGCATCAACCTGTCCACCCGGGAACCGGCTGATTTACGCAATGGCTTGATCCCGCTGGGGGTAACCATGATAAGTGCAGGCTCCTCCACGCGTCCGGGTGGCTATTCCCAAGACCGCGCCAACATCCTGGAACAATTCGCCACGGTTGACAACCGCACCCCGGCAGAGGTGACGGAAGCTATTCGCCGGGCAGGATACGAACCGGTCTGGAAGGATTTTGACAAAGCCTTCCATGATAATGTCTTACCTATAGCCAGATCCCCGGTACATGGGGATTCGGCATGCGCCCCACACCAATGAGCAATCTCACGTAGCTGGAGCAGGCGCAGTTTTTTTAATTTATTTTAAGAAACCGGGAGGGCCCATGGAACTTTTAGATGGCTTGACTACTAGAAGAAGCATACGGGCATTTATCGGCCAGCCGTTACCCAGGGACCTGATAATAATGGTACTGGATGCCGCTCGCTGGTCTCCTTCCTGGGGGAATACCCAACCCTGGGAACTGGTGGTGGTGGAGGGAGAAAAGGTGAAGCAGCTCACCCAGGAATTGGTGGCCGCATTTGCAGGGAAAGTGCCTCCCAATCCCGATGTGCCCATGCTCCAAACCTTTCCTGATGATTACAAAGCCCGCTACACGGCCTGTGCCGCCGGCCTGTTTGGAACCATGGGGATCGCCCGGGATGACAAGGCGAGCCGTTGGGCCCACATGGTAAAGATGACCGGAGCCTTCGGGGCGCCGGTCATCATCTATGTCATTTTCAATGCCGAACTGGGCGAACCTTACACCATGTTTGACCTGGGGGCTTTCACTTACAGCATCTGCCTGGGAGCGCACGCCCTGGGTCTGGGGACCTGCATCGAAGCCCAGTTGGCCCGCTATCCCGACTTGGTGCGGAAACACCTCAATCTCCCCGCATCCCACAAAGTCGCGGTGGGCATTGCCTTAGGGTATCCCGACCCCCTAGCCCCGGCCAACGCTTTCCGCACTGACCGGGAGCCATTGGCGAAATTTGTGCGTTGGGTGGCCTAGCAGTCAGAAATTTTGGAGGTGAGTCTCGACCTTGGTCATCTGGTGCCAAAGTCTCAGGGCCGGGAGAATATAATGTCCAAAAATAATTGTATCTTTTGTCAGATTGCGGCAGGACAGGCATCTGCGGTGCGCGTATGGGAAACGGAGCGGGTGTTGGCATTTTTAGATGTGGTTCCGGTGCATTTGGGGCATACCCTGATCATCCCGAAATCACATTATGAAAATTTCCTGGATCTTCCCGATGATCTGTGGCTGGAAATGGATCAAGTGAGCCGCAAGGTGGCTCAGGCTTTGTTGCAGGTCCTTAAGGCCCAGGGATTCAATTTAGGGATGAATAATTTTGCCGCCGCGGGGCAGATAGTGTTTCATGCCCATATCCACGTAATCCCCCGTTATCTCGGCGACGGTTTGCACCTTATTCCCCAGGAAAAGAAAAAATATCAGGGCGAGGAAATGGTCCAAGTCGGCCACAAGCTTGGGGAGGCCTTAGCCAACCTCTAATCAAAGGGGCAAAAGCCGGAAACAAGTTTTTTGTCGTATGCTTCTAAATCACTTAAACAATTATTTCCTGGTCGGCCTGATCATCGCCTTCGCCGGTTTTACCCAGGGCTTTTCCGGCTTTGGTGCGGTGCTGGTCTCCCTGCCGTGCCTGGCCTTCTTGCTCCCCATCAAAACTGTAGTACCGCTGGTAAACCTCATGTCCTGCTGTATCAACCTGATACTCATTGTCCAACTGCGCCGCCACTTGCAGTGGCCGAAGATTATCCCTTTGCTGCTCGCCTCATTCCTCGGCATCCCCCTGGGGGTTTATTTCTTAAAGGCCGTGGCCCCATGGAAGTTGGAACTTCTGCTGGGAGCGGTGCTCATCAGTTTTCCCTTTTATTCCCGCTATACCAGGATGGACGACCGGTGCATCCATTCCGGGTGGGCCTATCTGGCAGGATTTTGTTCGGGTTGCCTCGGTGGCAGTCTGGGCACGAATGGCCCCCCTATCATTATCTATACCGCGTTGCAATCCTGGGATAAGGATGAGATGAAAGCCACCCTGGTAGGCTTTTTCTTCATCGCCCACCTGGGTGCGGTCATATTTCAGACTTTCAGCGGTCTGGTCACGGCTAAGGTAGTGACGATGGTTTTCGCGTCTCTCCCCTTTCTGGCTTTAGGAGCATTGAGCGGGTCTTTTTGTTATACGAAAACCGCCTCTGAAACTTACAAAAAGGCAATCACTATCATGCTCTTTGCCATAGGCCTTTTTCTTATGGGCAAGGCGGCCCTGGAGTGAGCTTGCCGTTGCCGGAGTGAGTAAATTGCCCGATAACTGCTGGTCCCTCGGGAGCCGCAAATATCTAATTTTGCGGGGTGAAAAACATGCGACTGATAACTGCGCCTCAGCTTAGAGAGATACTGAAAGGCGATACCGAGTTTGCACTATTGGATGTCAGGGAGCGCCACCCTTTTTCCCAAGAACATTTGCTGCTGTCTTCCTGTGTGCCCTTAAGTCGGATGGAACTCATGATCGGCGAACTCGTGCCCAGGATGGCCACCAGGATAATTCTCGTCGACGAAGGTCCGGCAGACAGATATCGCTTGGCTGAGAGAGCGGCGGTGCGCTTACAGCAGTTGGGCTACAGCGATGTCGCCATCCTTGACGGCGGCATTTCAGGATGGCGCGAGGCCGGCTTCGAGCTGTTCTCCGGGGTCGGTTCATACAGCAAAGCCTTCGGCGAGTGGATTGCCGAGAAATATCATACTCCTTATATAACCGCTCCAGAAGAGCGCCAAAAGATAGAACACCATGAAAACCAGGTTATTCTTGATTGCCGGCCAGAGAGCGAATACCGGCGCATGACCATCCCGGGGAGCGTCAACGCGCCAGGCGCCGATTTGGTTTATCGGGTGCACGACGCCGTAACCGATCCGCAGGCCCTGGTGGTAGTACATTGCGCGGGGCGCACCCGGAGCATCATCGGCACCCAATCGCTGGTCAACGCCGGCATCCCCAACCCCGTCGTGGCGCTGGAAAACGGTACCATGGGCTGGCAGCTCGCCGGATTTGAATTGGAATACGGACAGACCCGCTCTGCACCCTCGCCCTCTCCCGCCGGGCTCGCCCGGGCCCAAGAAGCCGCCGCCAGAGTAGCTAAGCGTTTCGGAGTGAGAAAGATAACTTATGACATCTTGAAGAGGTGGATGGCGGAAAGCCGCTCCAGAACTCTTTATGTCATTGATGTGCGGCTTCCGGAAGAATTTGCCGCCGGACACCTGGAGGGATCGCGCAATGTCCAGGGAGGACAGTTGGTCCAGGCGACCGATGAGTATATCGGTGTTTTCAACGCCCGCATCGTGCTCCTGGATGACACGGAGGTCCGGGCCACTATGACCGCCTCCTGGCTGGTGCAGATGGGTTGGGACGAGGTTTACGTGCTGGAAAACGGGATCTCCCGCCTGCCTTTGACTCAGATCCCCTACAAGAGAAGCGTGCTTGGTTTTGAGAAAGGGAACATCATGACCATTGCAGAGCTGAGGAAACGATTGGAAAAGCAAGAAGTGGCCCTGGTGGACGTAGCGTCCAGCGCATCCTTCCAGGAAAACCATATCCCAGGGGCCTGGTGGGGCATACGCGCGAGGTTGGGAAAGGACCTGTCAAAAGTTGGGCAGATCAAGACGCTTATTTTGACATCTGAGGATGGCACTTTGGCTCACCTGACGGCAAGAGATTTGAAGGAGCAGAAATTCGAGCCTGAAATTTTTGTTCTGGATGGCGGGACGACGGTCTGGATCAAAGCCGGGCTCCCGACCTCGAAGGGTATGGAGAAAGCCATCAGCGAGTTACATGATATGTGGTATATGCCCTATATGCACCCGGATGCCCCTGAACAGGCCAAGCGCGGGTATTTAGAATGGGAGTATGGACTGGTGGCTCAGATTGAACGCGATGGCACCGCCAAGTTTAGGATATTTCCGGATAAATAAAGATAAATCCCATGGGCCCCCGTCTTTTGAACCAGCCTGCCAGAAGGTGTGACGATTCCTGGCAAGGCCAAGTCGTTTTATGCAGACTCGACCTCGCCGGGCTCATGCAAAGGATGCGTCATGAAAAAATTCCATATCGCCTGACTGGCGCTCCAGGAACGAATAGTTGCGCCAATGACTTTTTTGGGCAAAAATTGATACCCGCCCGGCCAAGTGTGTCCTCCTCCTTCTACCCGATAAAGCATAACCATTGTCCCTTGGATGCAGGAACCGTAGGATTCGCAGATCACCCCGTCACCCAGAGCCATCACTTCCGGCGTCGCGGCGCACCTGTGCGATGCTGCCCAACCCGCGACCGTTGCCGGCACCGATTCTACGAATCCTCCCCCTCCTGTGACTCCCCCTGCCCAGGGGACAATCGGATCTGCGGTGCCATGGATTTGGAGCACGGCCACAGGTTTTTGGGGGTTGCATTTGCCTCTTATTTGGGGGGCAATGGTTCCTGCCACTGCGGCAATGGCAGCAATTTTTTCAGAGAGTTCACACGCCAGGCGGTGGACAAATGTCGCCCCATTCGAAAAGCCGGTTGCATATACCCGTTGGCGATCGATGTTGAGCGTCTGACTGAGTGTATCAATCAGCCTGGCGGTGAACCTTACATCATCCACCCCCATGGCCTCAGCCTTCCCGGTCCCATGACCGGCGTTCCAGGAACGACCAATACCATTGGGATACGCCACGATAAATTTCTGCTCCTCCGCCAGGTCTGACAGGTTGGTGAGTTTCGCCATTTTTTTTGCAGTCCCCAAGCGGCCATGGAAAGCTAAAACCAGGGGCAGCGGCTGGCTGGAATCATAGGCGCGGG
This sequence comes from Deltaproteobacteria bacterium, assembly GCA_021813445.1. Taxonomy (GTDB): domain Bacteria; phylum Desulfobacterota; class Desulfobaccia; order Desulfobaccales; family 0-14-0-80-60-11; genus SURF-52. The sequence goes on from JAKAKP010000133.1 coordinate 54,803, forward strand.
GAATATGAAGGAGATAATTTCGCTTAAGATTGGAAACCTTGATCTCCCCTGAGAGATCTTCAGCCGCCATCAGAAGTTCCTCCCAGGCATTCTGCCGATTGCAGGTAACAGGAAGTGAATAAGCAAGCTCATTAATTAATTATGCCAGACAAACCCGGCAGGAGAAAGAGATTAAGAAAGTGGCCAACGTCAGCAGGCCAGACGTGACTGAGTTTTTAGAAATAGAACCCCCAATACCGATCAAGATGGAGTTTCAGAATAATGTTCTGAAGGAAGCCTGCCAGGCGCTGGTGGCACTTAAGGGAAGAAATATCTGCGGCGCCAAGGAATGACAAATTGCAGGAGTCGAGTAGCGTGGGGGAATCTCACCCCCACGCCCTCACAGATTCGTACATGAACCTCTCGGCTCATAAGGCTCCTAATGATCAGCCGTATTTACATGGCCGTGCCTTACCAGTGGCTCCTCCCATTGCTGGTTGGCCACCAGCAATCCATGAGAAAGAGACCATCGATGAGATTATCTTCCGCACCACTAAAGTTAGAAACCGTTTGATCCTGGAACTCATGGCCCGGGGCGGCATGCGGGTGGGCGAGGTTTTGCACCTTGCTGCCAAAGATGTGGAGGATCAAAAGCTCACCATCAGAAATCCCAAAAGCGGCAAATTGTCAGAGGTGGTCTTCATCCCGAAAAAGCTGGCCGATAGGTTGAAGGATTACATCAAAGGCAGGGCCATAGATGGTGATCAAAGGATTTTCCGCATCTCCTATACCGCGGCTCGGGTCATGGTCAGGAAGGCCGGCACCTTGGTCGGGGTCCACTTGCGGCCCCATGACCTGAGGCGCCACGCAGCCACATATGCCTCCCGCTCTGGGGTTCCGGTGGAGATAGTCAGCAAGGTCATCTTGAGGCACGCCAACCTCTCCACCACCCAAAGATACCTGGGGAAGGTCAGCGATGTGGAAGCGGTGCGATGGATTGAGAATCTTTATGGATAATGCTTGTCGGGCGGGATCAGGGAATGGTCTCGCCCGATAATGCGAGATTATAGGCTCGACCCTTCTCCTAGTCTTAAGAATTTCGTGTTCCTTTAAAAAAGGCTAAAGTTGTTCCTTCATCACTCCTCAATCCAGTAGCAGCAAGTAGGCCACCGGGGTTATGGGGCTGGTCAGGCGAATCTTGACGAGAGCCGGGGTGCTGCTCAAGCCATTATCGCTGACTACCAGTTGGGCGGTATAGAGGCCGCGGGTGTCGGCGATAAAGGTGGGGTTGGGGGAGGCCGGGTTGCTGAGCGCGGCGGCGCTGCCGGTTGGCTTGGCAGTCAGGGTCCACTGGTAGGAGCTGATGGCCTGGCCGTTGGCATCGTGGCTCTTGGTGCCGTCCAGGGTCACCACGGCGCCGATCCTGCAGATGACCCGGTCCGGGCCGGCGTCGGCCACCGGGGGGACATCGCGCAGGCTCACCGTCATGGTCACGGCCTGGCTGACGCCCTGGGAGTCCCGCACCACCAGTTGGATGACGTAATCGCCGTAGACGTCGGCAACGAAGGTGGGGGTGGCGGAGGTGGGGTCGAGCAAGGCGGCGTGGCTGCCCGGCGGCATGGAGACAATGGTCCAGAGGTAGGTAAGGTCCAAACCCAAGGGGTCGTAGCTGCCGGAACCGTTGAGATAGACGGTGGAGCCGCTGATCAGGATGGTCTGGTTCGAGCCCGGATCGGCGACCGGGTCACCGGAGGTGGGGGTACTGGCAATCACCTGCCGGGCGGTGCGGTTGCCCGCGGCGTCGTAAGCGTACTGGATAATGGTGCCGTCATCGTACTGCACCTGGGTAAGACGGTTCAGGGTGTCGTAAGTGTATTGGGCGGTGCCAGCCAGCCCTGGAGCCGCAAGGAGGAGGCAAAAACAGACTGCCAAGACGATTTTTCTTAAAGACAGGTTTTTCATTAGCATCATCCTTTTAGGAAAGATACCTCAAATATAATGAATTTGGCCGATCCAATTAAACCCTACTATCGTTATCAGACATTTCTCCCTTCTATCCGGTCAGGATAAAGGTACCTCCCGAAGCTGCTGGCGGAGTAAAAGTCTGTAACTGCCAGGCGGTGAGGTTGCCCGCGGCTTCATATGCGTATATTTGTTTTGTCTATAATGACTTATGTATTCGCTAATAAAAGGAATGCATTGACGAGAGAATGAACTGTTATGGAGGCAACTATGCCACTTTTTGAATAAACTACTGTGAATATGGCAGAATACAAAAAAATAAAAAAAAGGTTTATATCAAATGTCCCCCAAATTCCATGTGGGATAATAAATAATAAAGAAGACAATATAAAAGCAAATATATCGCCCCAATCCTCACGTATTATTCCAAAAAAATAACCTCTAAACAGAACTTCTTCTAATGTAGGCCCCCATAATACAACCAAAAATATATTTAGATATAAAAAAGGCGTGGGCACATCAAGTATACTTTGTGCGAAAGGTATTTTCTTATCAGAAGTGATCATATTTAAAAAAAATGTAAGCCATGATAGAATGATTCCTACAATAATGGTCATAACCAAATCTTTTAAATGAGGACTGGCTACAGGAAGTCTCTTTGTTCTATTATAGCAATAAATTATTGCTATAATAGGAGAAAATGCAGATGAAGACAATATCTCTTTTGTTATTTGTGGAATGCTGGATGATAATTTATATAACATTGGATTTATTAATAGCCAAAGCATTAGATGAGCTACTATTAGGCAGGCAAATCCTTCCAGTATTATGATGATATTCTTAATTCTATTATTAAAAATCATTACCATCCGGCGCCTCCGGAAGGACCGATAGGTTCTGGAGGAAAACCAGGAGGATTAGGCAGAGAGGGACCGGGTACCGGAGGAAGAAAAGGGAACTGAGCCGGTCTTGTTGGAGGTTGTTGTGGGGGGAATGGATTTGCGTAACAAATATCTCTTGGTGTAACATCAGCAGTAGGAGCTAACCAACCTTTTGGAGGAGGTTGAAGAGGATTTAAATTATTCATAGTTGTTGGGGTTAAACCATTAGGATCAATCATATTCAATGGATTATTCACAGCAAATCTATATAAATTAATTCCGCTTTCTTCTCCCAGCGGGTCCCTCGTCAGCCACCTTCCCAATGCTGGTACATAAAAACGATAACCATAATAACATAATCCAGTCTTTTCATCATAAGGCTTAGTGGAGAACTGAAATGGCTGTTTAATTGAATTGGCAGGAACGCGAGGTGCTCCAAATGGGTCGTATTGGTAGGTGGCGGCCACGTTGCCGTTGGGGTCCAGGAGGGCGGTGACGTTCCCCTTGCCGTCATAGAGATAAGAGAAATGGACCGCGCCCTGGTAGAGGTCCAGCAGGCCGCCGATGCCCCCCGGCAGGCCCTGGCCCCAGGTGTATTCGCTGATGATGTTAAAGTTCCGGTCCTGTTCCTGCATGATCTGGAAGCCGTCGTACAGGTAGCGTTTCCAATCGGTAGCTTGGCCATTCAAAGAAACGATTTTCTGTACCAGAAGATTGCCGACGTAGTTATAACCGGTTCGATAGACATCGCTGCCCACCGTATAGCTGAAGGTGGTGAGGCGGTTGCTGCCGTCATAAACCGCGGTAAAGGGGTAACCTTGGGGAGTGTAGCCGTTGGTCAGGTTCCCGGAGGCGTCATAGACCAGGTCCGTCACCCCGGAGTTGGTAATGCGGGTGAGGGCATTGACGTTGTTGTATTCGTAGTTTGTGAGGCTGCTGACATAGGGCGGGGGCGAGGCGGGCTCGGTGGCGGTTTCGCCGGCCCGCAAGTCCTGATCGTTATAGGAATAGGCGTAACTGCAGACCACCGTGTCCCAAATCCTGGTGGTCATCTGCGTCAGGCGGTTGAGGATGTCATAGTCATAGGTGGTCACCGCGCCGTTGGGCCGGGTGAGGGTCCGGACCAGGGGGCTGGCCCCGGCATAGCCGTAAATATAAACCTGATCCCCGGCGGTGACGCGGGTGAGCCGGTTCAGGTGGTCATAGGCATAGGCCACGGGCTGGCCACTGCCCCGGGTCATGAGGGTCCTGCGGCCCAGGGCATCGTATTGATAAGCGACCCGGGTCTCTGGGTGGTTTCTCAGAGTAAGGGTCAATAGCTGGGAATTGGCATCGTAAGTGCGGTCGAGATACCAATAATCGGTGGAATAAGCAGATGTCTCCCGGCCGAAATTATCATAAAAATAGTAGGTCGCGGTCCCACCTTCATCCCAAAACCGGGCAAGTTTCCCGAGGTCAGAATAAAGATAATTAGTCTTGATGCCCCGGGCATTGGTCCGGGCCAACAGGTTATTGGAAGGATTATTAGCATCGTAACTGAAGGAGTCGAAGGTGCCGTCCGCGTAGGTCTTTTTAATCAGGTTGTTATTGGCGTCGTAATCGAACCTGGTGATGTTTCCCTTGGGGTCAGTGATGCTGGCCCGGTTGCCGTTGGCATCGTAAGTAAAGGCGGTGACCCCGCCCGCGGGGTCGGTCACCGCGGTCAGCCGGTTGGCCTGGTCATAGGCATAAAAGGTGGTCCGGCCCGAACGCTCCGTGATGCTGTCTATCTTGAAAGGACAACAGGAGGAATACTGGTAGCTCTTGTATTTATTGTCCGGGTAAGTGATACGGGTCACCTGGTCCAGGTTATTATACTCATAAATCAGGGTCAGGCCGGAGGCGGCCTGCATGGCTTCGCCGAAAGAGGCATTGACCATTGGATAGCTCAGATCATGGGTGGGGTAAAGCGGTCCATCCAATTGCCCGGCAGCCATCAGATCTTCGAAGTTGAGGTTCCTGGAAAGGTCTAAGGCTTTTAGCGAGTATCCTTTGGGATACCCCGGGCTGGCTTCGGCGTTGGCAGCAAACAGGGGTAAGACTATTTGCAGCAGGAAGATTAAGGAGGAGATGAGGAAAAGTCTATAAGTCCTTTTAACTAATGGAGAATGCGGAGATGAATGGTTCATCATTACTCTCCAATAATTTTATTCAATTATTATGAAAACCGGTTTTTGCTAATGAAAATATGCTGTTGACCGGTTAAAGGTTGGAAACTAGAAGCTGTTGCAAACCCTTTAAAATTAGCCCCAAAAGTCATCCTTGGCGAAGCGAAGAATCCAGGTGTTTCAAATACCTATATTCTTCGAGCCGCACAGGATGGCAAAAAAATGGATCTGCAATAATGCTAACCTTTGGCGGGGTAACGAGAATTGCCGTTTTGGACTGTTTGGACGGTGAAAATGTCGCTGATCAGTTTAACTGGCGATATTTCTTTACCAGTATATCGGAATTCATCCCTAAAAAATAAATTTCCGGGTGTTCATGCCTCTAAGCCGCACCAGTAATGATTATCCACTTCCTTCGTCACGACGTGGCCAAGAAAATTTTAGTATTTTTTAGCACCTACTAACCAAGAAAAGAGTAAAGTTTGGGAATCGTTTCCTGTGGGCTGATGAAGCAGCATCTTTCAATGAATGGAGGGTGTTGATTTCTTGCCATCCTGGAGACTTATCAGTGAAGTGGAGAAAATTGCGGGTATGATCCTCATCTGCGAATGAATCACATCATTAAAGAGGAAAGTTTGTTAGATAAATCTTTGATATTTAAACCCTCTATTCTATTAAAGATCACCAAAAGGAAGTGCTTTCACCTCCGGCGCTAAAGGCAGCCGGACTTCGCCGGGATGAATGACGTACCCGGGGGCGGAATGGTCTTGCAGGTCTTTCTGGAAGGCCGTAAGGTGACGTGCCATGGCCGGTCGAGGGGTTGCATAGAGTTTAACCTCCAGAGGGATTAAGCGGCCGCCTGCTGCCACCACAATATCCACTTCAGCGCCGGCCGCAGTGCGCCAAAAGTACACCTGGGGTTCCTGGCCCCGGTGGACTATGGTCTTGATGATCTCCATAAGCACCCCGGTTTTGAAGATGGCCCCGCCCATGGGCCCGGTGGCGGCATGTTCCGGGTCTCTGAGGCCGGCCAGGTGGCAAAGGATGCCCACGTCTGAAAAATAGACCTTGGGTGACTTGACCAGGCGCTTTCCCACATTGGCGAAGTATGGACGCAGGATGATTACCTGGAAGGTAGCTTCCAATACCGTCAGCCAAGCCTTGGCGGTATTGAGAGCGACCCCGAGGTCCCTGGCCAATTCGGCCAGGTTAAGGAGTTGGGCGCTCCTGGCGGCCAGGGCTCGCAGGAAATTCTGGAACAGGGGCGCCTTTTCACTTTGGGCTTGCTGTTGAATGGCGGGATATTCCACTTCCAGCCAGTTGCTAACCTCCTGGGAGTTCTGCTCCAGTGCCCGGCGCACAGGTTTTTGTGGAGTAAAACCCCAGCGCTTTAAATATCGACCGGAGGTTGATAATGACACCCGAAGGCCAAACTTGCGCTGAATCAATTTGGCTACAGCTTCTCGGGTCCAAAGATAGAAAGGCAACTTCAGCTGTTCCGGGTGAGGGGGTTAGAGGTGCAATAACTTTGCCTAAGCACCCAAAGAGATTTCAGGAGGTTTAGATAGGACCAAAGCGCCATCGTTACTTACCTGGCAGGCCGTATATTCCTTGGCCACCAGGTTCATTATATCTTCTGCGCGGAAAAGGATGTGAAAGGTCATCTATAATTCAATGATCCGACTGGGTGGATTTTCCAAGAGGGTCACCAGGGTCAGGTAGTCCCGGATATGCCGGGTTATGAGAAAGTGCTGGCGGACGAATTCCCGGGCGATCTGGCCCATGCGCCGGGCCATTTCCGGACGATGCAAAAGATAACGGATACGAAAAGCGCAGCCTTCCGGGGAATGGACCAGAAAACCGGTGTTGTAATCCTGCAATTGGAGAACAATCCCCCCGGCGGCTCCGCCGATCACCGGCTTTCCTTTCCACATGGCTTCGGTGACCGTTAGTCCGAAGCCCTCCCGGGTGGATTTTTGGACGATGATGTCCGCGGCCCGTTGCAAGGCGTTAACCTCGTGATGGGCGTCCGGCGGCAGGAGCAGGATCTGGATATCCGGCTCCCCATCGGCCGCTGCCATTACTTCGGCAAAGATCCGGGGACCTTCCGGGTCATCGGTGGCCTCGCCGCCGGCCAACACCAGCTTACAGGGAGTATGCCGCCGAACCAGGCGGAAGGCCTGGATTACCCCCAGCGGGTCCTTGAAGGAATCGAAGCGGGATACTTGCAAAATTATGGGCTTATCCCGGTCGATCCCCAGACGGTATAACACTGTCTGAATTTCTTCCGGAGTCAAGTCCCGGTTTTTTTCGCTGAAGGGGTCGATGGAAGGCCGGATAAGATATTGAGGGTGCGGCAGATTTTGGGCGAATTGGGACATGGAAAAGACCGAGGCTTCATACTGGCTCACTATTTCCCGCAGAAATCTCCATACCTGAAGATTGGGACGGGATACGTCGATGTGGCAGCGCCAGATCCAGTGGTTGGCCCGGTCCCGCATCTCCTCAATCAGGAAGGCCGGCTGGGGGTCGTGCACCAGGACAAAATCAACCTCCCAGTTGAACCGCCGGGCGTTCTCCCGGTTGATCTCCCGGTAATGGTCCAGCATCTCCGGAGAGATGTTAACCTTAAAGCCTTGCAGAGCGTTATGAAATGCCTTGGTGACCTCAAAGAAATCCTGGTCGCCGTGGATCACCTCCCAACTGGTGTCCATGCCCAACTGATTCAATAGGGGTACGGCCCGGGAAAGAATCTCCGCCACCCCACCGCCGCTGCGGGTGGAATTAATATGGACAAAATGCCGGGGCCCCAATCGCTCTGCCAGACGGTGGAGCTGGCCGATTACTTCCGGACCCACCAGTGCAGCGTAATCATTCAGGCTGATCACAGACTTCTCCCATATGCTGATTAATCAAGCTCACCAGGGTCTCCCGAATCTCCTTCAAGCTGTAAAAGTAAATATCCAGATCTCTAATAGCCCGCACCAAATCAGGCAGGTCAAAGTTATTTTCAATCCAGAAGGAAAAGTCATCGGCCTTCCTTACCCCCAGGCGCCAGCGGGCCTCGAAAAAGTGGTAGTACAGAGAATCCAGCCCCACTTTTCCCAGGGCCACACAGAGTTCTTCGAGGGTCTGGGCGCTGATTTCGGAACGGATCACTACCGTGGAGGCCTGGCAAAAATGGATTTCAAATCCCGATCTGGCCCAGGGAATAGTGGGCAGATCCCAGAGATACTCCTCCAAGACGTCCACTGCCGCCTGGCGAACCTCGCCCATAGTTTCGTATTCAAACGGGTCGAAAGAACTAAGCTTTTCGGCCAGGGTGCTATCCTGCAGGGCGTTGGCGGCCCAGTGGGCCAGATCATTAGGGTATTCCACCGCGGGAGGACTGGGGGCCAACCGCGATTGGATCAGATGGTAAAAGAGCACCGATTCATCCAGAACCCGAATGGCCTCCACCAACTCCCTGAGGTTCATCGCCTTCCTGCCGATGGGCATGGGCATCAAAAAGCACTCACGGAACCAGAAAGGATTTTCAGCCACTTGATTTAAAATATTTCCCATTGCGGTCCTCCAGGGGGAAAGCTAAGGCATTTAAAAAATGTCGCACCGCTTCAGGATCGGGGAGGAAGTGGGATGCCGCGGTTTTACTGCCCGGGTGCCCCACTTTTATGGTCAGCCCCTGGCCTTGCAATATGCGAAAGGCACTTTCGTCGGTAATATCGTCGCCTAAATATATTGGAAAATATCTGGAAAATGAAGGTAATGACAATATTTCATTTATTGCTGCACCCTTACTGATTCCTTGAGGTAACATTTCCAACACTTTTTTCCCAGCCAGGAGTTGAAAGCGTTTCTCCGAGCGCACCTGCTCCTGCCACCTGTTTAATATCGCCAAAAATTCATGTAGATACTCTTCGGGCAATTGCCGGTAGTGGAGCGCAAAACCTAAGGGCTTGTCCTCAATCCACCAACCCGGAAAGGTCTGCAACCTCGCCTCCAGCCGGCTGCGCCAGTGCAATAGGTCGTCTTTATCTGCGGCTACCACTTGCTGTGAATGGAGGCAAGGAGATATGAATGCTTCTCCGCCGTGAGATCCAAGAAAATTCAGTCCCGGGACAGGCAGCATCTCTTGTAATTCCCATAAGGGACGGCCAGAAATCACCATTGCCTTCAAGTCCGCCCGAACCGCCAGCCGGTTCAGCAACTCTATTAGCTCCGGAGTAGGCCGGGCCAACTCCGGACGTAAAGCGATTTCCACCAGGGTACCATCATAGTCCAAAAAGAGAAGCAAAGGCCGCCCCCGTCGCCTTGCTTGTATCGTAGACTTAAGAAGTGCGTGAAAGTCGGTCATAGCTCAATTCTGCCTTAGTTTATGGTTTAACGGTGTCAACACCGGCAGATACTTCAGGTCTAGGAAATTCAAGGGCATTTCACTTTTCCTCCGGCTCCGGCTCTTTTGTTTCCATCTCTTTCAGGCGACGGTACAGGGTGGCCAGGCTGATGCCCAGGAGCCGGGCCGCCAGTTCCTTGTCTCCATCCGTTTTTTTCAGGGTTTGCAGAATGGCCAGGCGCTCGATTTCTTCCATGGAGGAGCCCACGGGGATGGTGATTTGATCATCCGCTAGGGAATGGCGCATGATGTCATCAGGCAGGTCTTCGAGCTGCACCATATTGCCTTCGCACAGGGCCACGGCCCGCTCCACCACGTTCTGCAACTCCCGCACGTTTCCCGGCCAGGAGTAGTTCTTCAGCGCGGCCAGAGCCTCCTGGCTGAAGCCCATGGCTGGCCGGTCGTTCTCCAGGCAGAACTTGTCCAGAAAGTGCAGGGCCAGGAGCGAAATGTCTTCTTTCCGCTCCCGCAGCGCGGGTATGGGCAGGTGGATGACGTTCAGGCGGTAGAAGAGGTCCTTGCGGAAACGTCCCTCGGCCACCGCGGCCTCCAAATCCATGTTGCTGGCGGCGATGACCCGGACGTCCACCTTCAGGGTCTGGGTCCCCCCTACTCGCTCGAATTCCCCCTCCTGAAGGACCCGCAGGAATTTTACTTGGGTGGCCGGGGGCATCTCGCTGATTTCATCCAGAAAAATGGTGCCCCCGTCCGCCAGTTCGAAGCGGCCTTTGCGCTGCTGGGTGGCCCCGGTGAAGGCCCCCTTTTCGTGGCCGAAGAGCTCGGATTCGATGAGCCCTTCCGGCAAAGCCCCGCAGTTTAGTTTCACCAGGGGCTTGTCCCGGCGGGGGCTCTGGTAGTGGATGGCTTCGGCCACCAGTTCCTTGCCCACGCCGCTCTCCCCGGAAAGCAGCACCGTGCTCTTCAAGGGCGCCACCTGGTTCACCACGTGCAGGACCTTGAGGAGAGCGGCTCCCCGGCCGATGAGGCGGCCCGTAGGGCCCCGCTCCTGGAGGGCCTGGCGCAGCCGCTGATTTTCCACCAGGAGTTGCTGGGTCTCCAGGGCCTTGGTCACCACCTTGCGCAGTTCGTGCATGCGGAAATCCTTGGTGATGAAGTCGTAAATCCCCTGCTTGAGCGCAGACACCGCTTCGTCCACGGTGGCGTGGCCGGAAATCATAATGGCGATGGTCTCTGGTCTGAGGATGCGCAAGGCCCCGAAGAGTTCGGTGCCGGTCATGTCCGGGAGCTTCAAATCGATGATGGCCAGGTCCACGGCGTGACGCCGCACCTCGTCCAGGGCCGCCACCCCGGTGCCCGCGGTGTGCAGCTCATGGCCCATCTTTTTCAGGCCGGACTCCAGGGCCTCCCGGGTGGGCGCGTCGTCGTCGACAACCAGAATGACACTCATAAGAGCAGTTTTTTTATACCGGTATTCGATTGGTATCTTAATTGAGAAGATACGATTAACGGAGAAGCGGCGCAACTACCTGATGCGGCAACCAAATAGCTGCGCCGTGGTCCTGATGTTGACAACCAGTGAGTTATTTCTTTTCCGGGCTGGGCTTGGCCGGCGCGGGTTGAGTAGGCGCGGCCGGAGGAGCCGCGGGTTTGGGGGCGCCAGGCTTGGCCTCCGGCTTAGCCGCGGGCGCCGCCTCTTTCTTGGCCGGGGCCGCGGTTTGAGCCGCGGGTTTTTGGGCCTTGGCGGGTTCCTCTTGCTTGCCGCAGGCCACTACCAGGAGAAGCCCCAGACAGACTATTCCCAAGAGCAAAGCTAAACGTTTCATAAAACATCCCTCCTCAGGTTTTATTGGGGCCAGGTCGCCGGTGCCGCATGGACCTGGCCTTGAATCTCCGCGGGTTAATGAGCGCTCGTTTATTGGCAGTGGAGACCAGTCCAGATTCATTCCCCCCACACCAGATCTTCCCTGACCCAGCCGATCACTTCATTTTCCCAATAGTAACCGACCTTCACCCATCTACCTTTTTCGGCAAAAAGTTTGTAGATCTCGCCTTTGGAAGCCTGCTTGACCACCGGCCCCTTCAAACCGGGTACTTTTCTGATATTGGCGTTCTCCACCGACACCACCACGGTTTTGATCGTGGAAACCAAGGGTTTGTAGACCCAACCGGCATTATGTTTGTAGTCAGTGACATATACCCAGTCATCTTTCTGCTTTTCCACTTTGATGGGATCCCCCTGGAAGACCTGGAAAAGAATCTCGGACTTCAAGTTGGGTTTAGCCCGTACGTTAGCCCGCTCTTTGCCGATGCTCATCATGGCGACCGGCGTGTTTCTATGAGCGGCTGGCCCTTTGCCGGGACTCTTCATGGAGACTGGTTGGCTTTGAGGGGCGGCCGGCTCTTTGGTCTCGCAATTATCCAGGGGACGCGGAGTTTCCAACATGGGGGGCAGCGGCGGTGGTTCCACCTCTCGTTGGGCCCAGGCGCCTTTATGGCTGAGGAGGAAAAATCCCATAGTTGCTATAATTATTAATTTAGTCAGCCAATTCTTCCCCAGGGGGAGCGCCTGGAGCGGCAGGCGGACCATTCCCGAGAGCAGAGCTATGCATTTCACAAGAGAATCCCTCCTCAGAGTTTCTATCGTAGTTCAGGTTATCGGCTGCGGGAGCCTGGCCCAGAAGCCCCGCAGCTAATGGGTACTCGCTTATTGGCAGTGCTGGCCAAGCCCGGGATTCATTCTCCCCACACCATGTCACTTCTGACCCAGCCGATCTCCTTGTTTTCCAGGTAAAAACCGATTTTTACCCACTGCCCCTTTTCATCAAAGAGTTTATAGATATTGCCGTGTTTGACCTGGTCCACCACTTTATAATTCAGGCCGGGGCCTTGACGGATATTCACTAGATCCTCGAGCACCAGAACGGTTTGGATATTCCTGTTGATTAGGGGCTGGTAAACCCAGCCGGTATCGCTCTCATAATCTTTGATTTCTACCCAGGAGCCCTTGGTTTGTGTCACCTCTACCGGGTATCCGAAGGGAACCTGAAAAAGGACTTCGGCTTTGAGGCTGGGAGCGTTGCGGACATTGACATTTTCCTTGCCAATGCTGGCCATGTAGGCTGAGGCGGGTTCAAGCAGAATGACCATCCAGATAATAGTTAGAGACAAGACTCTCAGCATAAGCGTCCTCCTTATGGGAAAATGCTAACCTCCAAGGTTGGGTAAGGCTGCCTGCCGGTTAACGATCTGTTGAAGTTGCACAAGGTCTTCTATTTACCTAAAAACGGGTATAGGACCCTTCGATCTTGGGTCGTTTAATCCATCGATGGAAATGGAGACTGGTTGAGGTGACTGCAAAACCGGTTTTGAAAGTTATCCGTAAGGCAGGGTAGTTGTTCGCCAGCGTGCGCACTCCCACGTACTGTACTCCTTGCTGGGCCATCCTCTGAAGAGCTGCTCGATTCAGACAGGCACCCAATCCCCGATTTCGATTATCGGGTCTCACTCCGATAAAGTCGAGACTCCCCGTCTTTTTGCCCACCAGTTGGCAGAAGGTCTCGTTTGTCTTGCTGATGATGAATCCCTGGACTGCACCGTGGCCTCGAGCGACGAGCGTCGTGAATTGAGATTGATCGAAGCAATTATCCACCAGCTTCCTGTAGAGCGTGCGAGCCAGATCTGGGTCGATCAAGGGGTCGCAGGCGAACCTGTTATGCACATGAGTGGATTCGACTATTTCAAGCACCTGTTTGCGATCGGCGCGGCTGCATTCAGCGATCTCAATGTCTGCCGGCGGATCAAACGGCTCGTCCCGCCTGAGCTCCTGGCCCAGGAAAGCCTCGGTTCCCACGTATCTGAAGCCGGCAGCCTCCAGTGCCTGAGCTGCATATACGTCATCGGCCGCTATTCGGCAGTCCAGGAAATCAACCTCCTGGAGCTCTTCTATCACGTACCGTAGCAGCCGCGCTCGCACCAGAGACCCTTCGAAGCCAGCCAGCAGATGGGGAACCGCGTACATCTTCAGACCGAAATGCTCACTCATCCAAGGGAGGGATTTCAAAGCGATCAGTCCAGTGAGTTTTCCGTTCGCCTTCAGGCAGATGCTTTGCGTGTCCGGTGACTTAAGAGTGGTTTGAAGGTAGTCGGCCATGCCTTCTTTGGATACCTTCATGCTTTTGAGCTGGAAATCTTTGTGAGGGTATTCCTGGAAGAGACGGCGCACTTCTTCGTCTCGGGAACCATCGAGCGGTGAGAACATCAGCTGGCTCATCGACATGACTAATTCTTATCCTCTATAAGGTCTATTCTCAGTTTCGCTTCCCAATGCGTTGTTTTTAAAGGTATTTTCGGCTTCCACCTCTGGTAAGGAACCAGATCCGGACCAGGAGACCTGATCAGGGGAATGCCGGTGGGCGTGACTGACGTGGACATCCACCCCGGGCCAGGGACATAGAGCACGGTGAAAAAATGGCCGAACCGCCCTGCCGTGAGGCAGGGTATGCCTCGCGCCCTCAGGAAGGCACATTCCAGGGGAGCCGTATCCGGACAGGCTCCTGAATGCCGCTTCAGGGTTTCATCCACGTCCTGATACATGAGGTCGAGATCGGAATAGACCATTTTCCCACCGAAATAAGCAGCGCGTTTGCGCTTATCATAGGCCACGTTCCTTTTGACGAATTTCGCCAAGCGCCAGTACTCTTTGCGGGCATCAGGTGGCCCAGGTTCTCCCCGGGCAGCCCAGGCTTGAGCGGCAGGGAGGTCGGGGTCGATTTTATGGCCCGGTTCCAGGAAGGGCTGCACTGCCCGCGGGATTTCAGTACCGATGGGCTTTCCTGAGAGCCACAGGTCATGGTCCAGGATCTCAGCCATGTTCACGTCGTAGCGGAACCAAAAGGTGAACTTGATCGACTCACCCTGGCACACATTTTCCAACCGTGCCCTGAGCCACCGGTTCCCTGCCGCATCGACCGTCATGTTCTGTGAGCACGCCGGCTTCACCACCTGATCGGAATACACGAGTTTCTTGCCGAATCCCTCCCGCGGGGCAGTAATTTGCAGCTCCAGAGGGCCCATGTATTCCTGGGCCTCAACCTCGAATCCGACTCGATAGACCCCGGCCAGGGCAAAATGCTCGAGTATGCTGCCGGATAAGTGTGACGGTAGAGGGCCTGCCCAGATCCACTTCCCCAGACAGCCGGCACATACCACACGCTCCAGTCCTAATACAGACTCAGGGTTTCTATCTGCAGGCACGAATCCTTTCTCCGCCAGTATCGCCAGATCCTCGAAGGTCAGGGGGCGGTCGCTTTTCACCAGGACCAGGACCTTTAGACCGGGTCTGCGGCTGGCTATCTTCTCCCAATCAATCTGGGAAGCTGCACTGGAAGCCGGCGCAGCCGCGCCAGGGGCGGAGAAGCAGACTACAAGTGCGGCAATCAAAAGGAGGCGGTATGTCAGGGGCTTTTTCATCAGATTCAACGGCAAGTTTTTCTCCGCATAAGTGTCCCCCTAGTGAGAAAATCCCAATCCTTCCCAGGGTTGGGTAAGACTGTCTATCGGTCTGTTAACGATGGTGCCCGGGGAAATGCAGAACTGCAGCGCCCAGCCTGGATTGCAGACTGTTACTCAGTATCCCTTCTAGGACCTTCTATTGATAGAAGAGACCCGGCCACAGTCCTCACATTTTCACAAATTGCATCAGCCTTCGCTAAAATGGTTCTCTAAGCCAACTACCCGATGCCTATGTCTTGCATCAACGATGACCGACTTGTTAATATGAATGATTCGTTTTGGTTCTCGACCCGAAAGTCGAAATGCGAACGGCGAGTGGAGAAACTACCGGACTGCTACAGGGGGATACCACCGGAACTGCTTCGAAAGTAGCATTTGATTATTGGAAGAGGACTTTCAATCTCAACTGAGACTGATTGGGTTAGCCAGCCCTGGGGGATATCAGGCAGTCTTGCCGATGTGATCCAAACCGAGGATCCGACTTTGCCCGAGCTATCGGGAGAAAAGGTTTGATAAATTGTTCCTTGGCAAAGAAGATTCGCAGGCCTTCCCTTGGCAAGCAACCCGTCTTGGGCCAGATCGACTAGCAGAAAAATTACCCACAAGAGCATTATTATCTGCTTCAATCTGTTTCTGGCTCGCGGTGACATCGGATATAGCCTATGTCTTAATGAAAAGGTATGTCAAGAAAATTATCATTCCACTCCCTCCGCAGGACGCAGGCGGGCCAGGGCTGCTATTAAATCCCCCGCCCACCGGTAGATATTGTTCTCCCTTATCACTGTGCGCATGCGCCCCATGCGTTCGCTTTTCTCTCGCGGTTCCATTACCAGGGAACGATGGAGAGCGTCTGCCATTTCTTCGATATCGTAGGGATTTATTATCAGGGCGTCGGTGAGTTCCCTGGAGGCGCCCGTGAACTGGCTCAAGATTAAAACGCCGTCATCGTCATCGCGGACGGAGACGAATTCCTTGGCCACCAGGTTCATCCCGTCATGCAGGGAAGTGACCATGCAGACGTCGGCCGCCTTGTAGAAAGGATAGATTTCCTCATGGCTGTGATGGGCCTTTAAAAATAGGATCGGGTTCCACTCCCTGGTCTGAAATCGCCAGTTTATGCTGTCTGCGGTCTCCTCCACTTCGGCCATGAAGTCGCGGTATTTCTTAATATGGGTGCGGCTGGGAGCCCCCAACTCCACGAAGGTGAATCGCCCGATGAATTCAGGATATTTTTCCAGAAAGCGTTCCACTGCCCGGAAGCGCTCCGGGATGCCTTTGGTGTAGTCGATACGGTCCACTCCCACGCCCAGGTACCTGGCCTGCACTCCTCTTTCCTTGAGAAGTTGTTGCCTCAGCGGCAGGCTTTCCCTCTTGGCGGCTTCCCTGTCCGTGGAATTTTCAAAGCTCACGCTGATCGGGAAGGGTTTTACCAGGGTCGTATGGCCGCTCCGGCTAACCGAAAATTGTTCCCAATCTGTCTTGGACTCCAGGAAACGGTCCACTGTGTCCAGGAAATTATTACAGTGAAACTGTATGTGGAAACCCAAGAGGTCGGCTCCGAGCATGCCCATCAGGATCTCCTGCTGCCAGGGGCAGATGGCAAATGCTTCCGGATTGGGCCAGGGTATATGCCAGAATAGCGCCACCCGGGCATCGGGGCGCTTCTCCTTCACCAGCAGCGGCAACAGCGCCAGGTGGTAATCCTGGATCAGCACCAGGGGGGCTTCCTCTTCGGCGATTTCTTGCAGCAGGTTTTCCGCGAACTTCTCATTTACCTTCTGGTAGTTAATCCAGTCATCTAGACGAAAAATCGGACGGTTATGGGCAATATGGCAAAGCGGCCATAGACCCTCATTTGAGAACCCGTAATAGTAGCCCTTTTCCTCCTCTTTTGAAAGCCAAACTCTCTTTAAAGTATATTCCGGCTTTTCGGGGGGCACGCGCACCTTGTCATTGGCGTCCACGGTTTCCCGGTCGGCTTCTCCGCCGCCGTGGGCGAGCCAGAGTCCGTCGCAGATGCGCATCACCGGGTCGAGGGCGGTGACTAGGCCGCCGGCGGGCACAATGCATTTCACGGTATGTCCTTCGTTGATATGCATGTAAGGCTCGCGGTTGGATGCCAAAAACAGTTTCTTGCCGCTAAGTTCGACGCTCATTTGCTCCTTCAGCCGGCGGGCGGTCCAAAGCGAAGCGGTGCTGAAACGCCGTCTGGCCTCTGCATCCGCTCTAGCGCGGGCCACGGCAAGGCTCTTGGCCATGTTCGTCGCCTCGTTTACCAGAGAGGCGAGGATGTCTCCCCGGGGAAATGGGGCTGGCTGGCCGCCCTTGCCTTTACCGGTCCTGGCCTCCCTCATCCATTGGGCGATTTGGGCGATGGGGCCGGTGATACTCCACCTGACTACGACCACGGTGATGAGAACAATAAGAAAGGTATAAATGAGAAACCTGAGCAGGTTATACTTCCAGATCTCTCTTAATCTGACGCCGATATATGTGGCATCAGTGAAGAGGGCCATGGCTCCGGTAATCTTCCCGTCCGTCTTGAGAGGCAGGACATAGGCGTAAATGTCTTTCCCCTGGATATCTATTAATTCGCCTAAAGGCCTATCCTTCAAAATAGCTTTGACCGCAGCCGGAAAAGGTTGGGGGGTCAGCGACTTGAGTTCCGGCGTGGCGGTTATCATCTTCCCGTCCGTGCCGAATACGGCAACACCTTCGAACCTCTCATACTTTACGACCAGCCGGTTCAGCCATTCGGGGAGCCCTACCCCCTCCAAGGAGGAAACGGATTCCTTGAGGCTGTCCGCAAGAATCGCCGCCCTACGATCCAGGTCAACAGTCATGCGGCTTTTTTCCTGGTTCACTTGGTAATATGAAAGTATTGCCGTGACGATCGCCACTACAATTACCAGGGACAACAGCAGGCGAAAGGTGATTTTCATAATTACCTCATCCTCGATTTCACTCCTGAACTCTTCCCAAAGGGGATAAAATTCTCATCATAAGCAGCACCCTCTTGTGGAAAAGATATTTCCCTCCCCAGGGTTAGGTAAGACTGCCTGTCGGTTAACGGTCTGTTGATGTTGGTGGCCGTGGAAGACAGAAAGGAAGCCGCCCCGGCCTGGATTGCAGATTGTTGATCAGTTACAGGAAAGGAAAATCAGCAAATAAAAAACGTGCTGGGAATCAATCTGGCAACAGCAAGAAGGCCTTCTGTTCGTTAACTGACTATCATCCTACAAGAAATAAAAAAGGTGTCAACCCCGGCGATGAACGAGATGGAGATAATTTATTGAATTTATTATTTTAATTTCACTGGTTGACAATTTGGTGCGGGAATTTAAATAAGCCGAGATTATTCAATAATAGCTCAGGGTGACAGGAAAAGGTTTGCAAGAGTTCTAAGGTGACATTTGCATGGAACCCGGCTGACCTGCATGGTTTGAAATTGAGAAATCTTCGGAGAGGTTCTCCTGACGATTCTGGAGGCGTTGATGGCGGAGATGGAAAAGAAGCCGGGCCGACTCGGGAGAAATGAGGGTCAGGCGGATAAAACGGGCCTGGCAAAATTCAGGGTTGCCGGTGAATGCCTCGATAATTTCCTGGGCCCATCTTAATCTGGTTTCCTTTTCGCCATAAGTCCGGCATAGTTCCCTAATACCGGTGGCATAGCGCCTCAATTTCACCTGCAACGGTGACGGCGTCCGGCGCCATAGGCCCTGGCCCCGCAGGGCAAACGCCCTTTGCAACCGCCCCTGCACCCTTAGAGTCCCGGGGGCCAGAGGCTGGTCCAGCATCACCCGGGCCGTCTGCAAAATCCCTTGATGGGCTTCGGTTAGCACCCGCCCGGCAAGACGCCGGGTAGCCAGGTATTGGTCCTCCAGGCGTCGGCGTGCGTTGGTCAGTCTATCTTCCTGGGCCTGCCATTGCAGGTAGGCTACTTTCATGGTATTCCGGGGCCAAAAGAGCAGGATCATCTTTTGATACATATTTATTTTGCCGGGCTGGTGGCGTTTTCCTGCATGATCGCGGCCACGTCGATCTTTAACACCAGGTTGACGCTGCGATACTGCCGATAAATCATCTCCGGATTCTCTCCTGGGGCCAGGGTGCGCTTCTGGCACGGCAGCGTCTTCCTGGTAGACATTGATTTGGTAGTTGCCCTTTTTCAGTTTTTTCAAACCGGTGCCTCGCAGGGCCACCACCTGGTACTTTCCCGGGTTACGCAACAACGGTGCATATACCCGGTTTTGGGTGGGAAGGCCAAAAACGGTGCCTTTCTCTAATTTGGTAGGGGTGAGTCGCAAGGTCTCGGCCCGGGGCGGCGGCGGGCAGCAGAGGAGGCGCAGCCGGGTCTGGGGGGCCAGCGTTACCGGCGCGGCAGAACCACGATTGGTACCCGTTGCCGCGGCCTAATCTGCAGAGAACGTGACGCCTAGATAGAAAGTTGAATGATTAGCAAACGGGTTGGGGCCCGAAAGGGTTCTTCGGGAAAGGGATTTGTATCGCTCGCCATCTCCTTTTCACCTTATAGCCTTGAAGGCAAAAAAATATGGCTAAGAGAAAATCTAAATCCCAAATCATTGAGTGGCTCATTTTCGCCTTCTCCGGATATTTCGGGAGTGCAAGAGCCAGATAGAGGTGTTATGGCTAAGTAAGTAGTGGAGGATTGAGATAGATGGACCGGAATAATTCTGGCACCACCTTATGATCCTGCCTATTCGATGACTGCATGACTCCGCCAAAAGAGGTATCAATTGCCAGACAATCTCTCGGAGTCCTCTCAATTAGTGTTCCACCTTGATCAATAGTGCATCCCGCATCTTGGTGGCGATTTCAGCCAAGTCGCCAAGTAACCAGCTGCTATGTTATTCTTATTTCGAGAAAGATATCAATAACCAGAGTGACCATTTTTTTATGCTCAAAATGATTATGGAATTAATATTGGATAGAATATTGGCTGGAAAGATTGTAGTTAAGTAACTAAACGGTCTCTGCCTAGTCTTTAACATAGCTCAGGCGGCTCCTTCCGTGTCTGGCGTGGCAGAGATGTTTCACTGAGCAGGCCTTCACAGGCCTTTATTTAGTGGCTGCTGTAAGCGACACTTACACAGATGGTATTTGAAAGTCCTATATTCTGCTCTCTAACTAACAGGCCCCGCCATACAGTCTTCAGAGCCGAACTGGGGTGTCAATATCTTACCATTTCTGGATGCTCCCTTATTTACCGGATATCTCTTGCCACTTGCATAACTTATTACGAAATTCAATAAGTTGAATGTTTGATCTTCATATCCTCCCAGGGGCATTGTGCGCAGGTTATTTCAAGTATCTTTACCCGGAGAAAGTCAGAATGCCTGGGATGAACTACAGGGAATAATGAAGGTCCAGAAGTGAAGCTTGGGGTTTCCTTGACCCCGGCGCCGGTGGCACGGATTTCCGAAAGTTCGAAGGAGAAAGGTAACTCTCTCAATCGGTTTTCTGACGCTGTCATACCGCCTGGTAACTTACCCCATAGAGTTAAGGCATCTTTCCTAATTGCCAGGACGAAAGTCACCTGCTTCGCCAAAAAACCCAATGGGAACATTACCTGATATTTACTGTAAACTATATCTTTAAAATCACATTGTTCCTAAAGAGCCTGAACGAAAGTCACCTACTTCACCATAAAATCTAATGGGAACATTTGGGGAACATCTAGGGTATGCTGTAAATTTTTATAGAAAATTAAAAAGTAAGGAAAGATAGACTATTACTGGATTTCAAGGTGGAGGCGGCATCCGGATTCGAACCGGAGAATAACGGTTTTGCAGACCGTTGCCTTACCACTTGGCTATGCCGCCCAAAAAATATGGAGCGGGAAACGGGATTCGAACCCGCGACTTCAACCTTGGCAAGGTTGCACTCTACCACTGAGTTATTCCCGCTCGGCAGTAACTTTTTAATTTTTGCAAAATTCCCGCGCTTGTCAAGGGGAAAAAGTCCTTATTCGTTTCCATGAAGGCGAAAAACTTCACCACAAAGGCACAAAGACACAGAGGTTCACCAAGAAATAATTTATGGCCTTGGCGCCTGGCGCCAAGGCTATAAAAATACTTTGTGCACCTTCGTGCTCTTGGCGTCTTGGTGGTGAAGTCTGGTCACTTTTCCTCGCCGGAGCTGAACAGACCCAATTGGGCCGATTCTTTCCCCGCCCGCCGCCGGGGCCGGGCCAGCCGGGGCAGGCCCGTGGGGTCCAGGGTCCCGGCCTCCAGGTTCTCCAGCACCTCCTGGGCCCGGGCGATCACCTTGGCGGGCACTCCCGCCAGTTGCGCCACCTGGATGCCGTAACTCTGGGAGGCCGCGCCCGGAGCCAGCCGGTGCAGAAAGACGATCTGCCCGCCGGATTCGGCCACCAGCACCTGGAAATTACGCACCCGGGGCCTGAGGCGGCTGAGCGCGGTGAGTTCCTGGTAGTGGGTGGCAAACAGGGTCTTGACGCCCGTGCCCTCCAGGTCGTGGAGGTTTTCCGCCACCGCCCAGGCCAGGGCCAGCCCGTCGAAAGTGGAGGTGCCCCGGCCGATTTCATCCAGGATCACTAGGCTCCGGGGCGTGGCCTGGTGGAGGATGCGCGCGGTTTCGTGCATCTCCACCAGAAAGGTGCTCTGGCCCCGGCCGATGTCGTCCACCGCGCCCACCCGGGTGAAGATGCGGTCGGTGAGCCCCACCACCGCTTCACTCGCGGGCACAAAGCTCCCCATCTGGGCCAAAAGCACGGTCAGGGCCACCTGCCTGAGTATCGTGGACTTGCCGGACATGTTGGGGCCGGTGACAATGAGGACCTGGGACTCCTGGTCCAGGGCGATATCGTTGGGCACGAAGCTTCCCGGAGCCAGGGTGCGCTCGATCACCGGATGGCGGCTCTGGGTGAGGTGCAGCACCGGCTCCGCCACCACCCGGGGGCGGCAATAGCGGTTTAAGGCCGCCACTTCCGCCAGGGCCGCAAGCACGTCCAGCCGGGCCAAGGCCGCGGCCACCTTTTTGAGGCGGGGGGCTTCTCCCCCTAAACGGTGGCGCAGTTGCTGGAAGAGTTCCACCTCCCGTTTCAGGCGTTCGTCTTCCGCGTGCAGTACCCGGGTTTCATATTCCTTCAACTCCGAGGTGATGAAGCGCTCGGCGTTCACCAGGGTCTGCTTGCGGATGTAATCCTTAGGCACCCGGTCCAGATTGGCCCGGGAGACCTCCAGGTAATAGCCAAAGACTTTGTTATATCTGACCTTCAGGGAACTGATGCCGGTACGGGCCCGTTCCTGGCTTTCCAGGCGGATGATCCAGTCTTTTCCCTCGCGGCTGAATTGCAGCAGCTCATCCAACTCCGGGTCGTAGCCTTCCCGGATGATGCCGCCGGCCTGGAGATTGGCCGGCGGGTCGTCCGCCAGGGCCTGGGCGATCAGGGCCTCCAGGTCTTCCAGATTTTCCAGGTCTGCGGCCAAGTCCTGCACCAGGGGCGGCAGGTCCCCGGCCAGTAATTCTTTGAGCAGAGGCAGGCGGCCCAGGGCCTGGCCCACCGCCACCACCTCCCGGGGCATGGCCTGCTCCAGGGCCAGGCGGGCGGTGAGGCGCTCCAGGTCCCCCAGCCCCTTCAGGGTCTGGCGCCAACGCTGCCGGAGCAGGCTGTGCTGATGAAAAAAGTCTACCCCCTCCAGTCGGGCTGCGATCCGGGCCAAATCCTTCAAGGGATAGCGCAGCCAGTTCCCCAGGCAGCGGCTGCCCATGGGGGTGACCGCCGCATCCAGGGCCTCCAGGAGCGAACCCTGGCGGGATCGGCTGCGCCAGGTCTCAAAGATCTCCAGGTGCCGCAGCGTGGCTTCGTCCAGCCCCAGGTAGTCGTCCCGGCCAAAGGCCAGCAGCCGGTCGATGTGGGGCAGGGAAGGATGATGGGAGTCCTTGAGATAGCGCAGGATGGCCCCGGCCGCGGCCAGGCCGGCACGGTAGCCGCTGAGCCCGAACCCGTCCAGAAACAGGGTGCCGAACTGCCGCCCCAGTTCCTGGCGGGCGGCCTCGAGCTCAAACGCGTAAGGCGCCAGCACCCGGCGGGTGGGCGGCACATCAAAGGGAAAGAGCGCGGCCTCCAGGAATTTTTGGTCCAGGTCCTCGGATACTAAAATTTCTGCGGGCTTCAAGCGCCAGAGTTCATCCCCCAGGGGGTCGGCCCCCTCCCCTTCCGTCAAACGGAACTCGCCGGTGGACAGCTCCAGGAAGGCCAGACCCCATCTGCGGCCCATTAGCGCCAGTGCGGCCAGGTAATTGTCCCGGCGGCCGTCCAGGGCCTCGGGGTCCACCAGGGTGCCCCGGGTGACGATGCGGGTGACCTCCCGGCGCACCAGCCCCTTGGCCTGGGCCGGGTCCTCCATCTGGTCGCAGACCACCACCTTGAAGCCCTGGTCCAGCAAGCGGGAGATATAGCCTTTGGCCGCATGGATGGGGAAACCGGCCATGGGGATGCGCTCCGACTCCTGGCGGCTGCGGCTGGTGAGAACGATGTTCAGGGCTTGGGCGCCCTTTTCCGCGTCCTCAAAGAACATCTCGTAGAAATCCCCCATCTGGAAGAGCACCAACGCGTCCGCATACCTGGACTTGACCTCCAGATACTGCCGCAACATGGGGGTGATCTTATCGGCAGGGGGCTCGGACATAATGAAGTGAGCTGTGAGCAGTAAGCTGTGAGCAGTAAAAGACCCGCCCTCTCTGGCCTTTTTTGCTGCTTACTGCTCACTGCTTACTGCTTGCTGCTTGCTAATTTATTCCGGCCGGGGGACGACTTCGGGTTCCCGGGGGATTTCGGTGGCTGCGGCCGCGGACGCCCGTTTGAGCTCCTGGCCCACGATTTCCAGGTTATGTCTTAAGGTGCGGATGGTTTGGCGCTGCTTCAGGAGTTCATAGAGGCCGTAGAGGCAAGTGGTTAACACCCCCAGGAAGAAAACGAATAGGATGAGGACCCATAAGGGGACCGCCGCGCTGTGAAAGACCCGGAAATAAAGGTCCAGCTTCAACTGCACCGTGCGTTCCAGCACCTCTCGGTTCTCAACGATGAAGACGACCCCCAAAACTCCCAAAAGGGATAAGAAAATCACTTTAATGAAGCGCATGCCTGATCCTCGTCTGTCATGGCCTGGAAATGCGGCGCCAGGCGCTCATAGGTCTCCCGGAAATGTTCTGGAATCACCCGCACGTCTGCAAACACCGGGATGAAGTTGGTATCACCGTTCCACCGGGGCACCACGTGAAAATGGAGGTGGCTTTCCACGCCCGCACCGGCCACAATCCCCAGATTGAGCCCCACGTTAAAACCATCGGGGTGCATCACCCGCCGCAAAATGGCCAAAGACTCCCGGAGCTTAAACTGCAAATCCAGCAGTTCCTCCGGGGTCAGGTGCTCCAATCCGGGCTGGTGCCGTAGCGGCGAAATCAGTAGATGGCCGTTGATATAAGGGTACTTGTTCATCATCACCCGGGAGAGGCGGCCGCTGAACAGCACCAGCCGCTCCTTGAGGTCCTCCCCGGGTTGCGGGCAAAAGATACAGCCCTGGGGTTTGTCTTCCCCTAAGATATATTCCATGCGCCAGGGGGCCCAAAGGACTTTCATGGCCGTCCCCCGGCTGCGGGATAACTATGCATAACCAAGAAATATAGCATGATTGACTAAAGATTCAAGGGGTTTTCTCGGCCCCGGACCCTGCGGAAAGGATAACCGGAGGGGGCAGCTAATAAATCAGCACATTGATAGTTTCCTCTGGAAACGGCCTCTGCTCCCAGGGACGGTGGTATTTCATGATGATCCTGGTCAACCCCGGCATGAGGGCCCGGAAAGTAAACTTGGAAGTCCCCCCGACCCCGAGCCGTTTATCCCAGGGCTTCTTGTGGCTCCGATATTCCCTTCCCAGGAATTCCAGATATTCTTTGTCATAATCCACCTGCCACTCGTACCCAGTGGTGGGATTATCGTCTTTGGTTATGGTAAACTCGGCATTGACCCTCACCTTCTGATCAATCCTTGCTTCCTTGTTCTCTTCGGCGATTCCCTGGGTGGTCTGGCAAACCCAAAAGGCCAGCAAAGGAAGGGCCAGCATCAGCAACAGACGCTTTGCCATCATCATGGTTTCTCACCACTCCCTTCCAGGATATATGCCCCTCAAAATTTAAAGGCCGGGCGAATCCGCCCCACCTCTTCCTTGCGGTGGTTCAAAATGGGGGGCTGGGCATAAGCCTTCAGGGCCTCCCGGGTCCCGGGCGTCAGCGCTCCCAACTGCTCCAGTGAGGCCACCACCGCCGGGTTGACGGCCCGGAAGCCGCCGTCTTCGATCTTCAGGGCCACTCCCAGGGCGCCGTCCTTCAGGCAGAAGGCGTAGCCGCCTTCCGAGCCGGCCTTGGCGAAGATTTTCTCGGGCAGGGCCTGCATGATATCGGTGTCCAGGCGGCCGTCCCCGGCGATGAGGCGGGGATGGGCCAGGATCGCGGCCATCAATTTGCCTGCCGGCGAGCCGGGTTGGGACCCGGCCAGGCGGGCGTAGCCCAGGGCGATGTTTTTCAGGGGCATAAAAAAAACCGGCGCGCCGCAGCCGTCGATGGCCACCTTGATCTCCTCCCGGGGCAGGCCCACCATGCGGCCCACGGTGCCCAGGATCAGGTGCTGCACCGGGTGGTCCACGGCCAGGTAATTATCCAGCGGCCATTTATGATGCACGCACAACGCCAGCATGGCCGTGTGTTTGCCCGCGCAGGTGTTGTGCAACGGCGTGGGCTTGGCCCCGGCCTTGGTCAGGGCCTGGGCGCTGGGGCGGTGCAGCGGCGGATGGACGCCGCATTGCAGGGCGTCCGGGGTCAAGCCGATCTTTTCCAAGGCCCGGGTCACCAGCTCCACCTGAAAATCCTGGCCGGACAACGACCCGGAGAACAGGGCCATTTCCTCCGGCCCGAACCCGTAAGCATCCGCGGTCCCGGTGGTCAACAGGGCCAGGGCCTGAAAAGGCTTGGCCAGGGAGCGCATGCAGACCGGGGCTTCCGGGTCGCCCACTTGCTTCACCAGGCCGCCCCGGGCGTCCATCACCACGATCTGACCGCGGTGGCGGGACTCCACCGCGGGACCGCGGGTTACTTCGACTAAGACGGGTGCATCCATATTTATCTCTCCAGAAAAAATTAACCACCAAGACACAAAGAGCACAGAGAGGCACAAAGAATTAAAACATTTATGCCTTGGCAAGCCAAGGCATAAATATATTTTCTCTTTTCTCTGTGAACCTCGGCGTCCTTTGTGTCTCTGTGGTTAATTATTAACCTGCGCCAGGACCTGGCGCCGGGCCAGGCTGGGGAAGAGGCGGATCCAGAATGCCACCACCACCAGGGTGAGGACGCCGCCCAGGACCACGGAGGGGATGGTGCCGAACCAGTGGGCGGTGACCCCGGACTCGAATTCGCCCAGTTGGTTGGAGGTGCCGATGAAGATGAAATTGACCGCGCTCACCCGGCCCCGCTTGTCGTCCGGCGTCTCCAACTGCACCAGAGACGAGCGGATCACCACGCTGGTAAGGCAGGCCTGGGCCGGACGGGAGGCCCCGCCGCGCCTGTTTCTAAATATTTATCATCTCCAGATGGAAGGGCAAGAGCCCAAAGCGGAACTTTGTTGGGGGCTTACTGAGAAATGATGGGGGGGAATTACCAAGGAACCCAGGCTCGCCGGCCGGTAGCACCCGCCCTGTATTTCAGGCTCTCACCTGCCTGGCTTTGCTGAAAGCTGACACCTGTAGCTTTCAGCTAATCACCACAACCTGATGCCGAAAAAATTGCGCATTTTTTGGAGCAGAGAGGTCTTTTCTTTCTGCTCCTCCTGGGCCTGGGCGGCGGTGGCCTTTTTGACCTTGCGTAGCTGGGCTTTGCGCGCGGCCATCAGGTCGCTGATCTTTTCCAAAAGCTCCGGATGTTCTTGGAAAAGAGGCAGGAGCGCCTCTTTGTCGATTTCATAACAGATTACTTCCCCTTCGGCCTGGACCGAAGCCGTCCGGGGCTCGCCGGTGAGCAGGGCCATCTCTCCGAAGAAACCGCCGGGGGGAATGTGGACCACCCATTTATTCCGGCCTTTGGCGTCCTTGACCAGGACATTGACCAGACCTTCCTCCACCACAAAGAGAGAGGAGCCCTCCTCCCCTTGGGTGACAATGAAATCTTTGGGGCTGAATTCCCGCTTCTCCATGGCCTGGGCAATCCGGGCCAGGGCTTGCTCCCCCATGACCGCAAAGATTTCAACGCGCTTAAGCAGTTCCGTTTTGGGCAATTCCTGGTTCTGCTCCCGCTCTTGCGGCCTTACCAGACGCTGGTCCACCCGGTGGTAGGATAAGTCTATGCCGGCCACCTGCAAGTGCCTCAGAACGTTTTCCTGCACCTCTTTGGTCACCTGGGCATCCAGGTCATAATCCCGCACCCAAAACCGCAGGCCGTAGATTACGCCCCGCTGCTCGAATTTCCTGAGATTGATCTCCGGTTTCGGCTCTCTCATCACGTCCCGGGTGTTGAGGATGGCGGCCATGAGGATGCGCTTGGCCCTGTCCACAGACACGGTATGGCTCAAGGGCACATAGACTTCGGCCCGGTAATGTCTTTCCGGAGCGCTGAAATTGATAAACTTCGTCCGGGCCAAGTCGCTGTTGGGAATGACCACGATCTCATCGGCCTTGGTTAGCAAGCGGGTGGCCCGCCAATTGATTTCCACCACCTTGCCGACGATGGAGCTGCCGGGCCGGGAGCGCATCTCGATCTCCAGCCAGTCCCCCAAATTGTAGGCCCGCTCCACGCTGAGGGCCACGCCGGAAAAGACATCGGAAATCATGCGGGTGACCGCCAGGCCGATGACTGCGGCCAAGACGCTGGAGCCGGCAATTAGGCCGGAGATGGGCGCATTCAACACGAAACCGAAAATAGAGAGAAAAATAGTGAGAATGATGACCGCGGTGACAATATTCTTCAACAACTTGGGGGGCGGATAACCCAGGCGCTTTTCCAGGCTCGGCCAGACAAAGGCCTGGATCAAGCCCGAAACCAACCAGCCGCCGGCGAGCCAGGCAAAAATGCTGATGGTGAGATATATTACCTGGGAGAGCTTTTCCAGACCCAGGGAATTAAGAAATTTGTGAAAATAGTCCTGAAAATCGACCAGCAACACCGCACAGATTACTAATACTATTTGAAAAATTAATTTTTTCCATTGCTTATCTAACATAGGTCACCTGCAGACATTTTCTGCCATTCCCGATTAAGCCACGATGATGCAGAGGACGTACCCGGTAAGGCTCCGTATATGGCTGGGGGAAGAGACCTCCCCAGAATTGAACGTCTGGGCTGTCGGTCTCCTCCCCCTTGCCTTCAATTAGTAATGCCCTTAAACTTAAAACTTCACCTTGGGCGCGGCCTTCTCGGCCTCGGGGATCTGGTAGTACTCAGCCTTGGTGACCCCGGCCAGGCCCGCGAAGAAATGGCCGAACACGGTGCGGATGTAAGTATTCAAGGTACGCACTGCGTCGTTATACCGCTTTCTCTCCACGGAGATACGGTTTTCGGTGCCTTCCAGGGAGTCCATCATTTTCAGAAAGCTCTCGTTGGCCTTGAGCTGGGGATAGGCCTCCCGGAGCAATAAGAGCCGGGAGAGGGCCCGCTCCAACTCCCCGGAAGCCGCGATCTTGCCTTTGACGTCCTGGGCCTGGAAGTATTTGGTGCGGGCGTCGGCAATATGTTCGAACACCCCCTTTTCATGGGCCGCGTAGCCTTTGACCGTTTCCACCAGATTGGGGATCAGGTCATAGCGCCTTTTCAGTTGATTCTCCACCTGGGCCCAGGCGGTCTTGACGTTTTCATCCATGGCGACCACCCGGTTATAGCCGCTGATCATCCAGCCGCCGACGATCACCACCAGGCCCACGATTACGCCCAGGACTACGAGCAGGTTCTTATTCATCCAATTTCTCCTCAGTGGGGTTTAGTTAGATACTAAAGGCATTTCGAGCAGTTAGTCATGAAAATTCCGGTGGGGCGGGCCTCCGTGCCGTGGGGCGGGCGTCCCCGCCCGCCAACCTCTAAAGGCGGCCAGGGACGGCCGCCCCACCGAATAATGTCTGTTTATAACTTTTCAGATCACCAATCCCCGGAAGCGCCGCCGCCGCCGAAATCACCACCGCCGCCGCTGAAGCCCGAGTCTCCCCCGCCGGAAGACCAACCGCCATCGCCAAAACCGCCCCCCGAGAACCAGACGCCGCCACTGGCCAAATTGAGCAATCTGGGGATGACGATGGCAAAAACGCCCAGGCCGACAATGATCAAAACGATGGTGAGTACCAGAGCCTCTCCGTTCTGCTTGGCCCCGGGCGTTTCTGCCTGGGCCGCGGCGCCACCTGCCTCACCACCCTTGACTTCCCCGGTTTGGCCACCCACTGCACCCTTGGAGATGATTCTGGCGATTTCGCCCGCCGCGGCCGCCAGGCCGCCGGCAAAATCCCCTTTGCGGAAATGGGGCACCAGGTATTGCCGGCCGATGCTGCCCACCAGGCTATCCGGCAGGGTGCCTTCCAGACCGTAGCCCACCTCGATGCGGTATTTTTTGTCCTTCACCGCCACGGTTAGCAAGACGCCATTGTCTTTGCCCTTCTGGCCTATGCCCCATTTCACCGCGGTCTGGTGGGAGAAGTTCTCGATGGGTTCCCCCTCCAGGGAATTGATGGTGAGGATCACCATTTGGGCGGTAGTCCGGGTCTCCAGGTCCCGCAGCATGGCATTCAGCCTGGCCTGGGTGCCGGCATCGATGACTCCCGCCAGGTCCACCACATATTGGGCGGGGCGGGCTGGGAGCGGCGGGGTTACCGCCTGGACCAGGGCGGGGGTCGCGGCCAGTAACAGGAAGAGAAGGAGCCAATTACAGGTCTTAGATTTGTAAGCCATCTACCACCTCGGTCAATCTCTCCGTGGCCCGGTAAAATTTGGCGAACAATTGGGAGATTTCCTCTTGGGAGGGGGGGGCCAGGTTCCTTTTGACGGCATAGATTTCTTCAAAGACCGCGGTTGACAACCCGGTCAATTGGTCCAGTTGCTCCAGGACCTTCTTCAGCCCAGGAGCTGGCGTCTGCCCCAACAGGTATAAGATTCCCCGGAATAAAGGCAGATAGCCGGTGAAATGGCGGACAATATCGCCTGCCAGCACCTTGCGGTCCCCCATGGCCGAGACGTAAATCCGGTGGAGCCAGATCAATTTGCCCTTAAGTTCCCGCTCGCACTGGTAGCGGAGTTCCTTGCGGTCCACTTCCAGGGCGGCAAACAAGTCTTCACCATAGAGGCAATGGTGCAGCAGCCGGAAGTTGAAAAACTCCAGGGGAAATACATCCACCGAACTGCGGATGTACGCGGGGTCCATGATCAGGGGCGCGGCCAACCCCTGCTTGCCGTATTTGCCCCCCAGGGGCGCCAGGGTATCCAGAAAGGCCAGGTCCATCTCCTGAAGGACGATGACGCTGTCTATCTTCGAGGCCCCTTCCTGGTAATCCTCGGTCAAGGCCTCGCCCACCAGGAACAGGGAGTGGACTTGTTCCCCTGCGGCTTGCAGGATTTCATGAAAAAAGGGAGAAATTTTTGCTTGCAGAGATGGACTTAAATTCTCGGTCAGCAAACAGGCCATGGGCAAACCTCCAAGAAGATTACCAAGATTCTATACATTTTGCCAGCAATAGGGTAGCCGGTCAATCATTGTTGCGGAGTTTACAAAGAAGCAAGAGTCCAGAGCGAAACGCTATTGGGATAATGATCGGGAATTTCAGGGGATTGCCTTAATCTGTAAGGGTAAGGTTACGATTACCGCCACCAGGCGGCATAGAGCAAGGCCAGGGTCATGGCCAGTCCCACCACGGCGTGGGTCTGGATGGTGAGGGCCTGAGCCGGGATGAACTCCGGCTCCGTGGGGGGAACCCGCCAGGCCCGGCGGATAGCCTGCACCGCCACAGGCAGGGCGGCAAACGCGGCCACCAGCAGGTCGGGCAGATGAAAGGCCTCCAACAGGAGGAAGATGCTGGCGAAGGGCGCCAGCATCAAGGCGGCATAGACCCGGCGGGCCTGGCGCAGGCCCAGGCGCACCACCAGCTGGTTTTTGCCTGCGGCCGCGTCGGCCTTGAGGTCAGGGAATTCATTGATCCAGAGGATGGCACTGATCAGGAACGCTAGGGGCAGCCCCACGGCCAGACCCACCGGCTTGAGGCTGCCGGTCTGGACGTAGTAAGTCCCCCAGGTGACCAGGGGCCCGAAGGCCAGGAAAATCGCGGCTTCCCCCAGGCCCGCGCTCATCAACTGCACCGGCGAGGCGGAATAGAGGTAGCCGGCCAGGAAGCCCAGGGTCCCCAAAACCGCGACCCAAATACGGCCCAAAAAAATCAGGGCCAAGCCGCAGCCCCCGCCCAGGGCCAGAAAGAGGAAAGCCATGAACCTGACGGTATCCCGGCTCAGGTCCCCGTTCTGGATCACCCGGCTGCCCCCGCTGAAAGGGGTGGCGTGGACATTCAGGGGGTCGCTGCCGAAAGAATCATAGTAGTCATTGAGGAGATTGAACCCCAGGTGGAGCGCGGCCACCCCCAGGAAGGTGAGCCCCAGGAGCATGGGGCTCCAAGTCCCTTGCTCCTGATAAGCCAAAGCCCCGGCCACGGCCACGGGGAAAAGCGAGCCCGTTAAAAACGGCAGTCTGAGGGCGCGTAGGCATGCCTGTAAAAAAATCATGCTATCTCCAGCGGTTGCCTGGAGTATAGGGCTTGCTCCCTAACCTGTCAACGCCAGGTTTGGGAAAATTTCGTTGCAGGATGCGCGGCTACAGGTTAAAGAAAATAGTTACTTAAGGGAAGGCTGGGAGACCGGTGAGCGGTGAGCAGCATGAGGACTTCAAACCCCTTCCTGCAATTCATCTAAACCAGGAGGATTAATATTATGGGTCGCACGACGATTACCGTGGTGGGGGC
>JAKAKP010000102.1 GCA_021813445.1 Deltaproteobacteria bacterium
GTCCTCTGGGGCACTCCATATGAGAGTCTCTCTGAGACCACCGGAGAGGTCGTGTCCCTGCCGGAAGTCCAATTGCTGGCTCCCTGCGAGCCCACGAAGATCGTGGCCCTGGGCCTGAATTACCGGGATCATGCCCTGGAATTCGGGCACCCGGTGCCGGAGGAGCCCTTGATCTTCATGAAACCCAGCACCTCGGTAATCGGCCCGGATGAGGCCATAGTCTATCCCGCTATGTCCCGGCAGGTGGACTACGAGGCAGAATTGGCGGTGGTCATCGGCAAAACTGCCCGCCACGTACCGGAGGAGAAAGCCTTCGAATATGTCCTGGGGTACACTTGCTTCAATGACGTCACCGCCCGGGACCTGCAAAAGAAGGACGGCCAGTTCACCCGGTCCAAGAGTTTCGATACCTTCTCGGTCATGGGCCCCTGGATCGAAACCGGGATTGCGGACCCCGGCCACCTGACCGTGGAAGCCTATCTCAACGGCGAGCGGCGGCAGCATTCAAACACCAGTAACCTGGTGTTTGACGTGAAATATCTGGTGGCCTTCATGTCCCGGATCATGACCATGCTGCCGGGGGACGTCATCTCCACCGGCACCCCTTCCGGGGTCGGGCCCATGCAGCCCGGGGACGAGGTCGAGGTCAGAATAGAAAAGATCGGCGCCTTGCGTAATCACGTAGTGGCGGAAAGGGTAGGTGCATGACGCAGTTTTTCGAGCCCTCGGAGCGCTTAAAGCAGATTCCTCCTTATCTCTTCAAGGAAATCGATGACAAGAAAGCCGAAGTGAAGGCCAAAGGCGTGGACATCATCGACCTGGGGGTGGGGGACCCCGATTTGCCCACGCCCCGTTTCATCGTCGAGAAGATGATGGAAGCGGTCCAGGACCCGGCCACCCACCGCTACCCGGCCTACTCCGGCATGAAGGGCTTCCGGCAGGCGGTGTCTCGCTGGTACAGTAAACGCTTCGGCGTGGAGCTGGACCCGGAGAGCGAGGTCATCACCCTCATCGGCTCCAAGGAAGGCATCGCTCACCTGCCTTTAGGGATCAATAATCCCGAAGACATCAACCTCATGACCAGCCCCGGATATCCGGTTTACCATATGGGCACTCTGTTCGCCGGCGGCATCAGCCACTTTGTCCCCCTGCTCCGGGAAAACGCGTTTTTGCCGGATCTGCACGATATCGATCCCCTGACGGCCCGGGACGCCAAGGCCTTTTTCTTCAATTATCCCAACAACCCTACCGCGGCGGTGGCGGATAAGGCCTTCTTTACCCGGATGATTGATTTTTGCCGGGAACATAAGATTATTGCCGTGCATGACGCGGCCTATACCGAGCTGGCCTTTGACGGTTATAAGCCCCCCAGTTTCCTGGAGGTGCCCGGGGCCCGGGAGGTGGGCATCGAGTTCCATTCCCTGTCCAAGACCTATAACATGACCGGCTGGCGGCTGGGCATGGCCGTGGGTAACAAAAACGTCCTGGCCGCGCTGGGCAAAATCAAGAGCAACATCGATTCCGGGGCCTTCGACGCGGTGCAGCTCGCAGGTATCGCCGCCCTGGATTCAGACCAGAGCTGTGTTCGGGAAAATTGCGCCATTCTCCAGGAACGCCGGGATTTGCTGGTGGGGGGGCTAAAACAGCTGGGCTACGATGTGGAGTTCCCCAAGGCCACCTTCTACGTCTGGCTGGCGGTCCCCCCGGGGATGACCTCCATGGGCTTCGCCACCCACCTGTTGGAGCAGGCCGGCATCGTCACCATTCCCGGCATGGGCCTGGGGGCCCCCGGCGAAGGCTACGTGCGCCTGGCCCTCACCGTGCCCAAGGACAGACTGGCAGAAGCCCTGGAGCGCCTGCAGCGGCTGGGATGACCCCGCCAGGTTGACGGACCTTGAAAAAGATAAAATCCATCCTGAAAACCTGCGTCATTAATTTCCTCAGGAAGCATCCCAATCTTTCCAGAGATGCTTTATTAACCGACGGCTATCCGGCCATTAATGACTACCAGGTGATCTCCCGGCCCAGATATGGTCATGGGCAGCCTCCCCATGCCCGGCTCTATGAGATCATCACCCGGAATCGGGAGCAGTATCAGCAGAATTTAGAAAGTTTTTTACAATTTAAGGACGATTTCCGGAAGATTCCCCTGCAAGACGCCGAGTCTTCCCTGACGCCGTTTTGGCTCAATACCTGGCTGCCGTCCCTGGACGCCATTACCTTGTATTCCTTCCTCTGTCTCTATGAGCCCAAAACCTATCTGGAAGTGGGGTCGGGAAATTCCACGAAATTTGCCAAAAAAGCCATACTCGATCATCAGTTAAAGACCAGGATTATCTCCCTGGACCCCTACCCCCGGGCGGAGATCGACCAGCTCTGTGAGGTGGTGATCAGGCAGGGCCTGGAAGAGGTGGATTTAAAGATTTTCGATGAATTGGCAGAGGGTGACTTCCTTTTTATCGATAATTCCCATCGCTGTTTTATGAACTCCGACGTCACCGTGGCCTTTTTAGAGGTCCTGCCGCGACTCAAACCCAATATTTATACCCACTTTCACGATATCTTCCTGCCCTATGATTATCTCCCGGGGTGGGAACATAAATTTTATTCCGAACAATATCTCCTCGCGGCCTATCTCTTGGCAAAAACCGACAGGTTCAATATACTGCAACCCAACTATTTCATTTGCCAGGAGCCGGAGTTGATCGAGATTCTCAATCCGGTGCGGCAGCCGGAAATGGATGTGCCGGGCAACCCCGGGGCTTCCTTTTGGTTGAAAACCCATTAATTTTCTGTAACTTGCCCACTGCACCATGGCCTTGGGACCTGCGGCGATCACGGAGTTGAAACCGGTCATTGCCTATGTCGGCCTGGGGGCCAACCTGGGCGACCCCCGGCGGCAGTTGCAGGAAGCCCTGGCAAAATTGGCCGGGGCGGAGGAAGTGGAGGTCTTAAAAGTCTCCACTTTTTACCTGACACCGCCCCTGGGGCCGCCGGGCCAGCCCTGGTATGTGAATGCCGTGGCCCAGGTGCGCACCCGGCTGGAGCCGGAGGAACTGTTGCGGGTCTTGCACCGGGTGGAGCAGGACCTGGGCCGGGTTCGGGGGGAGCGCTGGGGGCCCCGGGTGATCGATCTGGACCTGCTGTTGTATGACGGTTTGGTCATGGCCGGACCGGAGCTGGTTCTGCCCCACCCGGAGATGCACCGGCGGGCTTTTGTGTTGGTGCCCCTGGCGGAGATCGCTGCTGATGCCTGGCACCCGGTGTTGGAGAAGACGGCGGGGGAACTTTTGGCGGAGTTGGACGCAACCGCGCGGGAGGCGGTACAGCCCGCCCGGGGATAAAAGGGGAGAACCTTGGCCTGGCGTCTACTGGTGGCAATCGTAGTAGGGTACCTGGTCTACGGCCTGTACAGTAAGGTCCGGCAAGCCTTCCAGCGGGGGATGTCCGGTACCGGAGAGACGAGGCCCAAAGGCCCGGAAGAGCTGGTGCAGGACCCCGTCTGCGGCACCTTTATCCCCCGGCGGGAGGCTTTGAAGTTCCAGAAAGACGGCGAGGACTTTTTTTTCTGCTCCGAAGGCTGCCTGAAGCGCTTCCGGCGTGGTGGGCCGGAATGAACTATGATACTATAAGGGGTCATTATGAAATTCTTTATCGACACTGCCAATCTGGAAGAGATTCGCGAGGCTCACGACTTGGGCCTGGTGGACGGGGTAACCACTAATCCCAGCCTCTGCGCCAAGGTGGGGATCAAAACCGACAAGCAGTTTGAGGACCTGATCAAGCAAATCTGCGAATTGGTGGACGGGCCGGTGAGCGCCGAAGTGACGGCCACCGATGAAAAAGGGATGGTGGACCAGGGCCGGCATCTGGCCAAGATTCACGAAAAGGTGGCGGTGAAAATCCCCATGATTCCGGACGGCCTCAAGGCCACCCGCATCCTGGCGGAGGAAGGGATTAAGGTCAACGTCACCTTGATCTTCCAGCCCGTCCAGGCCATGCTGGCGGCCAAGGCCGGCGCGGCGTTTGTCAGCCCCTTCATCGGCCGCCTGGATGATATCTCCCAACGGGGCATGGAGATCGTGGAGCAGACCCTCACTATCTTCGAGAATTACGGGTTTGACACGGAAATTATTGTGGCCAGCATCCGCCATCCCCTCCATGTCCTGGAATCGGCCCTGGCCGGGGCGGACATCGCCACCGTGCCCTTCGGGGTGATTATGCAGCTCATCAAACATCCCTTGACGGATGCGGGATTGAAAAAATTCCTGGAGGATTGGGAGCGCGTCCGCGGCTGATATGAACCCGGCTTTGACCAAATTCTGGAATCTCCCCAACAGCTTAACCGTGGCGCGCATTGTCGCCATCCCGGTGGTGATGGTCCTTTTGTGCTTTCAGGGGGAGGTCGCCAGCTTTTTCGGAGCCTTATGTTTTGTGGCGGCGGGGGCCACCGATTTTCTGGACGGGTTTATCGCCCGGCGCCAGCAATTGGTGAGCCGCTTCGGCAAATTCATGGATCCCCTGGCCGATAAACTGCTGGTGTCCGCGGCCCTGATCATGCTCATCCCCCTGGGCCGGGTGCCGGCCTGGATCGCCTTCGTCATCATCGGCCGGGAGCTGGCGGTCACCGGCCTCAGGGCCTTGGCCGCGGCGGAAGGCATCATCCTGGCTCCGGACCGCTGGGGCAAGACCAAGACCTTGCTGCAAATGGCCGCGCTTACTGCCTTGATTTTGCATTACCCTTATCAGGCGCTGGATTTCCAGCGCCTGGGCATGGGGCTCCTGTGGCTGGCCCTGATCGTCACCCTGACCTCCGGGGTCGGCTATTTCCAGACCTTTTTCCGGCTCTATCCTGCCGGAAATCACTCTTGACCAGGAGAAATTCTTAAGTTACATTTATTGATTATTTTGCGTGGAGGACAAAAACTTGGCCAGACATATTTCCGCCCTGAAACGGGCCAGACAGAATAAGAAGCGGCATCTCCGGAACCAGAGCCGCAAGACCCGGGTGAAAGGCGTGGTGCGGGAAGTGCGCCTGGCCTTGGCCCAGAAGGACGCGGCCGGGGCTGAGAGCGCCCTGGCCAAAGCCGTGCCCGTCATCGCCCAGGTCGCTGGCAAAGGCACCCTGCATTGGCGCACCGCCGCCCGGAAGATCTCCCGTCTCACCCGCCAGGTCAACGCCCTGAAAAGCGCGTAAAAGACACCACCAAGACACCAAGGCACAAAGGGTCACAAAGGGGAAAGAAATTTTTATGTTTGGCGCTGCCAGCGCCAAACATAAAAAATCTTCTTCTTGGTGTATCTTTGTGTCTTTGTGCCTTTGTGGTGAATCTTCTTCTTTACCCCGGTCCCATTTGCAGCAGGCACCATTCCAGCCACAATCTGGGGTTCCCCGCGCTGGTTTTCAACTGCCGGTCGGTTTGGTGCAGCCGCCAGAGATGGGTCTGCAGGGTGGGCACGGTAAAAAGCGCGGCCTGTTGGGACAGCTTCTTCACCACTGCCGGATGCACTTCCAGGGTGCGGGCTAAGGCCTCCGGAGTCGTGCCCCGGGGGGTGTCTTTCAGGCGCAGGAGCAACCGGAGTTGCCGGGCCAGCATCACCAGGATGCGGGCGGGCGGCTCCCCCAGGTCCAGCAGATGGGCCAGGGCCGCCAGCCTCTTTTGTGCGCCCTTTTCACCCAGGGCCTCCACCAGGGCAAAGATGTTGTAAGAACGGCTGTGGGTGGCCAGTTGGGTCACCAAGTTCGGGGTCAGGTTCTTTTCCTGGCCCGCAAACAAGGCCAGTTTCTCCAGTTCCTGGGCCAATTCCGAGAGGTTGTCCCCCACCATCTCCGTCAGGCGCCGGGCTGCGGCCAGACTGAGAGTCTTCCCCTGGGCCTGGGCCTCCCGGGCCAGCCACTGCTGCAATTCCCCGTCCTTTAAGCGAAAGAAACCCAGGGCTGCATCATTTTCTTGCAGGCGTTTCCAGACCGCGCTCTTGGCCAGATCCCGGGCCTTCAGCCCCGGGGCCAGCAGCACCACCCAGGCCCGGGGCGCGGGATGCTCCAGGTATTGGAGCACCGCCTCCAGGGCGTTGGCCGGGTAAGTCTCCACCCGCCGCAGCACCAGCAGCTGCCCGGCCCCCCAGAGGGGGGTCATCCGCGCCTGGGCCAGAAATTCCGGCAACCCCACCTCCTGGGACTCCAGGACCACTTTTACCGGGGCTTCGCTCTCCGGGCCGGCCAGGGCCTGTTCCAGGCGCTCCAGGGCCCGGAGCATGAGGAACTCTTCATCCCCAAAAAAGAGATAGAGGGGTTTGAAGGTGCGGCGTTGCAGATGGCGTTCGAGGATGGGATGGGCCATAGAGAAGCTTTTAGCGGTCAGCTTTCAGCTATCAGCTAATAACTGAAAAAAGTCATTTATATTTTGCTTCCCAAGAGTTTTCTTGGTGGCGCAGGCGTCTCGCCTGCGCAAAACGGGCGGGCGAGACGCCCGCCCCTACGATTCCTTTCATGCTTTGTATGTGGGCCAAAGGCCCATGTGGAACTGTTAAGTATTTGAAAATGATGAGTAATAAATAACAGATACCTATTTCAATTCATTGAGAATTTGATTTCTATCGAAAATCATTACTATTTTATATTTTTCTACTTTCTTGCCATTAATTGGGTTTGAGATAAAATACTTTTCACAAGTAAAAGCTTGTACCTGATTCTTA
Organism: Deltaproteobacteria bacterium; assembly: GCA_021813445.1. Classification (GTDB taxonomy): domain Bacteria; phylum Desulfobacterota; class Desulfobaccia; order Desulfobaccales; family 0-14-0-80-60-11; genus SURF-52. The sequence goes on from JAKAKP010000102.1 coordinate 6,697, forward strand.
TTAAAGTATATTTTATGAATATCAGATTTTATTTTAAATTTCATCTTTTCAGAAGGTGTGAAAAGGTCATTTCTTACCCAAATCAATATCTCGTCATATTCAATTTTAATGCTTTCAACACCTTGCCTTGGGGCTTTTCTATAATGGAGAATTGGTGCCCAAACCTTTAAAACAATTTCCCCAGATTTTTTAATTTGTTTAGCTTTTTCGAAATCGCCAAATGGATAAGAAGCTAATATTGCCTCTTTTTCATCTATTTGAGCTAATGAATATGTAGCGATTAATAATAAATTGATTGTAATAAAAAATGTTTTGACATTTATTTTCATTACTAAAGGGCTGTGGGAACCTACATCGATATTTTTGCTCTTTTTATTGAAAGCTGATAGCTGACAGCTAAAGCACCAGCAACACCTTGTCCAGCACCCGCTGGGCCAGGGTGACCGCAGCCCGTCTCAGGCCTTGGCTCTTGAGGGTTTCGCCGATCTGATAATTGGGATCAACTTCATAATCCTCTTGGAGGACCACGGTGTCTTTCCACAGGATTTTGCCGCTGTCCCGTTTTTTCAAATTCAGGTCCACTTTGATGGTCACCCGCCGCACCGAGGAGTTCTGAATGGAGTTATAGGCCACGGAGCTGTTCTCCAGGTAGGCCACTTTGCCTTGCAGGACCATCTCGGCTTCCTGGGGGCGGGTGGTAACCTGCACTGCCCTGGTCTGGGAAAAGGCCTGAATCAGGGCGTTGGCGAAGATGGATTCCAGGCCGACTTCGGTGGAGCGATTGGCAAACAGGGGGATGGCGATGGAGGGCGCGGCCTCCGTCATCCGCGGCTGCGAGCCCAGGGGGTGGTAGCCGCATCCCGCCAGGGCTACAAGCAAAATGATGGCCAAAAAGCGACTGGGGTTCACGGCGGTTCCTCAAATAACAATGTTTACCAGCTTGCCCCGGGCCACCACCACCCTTTTGGGGGGCTGGCCCTGGAGCCATTTTTGGATTACTGGATCATTAATGGCTGCATCTTGAAGATGCTGGTCCGACATGCTAGCCGCAACCACTATCCGGCTCCTGACCTTGCCGTTGATCTGGATGACCACCGTGCGGGCCGTCTCCACCAGGGCTTCGGCCTGAGGCTCGGGCCAGGGGGCCAGCTGCAGGGAAGTATTATAACCCAGATTCTCCCATAATTCCTCGGTAATGTGGGGGACTATGGGATAGAGCAGTTTCAGAACCGCCTCCAGGGCCTCCCGGAACACGGCGGGGGCTTTTTCCTCCCGGCTATGGTCCTCAGCGGCCTGGTAAAAGGCGTTGATCAGCTCCATGACCGCAGCAATGGCGGTATTGAAGTGAAAGCGGTCCTCGATGTCCGCGGTCACCTTCTGGATGGTCTGGTGCACCTTTTGGCGGAAATCTCCCAGAGCCGCGGGCAGATCGGCGCCCGGGCCCTGGTAGGGCGCCGCTTCTTTGATCGCCGGCAGCAGGTTTTGCGCCAGGGTCCAGAGCCGGTGCAGAAAGCGGTGGCCTCCCAGGACCCCCTGGTCGCTCCATTCCAGGTCCCTTTCCGGGGGCGCGGCAAAAAGCAGGAAAAGCCGGGTGGTGTCCGTGCCGTAGGCCTGGATCATATCGTCCGGGTCCACCACGTTGCCCTTGGACTTGGCCATCTTGGCCCCATCCTTGAGGACCATGCCCTGGGTGAGGAGGCGGGTAAAGGGCTCGTCTATCCGGGCCAGGCCCAGGTCCCGGAGGACCTTGGTGAAGAAGCGGGCGTAAAGCAGATGGAGCACCGCGTGCTCGATGCCGCCGATGTACTGGTCGACGGGCAGCCAGTAATCCACCCTGTTTTTGTCCAGGGGGCCTTCCTGATAATCGGCGCAGGCGTAGCGCAGGAAATACCAGGAGGACTCCACAAAGGTGTCCATGGTATCCACTTCCCGCTTGCCGGGGCCGCCGCAGACCGGACAAGGCACATCGGTGAAGGAGGCCAACCGGGCCAGGGGGGAGCCCCCTTCCCCGGAAATCTGCACGTCCAGAGGTAATTGCACCGGCAGGTCCTTGGCCGGCACCGGCACCAGACCGCATTTTTCACAATAAATGATGGGGATGGGTGCGCCCCAGTAACGCTGCCGGGAAATGAGCCAGTCCCGCAACCGGAAGTGCACGGCCCGGCGGCCCCGGCTCTCCTTCTCCAGGAACGCGGCGATGGCCTCCTTGGCCGCGGCGCTGGCCAGGCCGGTAAACTCCCCGGAATCTACCAGGGTTCCCTCATCTTCATAGGCAGCTTGCAGGTCCTCGGCCCGAAGTTCCTCTCCCGGCGGCTGAATCACCACTTTGATGGGCAGGTCGTATTTCCGGGCGAATTCAAAGTCCCGCTGGTCGTGGGCGGGCACCGCCATCACCGCGCCGGTGCCGTATTCCATGAGCACGAAATTGGCCACATAGATGGGCATGTCCCAGCCGGTTACGGGGTTCCGGCAGTAGCGGCCGGTGAACACCCCTTCTTTAGTGAGTTCCTCCAGGACGCCCCGGCTCCGGTCCTGAGCCCGCCAGTGCTCCACGAAATCGCGCACCGCGGCCTCCTGGGAGGTGCCCTGGGCCAGGGACAGGGCCAGGGGGTGCTCCGGGGCCAGGCTCATGAAGGTGGCCCCCCAGAGGGTGTCCTGCCGGGTGGTGAACACGGTGATGGGATCGCCCCCGTCTTTTAGCGGGAAGAGAATTTCCGCGCCGGTGGACTTGCCGATCCAGTTGCGCTGCATGGTCAAGACCCGCTCCGGCCAGTGGCTCAGGCGGTCCAGGTCAGCCAGCAGTTCGTCGGCATAAGCGGTGATCTTAAAGAACCACTGCTCCAACTCCTTCAGGGAGACCTCGGAGTCGCAGCGCCAGCAGAGGCCGCCTTCAACCTGCTCGTTGGCCAGGACGGTTTCGCATTTGGGGCACCAGTTCACCGGGGCCTTTTTCTTGTAGGCCAGGCCCCGGCGGAACATCTCGAGGAAGACTAACTGCTCCCAGCGGTAGTAATCGGGGTCGCAGGTGGCCAGTTCCCGGGGCCAGTCGTAGCTGTAGCCCAGTTCTTTGAGCTGGCCGCGCATATAATCGATATTATCGTAGGTCCATTTGGCCGGGTGGAGATTCCGGGCCAGGGCCGCGTTTTCCGCGGGCAGCCCGAACGCGTCCCAGCCCATGGGATGGAGCACGTTGAAGCCCCGCATCCTTTTATAGCGGGCCACCACGTCGCCGATGGAGTAGTTGCGCACGTGGCCCATGTGGATGCGGCCCGAAGGATAGGGAAACATTTCCAGGACATAATATTTAGGCCGGGAGGGGGCCTCCGTGGCCTCAAAGAGCCGCCGCTCGGCCCAGATTTTCTGCCATTTCTCTTCCACGCGGCGGGGTTCATAACGGGGTGGCATGGATACTCCGATGTAAGTAGTCATTATCTTAACGCTAAAATTTATCACAGATTTTTCCCGGGATGCCAATGAATAATGGCAAAAATCGGGCAGAGTCGTATGCCCAAAGCGTCCGGGCCGGACAGAGAGGATTAATTTTTCTGGTTCCCAAGCTCCTGCTTGGGAACCAAAATGGCTGAAAAAGCTCCTGCTTTTTCACCGCTTTCGCTGGAACCCCGGGTTTAAGCGAAGCAGGAGCTTCGCCTCCAATTACGTTTCCAAGCGGGAGCTTGGGAACGAGTCATAAACAGAGGATTATACATCTTGAATTTCCCTTAATTTCTGATAACTTTTCTCTATTGTGCCCCGGGTCAGCGTTATTATTCCCACGTATAACCGCGCGGGGCTGGTGCAGGAGGCGGTGGCCTCGGTGCTGGCCCAGACTTACCAGGATTTTGAACTCCTGGTGGTGGACGACGGTTCCACGGACGGCACTCCGGAGACTCTGGAGGCATATGGCGGGGCAATCCGGGTCCTGCGCCGGCCCCACCGCAAGGGGGTTAGTGCGGCCCGCAACCGGGGCAGCAGTGCGGCCACCGGCGAGTGGCTGGCTTTCCTGGACTCCGACGACCTCTGGCTGCCGGAGAAGCTGGCCCGGCAGATGGCGTACCTGGCGGCCCACCCCCGGCTGCTTCTTAGCCAGACCGAGGAGACCTGGGTGCGCCGGGGCCTAAGGGTGAACCCGCCCCGCAGCCACCGCAAGGAAGGGGGCCGCATTTTTCTCCGCTCCCTGGAACGCTGCCTGGTGAGCCCGTCCGCGGTGATATTGCACCGCCGGCTGCTGGAGGAACACGGCGGCTTCGACGAAAGCCTGCCCGCGGCCGAGGACTATGACCTCTGGCTGCGCCTCACTTGGCGCTATGACGTGGGCCTGCTGCCGGAGCCCTTAATCATTAAGCGGGGCGGACATGGGGACCAGCTCTCCCGGCAGTGGGGCCTGGACCGCTACCGCATCCAGGCCTTGCTGAAGATTGTGGCGGAACCGGACCTGCCCGCTCCCTACCGGGACGCGGCCCGGCTCACCCTGGAGAGGAAATGCGCCATCTACGCCCAGGGCTGCGCCAAACGGGGCAAGATGGCGGAAGCGCGGCATTACCGGGGCCTGGGAGTCAGCCTGGCCGAAGATTATGCCAGTGGCGCAGGCTTTCCAGCCTGCGCTGGCGCGTAACTCTTCTGGGCAGTCGCTCAGGAGCGTAAGGAAGTGAAATTATAGGGTGTAGCCTTAACCTTGATCTTTGGACCTTGAACTTTCTAACCAAGCCTTAAGGGATCGGTGGGCGGTGCCCACCCTACTTCGATTTGAGGAGGACCTATGGACCTGTACGAAACCATCCATCATCGCCGCAGTCACCGGTTTTACCAGCCCGACCTGCCCTCCCGGGAAGTCTTGGAACGGGTCATCGACGCCGGGCTCTGGGCCCCCTCGGGCATGAACCTCCAGGCCTGGGAGATTACGGTCATGGCCGGGAAGGTCCGGGATGAGTTCGTGGAGCTGGTGGGCCAGGCCACCAAATTCCTGATACCTGAACTCCAGAAGGCCGGCGTCCCGGAGAAGGGCCAGGATATGGTGATGAAGTTCTTCAAAAACCTCGGCGGCGCGCCGGCAGTCATCGCCGTCACCATCACCAAGGGCCGCGACGCCAACGAGACCATGGTCAACATTCAGAGCGGTGCGGCCCTGATGCAGAACCTGCTTCTCGCGGCCGAAGCCGAAGGCCTGGGGACCTGCTGGATGACCGGCGCCAATTTCCTGGAAGACGCGATTCTCAAATTCCTGGGGAAGACCGATAAGCAATTGCTGGCCATCAGCCCCATCGGCTACTCCGCCAAGGAGCCGCCGGTGCCTCCCCGCAAAGGCCGGGAAGTGCGCTGGCTGGGATTTTGAAGAGTGAGCAGTAAGCTGTGAGCAGTGGGCAGTGAGCAGACCAGTGGCGCAGCCTTTCCAGGCTGCGCCGGAAAACCTGCACAGGCTGGAAAGCCTGTGCCACTGGCTCAATAAGCTTTTCGGAATAAAATTTTGCGTCTTTCTTTGCGCCTCTGCGTCTTTGCGTGAGGTCAATCTTTCAAAATAAAAAAAGTCAGGCAATAAGGATGTCACAGAGGAGTGACTCAAAACCGGGCCAGCCGCCGCTGCTGCAAATGCGGGACGCCACCGTCATCAAGGAGGGCAGGCGCATCCTGGAGGGCCTGTCTCTGGAGATCCGGGAGGGGGAGCACACCGCCATCCTGGGCCCCAACGGTGCGGGCAAATCCTCTTTTATCCGGCTCATCACCCGGGAGGATTATCCCCTGGCCTCCGTCAATGGCGCGCCGCCCCTGCTGCTCTTCGGCCAGGACCTCTGGAATGTGTTTGAGTTGCGGTCCCAACTGGGGATCATCTCCGCGGACCTGCAAGCCAACTTCCTGGAGCGGACGCTGCCGGGCCAGACCCGGGGGGTGGACGTGGTCTTGAGCGGTTTTTTCGCCAGCTACGGCCTCTTCTGGCACCAGGAAGTGACCGGGAAGATGCGTCACCTGGCCCAGAAGGCTTTGGCATTGATGGAAGCCGAGCACCTGGCGGAGGCCTTCATCGAGACCATGTCCACCGGCGAAGCCCGGCGCATCTTGATCGCCCGGGCCCTGGTCCATGATCCCAAGGCCCTGATCTTGGATGAGCCGACTACGGGCCTGGACCTCCTGGCCAGGGGCAGGTTCCTGAAAACCATACAAAAAATCGCGCAGCACGGCCAGACCATCATTCTGGTGACCCACCGGGTGGAAGAAATCTTCCCGGAAATCGACCGGGTGATTTTGTTGAACCACGGCCGCATCATCCATGACGGCCGGAAACGGCAGGTGCTCACCTCCCGGCGGCTGTCCGCCATGTTCGGCGCGCCCATCCGGGTGCGGCAAAGCCGCGGCTATTACACCGCAGCCAGCGTTGAGTAAATTCTGATGCAAGGCGGGCGTCTGGCCCGCCCCAGTTTCGCACCGGCGAGACGCCGGTGCCACTAATATGCGGGCGAATCCAAGGTTCGCCCCTATTACTGGCAAAAGAGAAGCCAATGATGAAAGACACACAGAAACCCCTGGTAGAACAAGTCCGGGCCGCGGGCTGAGCGTCCAAGATACCTCCAGGGGTCCTGGAGACTGTCTTGAAAAGCCTGGCTTTTAAGCCGCATCCTGATCTCCTGGTGGGATTGGAGGCTGCGGACGACGCCGGGGTGTTTCGTCTCACCCCGGAGATCGCCCTCATCCAGACGGTGGATTTCTTTACGCCCATCGTCAACGATCCCTACCAGTACGGGCAGATCGCCGCGGCCAACGCCTTGAGCGACGTCTACGCCATGGGCGGGCGGCCCCTGACGGCCATGAATATCGCCTGTTTTCCCTTGAAGACTACGCCCCCCGCAGTCTTACAAGAAATTCTCCGGGGGGGCATGGACAAGGTCCATGAAGCCGGGGCCTTGCTGGTGGGCGGCCACAGCGTCGAGGACCCGGAGCTGAAATACGGCCTGGCGGTGACCGGCATCGTCCATCCGGACCGGGTTTTCACCAAGGGGGGGGGCAAACCCGGAGATTTGCTGGTGCTCACCAAACCCCTGGGCACCGGCATCATCGCCACCGCTTTGAAAGGCCGCCTGGCCTCCCCGGAGGCGGAGGCGGCGATGATCCGGGTGATGAGTGAGCTAAACCGGGCTGCCGCGGAGGCCCTGGAGGGTCTGGAAGTGCACGCGGTCACCGACATCACCGGCTTTGGGCTGCTGGGCCACGGCCTGGAGATGGCGCTGGCCGGCAAGGTGGAGCTGACCCTTGACGCCGGCCGGGTGCCGGTTCTCTCCTGGGCCAGGGAATACGCCGGCATGGGCCTGGTGCCCGCGGGCAGTCACGCCAACCGGCGCTTCTGCGAGAAGCACCTGGAGATCGACGCCGGGGTGGACCAGGTGGAGGTGGACCTGCTGAGCGACGCCCAGACCTCCGGGGGCCTGTTCATTGCCGTAGCCCCGCGGCAGGGGGAGGAATTGCTGGGCCGCCTCCGGGCACGGGGCCTGAGTGCGGCGGCTATCGTTGGCGAAGTGACGGCTACGGGGGTTGGGAGGATTCGGGTAAGGCCTTAATTAGGACTCGTTCCCAAGTTGTACTTGGGAACGGGATTGGACGCCAAGCTTGGCTTGGCGGGCAAGTGCGTTCCCAAGCCCAGCTTGGGAACGAGTAAGTAATAATATTGGAGAACAAATTGAAGTCAGTAACCGAGCAACTGGCCCTGATCAAGCAGGGCTCTCAGGAGATTATCCGGGAAGAGGAATTAAAGGCCCGGCTGGAGAAATCCATCGCTACAGGCAAGCCGTTACGGGTCAAGGCCGGGTTCGATCCCACCGCGCCGGATCTGCATCTGGGCCATACCGTGCTCATCCAGAAGCTGAAACACTTTCAGGACCTGGGCCATCAGGTGATCTTTCTCATCGGCGATTTCACCGGCTTGATCGGCGACCCCTCCGGCAAGAGCGAGACCCGGCCGCCTTTAACCGAGGAGGAAGTAAAGGCCAACGCCGCCACTTATGAGCGGCAGATTTTCAAGATTCTGGACCCGGAAAAAACGATCGTCGATTTCAACAGCCGCTGGATGAAGCCCATGCAGGCCCAGGACCTCATTCGCCTGGCGGCTCGCCACACCGTGGCCCGCATGCTGGAGCGGGAAGATTTTCATAAGCGCTACCATTCCCAGACGCCCATCAGCATCCACGAGTTTCTTTACCCCCTGATCCAGGGTTATGATTCCGTGGCCTTACAGGCCGACGTGGAGCTGGGGGGCACGGACCAGACCTTCAATCTCCTGGTGGGCCGGGACCTGCAAAGGGAATACGGCCAGGAACCCCAGGTGGTGCTGACTCTGCCGCTCCTGGAGGGCCTGGACGGCGTCCAGAAGATGAGCAAGTCCCTGGGGAACTACGTGGGGATCGATGAGCCCGCCAAGGAGATGTTCGGCAAGCTCATGTCCATTTCGGATAATCTGATGCTGCGCTATTATGAGCTCTTAACGGATATCACCCCTCATGAGCTTTCCCAACTCAAACAGGACTTGGAGCAGGGCCGGAAGCACCCCCGCCAGGTGAAGGAAGATCTGGCCAAGGAAATTGTGGCCCGCTATCACAGCCGGGCTGCAGCGGAGCATGAAGCAGGCGAATTTATTAGGGTTTTGCGGGAAAAAGAGGTCCCTGAGGACCTCGAAGAAATAATAATTAACAGGGATACTATTCCCACAATTAGGTTTCGGTCACTTCAACCCGAGAAAGGCATCGATGTCGACTTACCCTATTTAATGGTGACAACTGGCACGGTCTCGACCACCTCAGAAGCCCGCCGATTAATTAATCAAGGCGGGGTGCAAATAGATGGGGAAAAAGCTACCGATTTAGCCATTAAATTATCTCCGGGAGAACCTCGGATTTTAAAAGTGGGAAAAAGGCGTTTTAAGAAGGTGGTCCTCTCAGATTAAAGGGCACGGGCGAGACGCCTGTGCCACCAGTTTTTTGCAATGACCGACTCTTCTGGCTGGTGGGATCGAGCCGCCAAGGCTCGGACCCCCAGCATTTTTTATCTCTTCCAGGGTATTGAGGGGGCCACCGGCGTCAACCCCCTGAATCTCCCAGATAGCCTCGCTTTTTTAAGTAGTCGCCCTAGGTTCCCGATAATAAAGATACGTGGCGGTGTGTCGGTGAGCAGAAGACTGGAAAAAAGAGCCCCCAAAGCCGGACAATGCGGCCTTGGCCGGGCGTTTTCTGGCGGTTCAATCTCCTTGCAAGGTAAGAAAAGCCATGCCTCTATCTGGTGTGGTGCGCCGGGTCTTTTTAATTAAGGTTGGCCTCGCGGTCCTCTGGCTGGGTTTATGCCAGCCGGTCTCAGCCGGGGTGGGGCCTGGTTATGCCATCATCCAGGTAGCCCAGCAGCACGCCAGTGCGGCACCGTCAAAGGCAGGACATTGGCCGCCGCCACCTCACCTGCAAACAGATTCTGCGGATCAATCCCCCACCCCAAGCCCCCACCGCCATGTTATTCAAGATTTGATGAAATTTTTCTCCGGTGGCCTACTCGGGGGGGTGCTTTGGTCTATTCTCAACGGCTATCCCTTATCCCTCTTTTGGAGCCTGGGTAACTGGCGCTTCGGCTTTCTGGACCTGTTAGCCCTTGCTGCCGTGGTCTACGCAGGCTACCGTATGCTGCGCCCGGTGCCTGCAGGATGGCAGGCCAAGGCCATATCGGGCTTCCAGATTACGGCGGCCATGGGGCCCGCGGTCTTTACCATTAAAAATGAAGCCGCGCCCGCACTGGCCAAGTTCTCCCAAGCCGACCCCGACTTCGATTTGCAGTTGTTCGTGGAATACGCCCGGCAGTTGATGTTCGACCTCCATCAGGCCTGGAACCGGGAAGACCTGGAGCCGGTGCAGGACCGGCTCACGAAGCCCATGTTGGATTCCATGCGCATGGGGTTGAAAATCATCAGCTTAAAAGAGGAAATCAGCCGGGTGGAGGATTTGGCCCTGAGCCAGATAGTAGTGGAGGCGGCCATTCCGGGGGAGGGCTGGGATACCATTGCCGTGGTGTTTCAAGGACGGGTGGTGGACTATGTGCTGAGTCGCCGGAGTTTCAAGCTGGTTTCCGGCAGCATGAGCTACCCGGAGAGATTACACGAATGCTGGCTCTTCGAGCGGCCCCGGGACCAGCGCTCCTGGCTCCTGGCGGATATTCATGATCCCCTGATTTTGGCGAAAATATTGCCCCTTAAGACTCCGCAGGCCGTCCCGGACCGCGGTGCCCCCGGGAGCGACGCCGCCGCGGGCGGCGACGCTTAGGCTGGGGGGCCCGGGGGGGAATTTCCTCGGGTCCGCACCTCTCCACCAACTCCTCCAAAGGGGCTTCCTTTATCTGGCAGAAAAGCCAGGCTTCCGGATAAGCGGCCATGCGGGCCAGGCGCGCCGGCACCGCGCGTCTTTGTCGCAGCAGGGGGGCCAATTTTTCGGTCAAGGCCAGAATCTGCGCCAACTCTTCCTGCCGCTGCCGGGGGATTTCGTTGCCCTTAAAGGCCTCCTGAGCCGCTTCCTGAAAGAATTCCCGCAAATCTTTGGGATTTTGAGACCGGAGGTCCCGCTCCAGGTAGGGAGTGAGAAAAACCGCCCATAACAAGCTGTCCGGCAAGGGGATCTCCGCCTGGATCAGGATATCTATGCGGGCGAAGAGATCCAGCAGGTGCGCCTCCCCTGCCTTTCCCAAGTGCGCTTCCCAATTGGGGAAAATGGCATAAAACAGGCTGGAGCGCAGCATCAGTTCCAGAAAGGGCCGGGCCGCGCCGCTGCGGAAGTCCTTGAGCAGTTCGTCCCGCACTCGGGCCGCGGGGCAGAGGCGGATCAGCTGCCCCTTGCTGCGGATCTCCTCCCAGGCCTGGGGGTCGATCTCAAAGTCCAGGCGGGCGCCATGGCGCAGCACCCTGAGCATCCGCACGGGATCCCGGACAAAGCGCACCGCGGGGTCGCCGATTACCTTAATCCGGCGATTCTGCAAATCCTTGAGCCCGTCCACATAATCCACCAGGGAAAAATCGGCGATGTTGTAAAACAGGCCGTTGATGGTCAGGTCCCGGCGTTGGGCGTCCTCATCGGGAGTGCCGAAGGTGTTGTCCCGGGTCGAGGGGGTTTCTTCCGGTTCTTCAAATTCCGAGCGCCGCCGGAAGGTGGAGACTTCGACGATATGCCCCCCCCGGAAGAAGACCTGCACCAGCCGGAAACGGCGGCCGATGATGCGGCTGTTGCGGAAGAGCTTGCGGATCTCCCCCGGACGGGCATCAGTGACGATATCGAAGTCTTTGGGTTTTTTCCCCAGCAGCAGGTCCCGGACGCTGCCCCCCACCAGATAGGCCTTATACCCCGCATGAAAAAGGCGGTACAAGACCTTTAAGGCTTCTACATCCACGTCCCTGCGGGAGAGATTGTGCTGGGGCCGGAGAATGATCAGCGGCGGGGGCACAGGCGATTCCGGAGCGAGAGTCCGCATAAGACTATTATAGCGATATTTCACCAATTTTTAACCACATTTATTACCTTTGCCACAAAACTGTAAAATTCCCGAAGGGATGGGGATGAAAAAAACCTGAAAGTTATGTATCTTGCAATTATTAATGGTCCCACCCGTTGCCGAAAAACCAGAGAAAGCGGCGGCGGGGAATTGTTGACAACCCATTTAAATCTGTGTACTTTTGAGATGTTAAGGAGAGTGAGAGCCCTACTTAGCGCCAGCCCCGGCGGGGCGCGGCCCCGGTTCATTCTGGCTTTAGCGACCCTGGGGGGAGTGGGCCGCCTGCCCGGAATGCCCGGCACCTGGGGCACGTTGGCGGCCTTACCCCTGTGGTGGCTGTTGCAGCTTTTGGGCCCCTGGGGCTATGGCCTGGCCTTGCTGCTCCTGACGGCAGCAAGCATTTGGATCACCGGCCGGGCTCAGGATTACCTGGGACCCGACCACCCCAGCATCGTCCTGGATGAAGTGGTGGGCCTGCTGGCCGCCCTGACCTGGATACCGGTGGCCTGGCCTTGGGTGCTGCTGGGGTTTATCCTCTTTAGATTATTGGACATGGGGAAACCTTTCCCGATCAAATATTGCGAGGGGCTCCCCGGCGGCTGGGGCGTGACCCTGGATGATCTGGCCGCGGGGGTGGTGGCCCGGGGGGTATTGCAAATTTTTTCCCTCGTTCCCAAGTTGTACTTGGGAACGTAACTATCCGCCAAGCTGGGCTTGGCGAGCAAGGCGTTCCGTGGCACAGCTTGGGAACGAAGAAATAAGTTCGTAAGATTTATCCGGGAGGGGCTGAGTGAGGGTTGTCAGCAGTTAGTGGCTGGTTCGATACCGACTTCCACTGACCACTGGCCACTGACCACTGGCTACTGAACATGCAAGGAGAAATCATCACCACCGGCACGGAGCTGGTCACCGGGCGGGTGGGAGATTTTAACGCCAGGTATGCGGCCCGCCGCCTCCATGAAGCCGGTCTGGAGGTGCAAAGCATCACCATGCTGGGGGATAGGCCCCCCCTGTTGCAGTCGCTGCTGGTCCAGGCCCTGGCTCGCTCCCAGTTCATCATCATCACTGGAGGCCTAGGGCCCACGGATGATGACATCACGGTGGCCGCCGCGGCCCAGGCCCTCAATCTGCGGCTCTTTGAGGATGAAGCCCTCCTGGCCCGCATCCGCCGCTGCCTGGGGGACCGGGGCTTGCCCTGGGAAGACCGTTACGCCCGGCTGGCGGTGATCCCGGAAGGGGCTACGGTGCTGGACCCGGGCGGCTCGGCCTGCGGCTTTTCCCTGAAGCATCAGGATGCCTGGCTCTTTTTTCTCCCCGGCGTCCCCCGGGAGATGCGGGTTCTCTTCGACTCCTTTGTGCTGCCTTTTATGGTGGGGTTTGCGGGCGGTGGCAAGTACATGCGGCAGCGGACGCTGAGGCTCTTCGGCATCACCGAGACCCAGCTCCAGGAAACAGTCAACAAAATGGCGGATTGGCAGCGGGAAGTGTGCGTGGGATTTTACCCCAACTTCCCGGAAAACCACCTCACCTTGACCGTCAGGGGGCAGGACCCGGAGGCCTTGGAGGACGACCTGGACCGCCTCACCTCCGCCCTGGGCCGGGAGGTGGGAGAGATGCTCCTGGGTCCGGAAACCTTCTCCCTGGAAGAGATGGTGGGCCAGAAGCTGCGGCAGCAAGGCCTGACCCTGGCCGTGGCCGAGTCCTGCACCGGCGGCCTCATCTGCCACCGCCTCACCAACGTGCCCGGTTCCTCCGACTATTTCCAGGGCGGGGTGGTGACCTACGCCAACCGGGCCAAGATGGACCTGCTCCGGGTCCCCGGGGAGACCCTGGAGCGGGAAGGCGCGGTAAGCGAGGCCACGGCCCGGGCCATGGCCCTGGGGGTCAAAGAAATCTTCCACACCCCCCTGGGGCTGGCGGTCACCGGCATTGCCGGGCCCAGCGGCGGCAGCGCGGCCAAGCCCGTGGGCACCGTCTGGATCGGCCTGGCCACCCCGGACGGGGTGGTCGCCAGGCATTGCCGCTTCCACGGCTCCCGGGAGGAGATCAAGGCCCTGTCGGCCCAAACCGCGTTGGATTGGTTGCGGCGGGAATTGAAATAGGTCAAACATGATTCGCTGTTTTCTGGCCATCGATCTGCCGGATACGCTGCGCCCCCAACTGGCCCTGGTCCAGGGGGAGCTGAAGCGGAGCAATGCGGACGTGCGCTGGGTGGCGGTGGGCAACATCCACCTGACCCTGAAATTTTTCGGCAACGTGCCGGATAACGAGATCGACCCCATCACCCAGGCGGCCTGGGAAGTGGCGGCCAGGCAGGCGCCGTTTAAGCTCCAAGTTACCCAGGCCGGGGCTTTTCCCAACATGAGAAGCCCGCGGGTCATTTGGGTGGGCCTAGAGGGAGACCTCGTGCCCCTGGCCCAGATGTACCACCAATTGGAAAAGGCCTTCGAAGTCCTGGGTCACCCGCCGGAGGGACGGCCCTTCGCGCCGCACCTGACTCTGGGCCGGGTGAAATCGCCGAACAACCGGCACCGGCTGGCCCTGGCCCTGGAGAAGCTGGCGCCCCTGAACTGGCCGCCTTTTTCGGTAAACGAGATTATTTTATTCAAAAGCACCCTGACCCCCCAGGGGTCGATTTATACGCCGTTGCAGAAGATTCCCCTGGGGAAGTGAAGCAGTGAGCGGTAAGCAGTGAGCAGTTAGGGGCCAGGGTTATAGGGCGGCCCGCGGCCGCCGGAAAAAGCGGCTGGGGAAGAAAATGTAGGGTGCGCCCTGCGCACCATTAAGGGCTTGACCGAAATCGGATAATGTACTACATTGTAAGACATGAAGACTAACACCTTGACCATCAGGCTTGATGAGGAGTTGGATCAGCTCCTGACCAAGGCGGCGCGACAAGCGGGCAAGAATCGGAGTGAGATTGCCCGTGAGGCGCTGCGCCGCCAACTCCGGGTCAGTCAGTTCGAAGCCCTGCGCCGGAAGATCATGCCTTTCGCGGAGGCCCGGGGATATCTCACGGATGAGGACGTGTTCCGGGAAGTTTCGTGAGAGTTCTCCTGGACACCAACGTCATCGTCAGCGCGGTTACGACCCGGGGGCTGTGCGCCGACGTCTTCCGTGCCGTACTGGCGGCCCATGAACTCGTCACCTGTCCCCGGGTTCTCCAGGAGGTCCGGCGAGTTTTGGGGATGAAGTTCGGCGTCCCGGAGCAACTGATTGAGGAATACCTGGAACTGATTAGCCAGGATGCCATCTTGGCCGAGCCCGAAGACCAGCCGGACCTTCCCATTGAGGACCGGGATGACGCGGCCATCGTCGCCGCGGCCCTCAGCGCCGGGGCGCAGGTCCTGGTCACCGGCGATCACGAATTGCAAAGCCTCAAGAGTATTGGGAAGGTAAGGATTATTTCCCCGAGAGCGTTCTGGGAAGAACTGACGGGCCAGGAATAGGAGGGGCCAGGGGTCAGGGGTCAGAAAATGGAAGCCGCAGGCTTCAGCCTGCGCAACCGAAGTAATTAAATTAAAAAATGGATCGAATTGACCGTATATCTTCTTCCAGAGCCGCTTTCTTTTCTTACGTAGAAAAATGTAATAAAGATTATCGTTCCAGCCACGAATTAGCGTTATATAGAGAATTAATCTTAATGCACAGAAAATTTGGAAATTTAGAGCTTCTTTTAGAAGAAGAAATATTTCTTAAAAAGATGCATGAAACCCTGGGAAAATGGAATATGGATCAAAGAGGCGCTCGATTAGCCCCTCTATGCGATATTGTGAAGTCGGTCAGATCTTTGGAAATTTATTTGTTTAAATTATATGAATTTAAAGTGTATGGAGATAAAAACAATGACATTTTAAATATAAAACAATTGCTTGAAAAAGTCTTTTGTAATCTGAAAATAATGGAATCATCAAGAAGGATTGTTGGGGTATCTAAAGCACTGCATTTTCTATTGCCAGATTTAATAATGCCTATAGATGGCAAATTTACATTACCTGCTTTTTTCGGGTACAATAAAATATCGAACACCCCAAGAAAAGAATTTAGCGATTTTTGGGAAATTATTGGAACAACATTTGAAATTACCGAAAGTTTAGAATTAAATCAGAGTGATGTTGATGGTATAAAATGGAATACATCGGTTCCAAAATTGATTGATAATGCTATCATTGGCCTAATGAAAAGTGAAAATGAATAAGCAAGTCTCTGTCTTAAGTCATCTCAAAAAGTTGGATTTACAGGATGACCTGTGACGGAGCACAGGCTGGAAAGCCTGTGCCACCAAGACTTTGAACTTTTCAAAGCACCCGGTAGGGGCGAACCTTGTGTTCGCCCTGGAGCG
>JAKAKP010000089.1 GCA_021813445.1 Deltaproteobacteria bacterium
GTTTCTCCCTGATTTATGTGGGGCTGCTATTGTTGCTATTATCGTGTCCCATGAATAACATTGAATAAAAGCCAAGCAACATCTCCCCCGTCCAAACACCCATCAAAGGGGAGGGAGAAAAGGCCAAGCAGCTTATGCCTGGGACCCCTCGCGAGATAGGATTGTAAGGTTAACTTATGATTAAATTTAAGACCTTAGAAAAAAGGCTGCTGGTTTTCCTGGCCTTGCCGGTGGCTCTGTTCCTGGGCGCCAGTGGCTTCCTCGGCTATTTCTATATCCGCGCCAGCCTGGTGAAGGAATGGCGGGAGGTCGCGGTGCTCCGCATGGCGCGGGCCGCCCACCAGATGGACATGCGCCTGCGCCTGGTCCATCAATGGATGGAGGCCTATGCCACCACGGACCAGGAGCCGATCCGGCAGTGGGTCTTGCAAAGACTGCGGCATCATCCCGGCGTCACCCGGGTGCAGGTGACTTGGCAGCAGCCGCCAGCCAGGGAAAAGGTGGTGCGTCTCTCCTCCCTATCCTATGATTTCCAGCCGGGGCGGGAAAACGTGGGACTCCGGGGCCAGCTCTTGGATCAGGCCGGTCAATCCCTGGGAAAGATCGAAGTGGTCCTCAGCTATAAATACCTGATGGAGGGGATTCTCACTGCTGGCTGGATGCAGACGCAGATGGCCTGCCTGGTCAGCAAGGAAGGCCATTATCTGGCCCACAGCAGCCCGGCCATGGAGAACCGGCACTGTCTGGGTGAAACCCGGGACCCTTTGGAACTGGCCATGCTCCAGGCCATGAAAGAGAAGCCCTACGCCACCATCGTTGGGGGAGGGTTTACCCCGCAGCGGGTGATCGGCTTTTACCGGCTCCACGCTGCGCCCTGGGCCATCATGCTCCATGCCCGGGGCAGCCAGATCATGGCTCCCATCCTGCACTTCCGCTTCTATTATCTGGTGGGGGCCATCCTTTGTCTGGCCGTGATCCTGATCCTCATCCGCCTGGGAGTGGGGCCGGTGATCTCCTCCATCCGCAGAATCTCCCTAAAGGCGTCCCAGGTGGCCCGGGGCGAATATGGCGAGCCGCTGCCGGTGGCCTCCCGGGACGAAATCGGCCAACTGACCCAAAGCTTCAATGACATGGTGGAGGGTCTGAAGGAAAAGGACCTGGTGACCAACACCTTCGGCCGCTACGTGGACCAGGAGATTGCCCGGGAGTTGCTGAGCCGGCCCGAGGCGGCCCGCCTGGGCGGAGAAAAACGGCAGGTGGTCATCCTCTTCTCCGACATTCGCGGTTTCACCCCCCTGGCGGAAAGCCTGAGCCCCGAAGCTACGCTCCTTCTGGTGAACCGCCATTTCTCCCGGATGATCACCGTGATCCAGGCCCACCGCGGCATCATCGTCGATTTTTTGGGGGATGCCATCCTTGCCTTCTTCGATCCCTGGGAGGGCCCGCTGGCCCCCAGTGTGGAGCGGGCTTTACGGTGCGCCATGCAAATGCAATCCGCCATGGCCGCAGAAAATGTGGCCCATCCGGCCGCTCCTTCCCTGGAGATGGGCATCGGCGTGCACGTGGGCGAAGTGGTGGTGGGCAATATCGGTTCGGAGTCCCGGGCCAAATACGGCATCATCGGCTCCCCGGTAAACCTGACCCATCGCCTCCAGGGCCAGGCCCGGGGCGGGGAGATCGTGGTTTCCGAAGCGGTTTACCGCCTGGCGCCGTCGGGTCTGCCGGTGCACAGGTCTTATCAGACCCGCCTCAAAGGCATTCAGGAGCCGGTGACTCTGTACGTGCTGGGAGGTGCGGCGGCTGGTTTAGAATAGTTCAAAGTTCGAGGTTCAAAGTTCAAGGCTGAGACTGGACGCAATGTAGGGTGGGCACTGCCCACCATTTCCTTCGAAGATTTCCATATTTTTTCCTCTCCCCTTGCAGGCTTTCCAGCCTGCGCAGGTTTTCGGCGCAGCCTGGAAAGGCTGCGCCACCGGTTATAAAAACTTGTGGGTAACAATAACCTCAAGGGGGAAAGAAAAGACCCGGCTTACTTATGTGAGGGATTTTGGGACAGTTCTTCGTGGGCCATTGCCTTTCCAAAGATTATGAAAAATTAGAGGGCTGGCAGCCCGCCCGCTCTCAGTTTTCGCACAGGCGGGACGCCTGTGCTACTCCAATCTCAACCCTCTATCTCTGCGTCTTTCTTTGCGCCTTTGCGTCTTGGCGTGAGGCTATCTTGTCATAACCGGATACTATCTCTTAGATTCCCCTCGACATCGCCTTCCCCGGTTTTTATTTATTTATGCAAGCTTTTGGGGGATAATCCTGGCATGTTTGGCGAGCCCAGCCCTTATTATAGCCTGAGTCCTTCACAGGTGTTGGAGATCCTGGAGACCGGAGCCTCCGGGCTCAGTCCCTCCCAGGCCCAGGAACGGCTGGAGCGCCAGGGTCCCAACGAGCTGGCGCCTCCGCCCAAAATCTCGCCTCTGGTTATCTTTCTTAGGCAGTTTCAAAACCTCCTGATCTTGATCCTGATTGCCGCCACCGGCATTTCCCTGTTTCTGGGGGAACACCTGGACGCCTATGTCATCCTGGTGATCATCCTGGCCTGCACGGTCCTGGGGTTTATCCAGGAATACCGGGCCGAGCAGGCGGCTGCGGCCCTGCAAAAATTGGCCGCGCCCACGGCCCTGGTCTTACGGGGGGGCCAGGAACTGACCATTCCCGCCCGGGACGTGGTCCCCGGAGACGTGCTGGTCCTGCACACCGGGGACCGGGTGGCCGCAGACGGCCGGGTCCTGACCGCGGTGAATCTCCAGGCGGACGAATCCCTCCTCACCGGGGAATCCACGGCCGTGGCCAAGGGGGTGGACCCCGACCCCCGGCCCTTGTTGCCCATCGCCGACCAGAAAGGCATGGTCTTCGCAGGCACGGTCATTACTTACGGCCGGGGCCGGGCAGTGGTGACCGCCACCGGCATGGACACCGAATTCGGCCGCATCGCCCGCCTGCTGGGGGAGATGCCCCCGGAAAAGACCCCCCTGGAACGGCGCATGGCCTCCATCGGCCTGGTCCTCTCCGTTATCTGCCTGACGGTGAGCGCCGGGGCCATGGTCCTGGGCGTCATTCGGGGACATCATTGGCTGGAGATGCTCATCTGGGGCATCAGCCTGGCCGTGGCCGCGGTCCCGGAAGCCCTGCCCGCGGTGGTCACCGGCGCGTTGGCTATCGGCACCACCCGCATGGCCCGCCACCGGGCCATTGTCAAGCGCCTACCCGCGGTGGAGGCCATGGGCTGCACCACGGTGATCTGCACCGATAAGACCGGCACCCTCACCAAGAACGAGATGACCGTGCGCCGCCTTTTTCTGGAAGGACGGGAGGTGCAGGTCAGCGGTTTGGGCTACCGTCCCGAGGGGACTTTTTCCCGGGAGGGGAACGGCTTCCCTGCGGTCGAGGACCCGGTCCTGCAGATGGCGGCGCGGGTGGGCCTGTTGTGCAATGATGCGCTTCTCCAGGAGGCGGAAGGCGTCTGGTCCATCCAGGGAGACCCCACGGAAGGGGCCCTGGTGGTCCTGGGCCGCAAGGCCGGGCTGGACCCGGAGGCCCTGGGCCGGGAGTTCCCCCGGGTGGCCGAGGTTCCCTTCTCCTCGGAACGCAAGCTCATGACCACCATCCATCAAGGCCCCGGGGGCATGCTGGCCTGTGCCAAGGGCGCGCCGGAAAGTCTCCTGCCCCGTTGTCCCCGGGTGTTGACTGCTGCCGGGGAAAGGCCCTTGACCGCGGCTGATCAGCAGGAAATTACGGACGCGGCCGCCCGGATGGCCGGGGGAGCCTTGCGGGTTCTGGGGCTGGCCTACCGGGAGATGGCTGCCGCGGCCAATCCTTCCTTGGAGGAAGCGGAGCAGGAATTGGTGTGGGTGGGGCTGGCGGGCCTGATGGACCCACCCCGGCCCGAAGCCCAGGAAGCAGTGAGCAAATGCCGGCACGCGGGCATCCGGGTGATCATGGTCACCGGCGACCACCCGGACACCGCCCTGGCCGTGGCCCGGGAAGTGGGGCTGGCGCCGCCCGGTCCGGAAAGCGGTGCCGTTTTGAGCGGCTCCGACTTATACCATCTGAGTGATACAGATTTGCTATCCCATCTGGGACGGGTCGCGGTCTTTGCCCGGGTGGCCCCGGAACACAAGCTGCGCCTGGTGAACCTCCTGCAGGCCCGGGGCGAGGTGGTGGCCATGACCGGGGACGGGGTCAACGACGCACCCGCGTTGAAAAAGGCCGATATCGGCGTGGCCATGGGCTTGACCGGCACCGAGGTCACCAAGGAAACCGCGGATATGATCCTGGCGGATGACAACTTCGCCACCCTGGTGGACGCGGTGGAGGAAGGCCGGGCCATTTTCGACAATATCAAAAAATATCTGATGTTTCTCCTGAGCGCCAACCTGGCCGAGATCACGGTCCTCACCGGCGCCTTCTTCCTGGGGTTGCCCCTGCCCCTCATCGCCCTGCAAATCCTCTGGGTTAACCTCACCACCGACGGGCTCCCGGCCCTGGCCCTGGGGGTGGACCCCAAGGCCCCGGATATCATGTCCCGGCCGCCCCGGCCTCTCAAGGAGGGGGTTTTCCCGCTCCCGGTGGTGGTGATGATGGCGGTGGTCACCGCTTACTTCACCCTGGTCCTGATCCCCCTCTTTCACTGGTATTATCAGGGCTATCAGGCTATTGGCAGCGACCCCGAGCTCTCCTTGATCCGGGCTCAGACCATGGTTTTCGCGGTCATGGTGCTGGGGGAATTGGTTTTCGCGTTTAATTGTCGCTCCGAGTCTTACTCGCTTTTTACAGTGGGCCTCTTCCGTAACCGCTTTCTGGTGATTGCCGTGGTTATTTCCCTGCTCATGCTGGTGCTGGTGGTGCAATGGCCGCCCCTGGCCCGGCTCTTCCATACCGCGCCCCTGGGATGGAAAGAATGGCTGCTTGCCGCCTCTCTGGCCCTGCTCTTGACTCCGGTGGCGGAATTTGCTAAATGGTGGTTGCGTCGGCGTCTCCCTATTAGATAAATGTCACCGGCGGTATTCTAGAAAGATTTCCCCTAGAATTTCTGCTATCATCCTGCGCCAGTCCGGGAAAAAGAAATCAGAAATTATTTATCGGGAAACAAATCGCTATATTGTTATTTGAACTCAGGTGGTTGAAGCTGCCGCCTGCTTTTGGGTAAATCTCCATGGATGAGAAGTCGATTCGGAAAAAGCTTCTATCTTCAGACCTTAAGACCCTGCATCGTCCCTTAGGCGGGGCGGGATCTTCTCCCTACACCCCCATTTCCCTGGCCGCGCTGATTCCGGGGAATCGGCTCACCTTCAACCTCTACCTGAAGGTGGCCCAAAAAGGGGGCCAAGGTTTTAAGTACCTCCCTTTCCTTAAACAGGAAGAGGCGTGGGAAACCAAATGGCAGGACCTTCTGACCCAAAAGGGCATAGATCTGCTCTATTTTCTCAATGAGGATCTGGAGAAAGCTATCGCCTATCTCAATAATTCTTTGCTGTTGCTGAAATACGAGAGCGCAAAGGTCTCCCAGGAGTTACTGGCCGTTTTTTCTGAACACCTGAACCTCAGTATCCGCCTGGCTTTCCAATCGTCTCGCTTCGGACCGGTAGTGCAGCAGGCTAAAGGACATGTGGAAGATTTAATCGAGAGGTTGCAGCAAGACCCCACTTCCATTAAACAGGTGTGGAAGATTCTTTATCACCACTATGATCTCTACAACCATTCCCTTAACATTTGCCTCCTGGGTATAGCCTTTATGCTCTCCTTGAAGAGGTCAGCCAGGGAGACCCGGGACATGGGTTTAGCCGGCCTTTTTCACGACGTCGGCATGATCCGCATCCCCCAGGAAATCATCGTCAAAAAGGAGCCGTTAACTCCTGGGGAAAGAGCCGAATTATACCATCACCCCGAGATCGGTTATCGTCTTTTAAGCAAAGAGACATCTCTCTCCCAGGTGCCTAATGATGTGTTGCGTCTGGCCCTGGAGCATCACGAAAACGCCGATGGCTCCGGCTACCCCCTGCACCTGCCCCTGAGCCGGCAGCACTCCTGGACTCGCGTCATTCGCTTGTTGGACAGCTATGAAAGCCTCACTGTCATGCGTCCTTTCCGTCCGGCATACAAGCCGTTCGAGGCCATAAAGATCATCCGGGAGGCCCGGGGTCCCAGGGGACCGATTTACGATCTTGCCACCTTGAAGAATTTTATTGCCTTTCTGAGCGCCAATTAGTGCGCCGCTAAAACCGGCATGCCAAGAGGGTCCCTGGGTTTCCGGCTCCCGGGCTAAAGGATGTTTTCCGGGATGATCAGCCAATCCACCGCCCATTGGCCGGAATCCAGGCGCCGCAGGCAAACCGCGCCGCCCATTTGGAAATTAATCACACTTCTCTCTTGATCGCCGCTGATGAGTAAGGCCGCCAATTTGCCCAGATGGGGGAGATGCCCCACCAGCATAATATCCTCATCCATGCTGGCGATCCGGTCCACCCAGATCTTCGGATCATCCAGGGGCGCCAGCCCCGGGGCTTCTGAGACCCCCTTGGGCGGGTTTAAATGCCGGCCCAGCACCACCGCGGTGCTCTTGGCCCTGGTCTTGCCGCTATGGAATATCTGTTGCACCGGGATATTCAGCCTTTTCAAATAATGGGACACGATTTCGATATCACCGCGCCCCTTTTCCGTCAGGTCCCGGGACGGGTCTTCTTCCTCTTTCATAGCTTCGGCATGTTGGACCAGATAAAGAAACATCATGCACCTCCTCGCACCTGGCAGCTACCAGGTATTTTAAGAAACCCGGGTCGAGGATGCAAGATGCGGCAATTTTTGCGAATCTCCAGTCCCGGCAGGACCCGGAGCCCCTGATCCTTGCCGCAATTACGTTTCCCGCCCCGGAAAATTTTTGTATATTTGCAATAGGTAAACTGAAAGATTGAGGAGGGACCCTCAGTGCGGCAGAGTTTGCAGGCTGTGGCTTTAGTGGCGATTATAGGATTGGCCCTGGCCGGGTGCCAGACCCCCAGCGGTTATTATGACCCCGGTGCGTCCACGGCCGCGGGCGCGGTGGGCGGCGCGGCCGGCGGGGCTGCTTTAGGTTCCATCATCGGCGCGGCTGCCGGCAATCCCGGGGCGGGGGCCTGGATCGGCGCCCTCTCAGGGGCCGGGGCCGGCGCCGTGGTGGGCTCCATCTACGCCCGGGACCAGAACCAGAACCTGGCCCGGTCCCAGGCCCAGGCCGCCTCTGGGCCAGCCGCCCCCGGGCAGGCGCCCCCAGGCCATGGTCCCGGTGGCGGTCCCGCCATGGGCAACGGGGTCGTCATTGATCAGGCCTACGTCTCTCCCCCCAATGCCCGGCCGGGGACCCAAATCATGCTCACCATGAATTACCGGGTGATGACTCCCCAGAATCAGCCGGTGGCCCTGCAACTGGTGCGGGAGATCAGCAAAGAGGGGCAGCTCATCGAACAGCCCTATCAGGAGAACCGCCAGGTGCAAAACGGCGCGTATGCGGCCCAGGTCGGCTTCAATCTTAATCCCAACGCCCCACCCGGCAACTACGTCGCCACCTTTCGCATTGTCAGCAACATGGGGAACGCAGAAAAAAGCGTCTATTTCTCGGTGCAATAATCGCGAGTTGGGAGAAAGGGCGGACTCCTGGGTCCGCCCTGAGGTGGGCGCAACCCCGGAGGTGCGCCCGCGGCAGCTCAAAAACCGATCTTATATAGCCACAGCACCCCGGCCGAGGCCAGGAGGCAGTAAACCCCGAAAAATTGCCAGCGGCCTTGCTCCAGCCAGTTGGAAAGCCAGCGGAGCGCCAGCAAGCCAGCGATGCAACTGAACCCCATACCCAGGAGGCTGGGGTAAAACAGGGCGAACATGCTGCTTCCCTGAGATAGCGCTGCACTCTGGGCCTTCAACAACCGCCAGATTTCCCGGGCGATGACCGGCGGGGTCAGCACTACCGCCAAAGCGAAGCTGAACTCCTCGGCCCTCTCTTTGGTGATCCCCAAGAGCAACCCTGCGGAAATGGTGGCCCCAGACCGGGAAAACCCCCGGAAGGGCAGGCAGAGGCCCTGCACCACGCCGATCAGGGATGATCCCTGCAGGCCTTTCCGGGTGACATGGCTCCGCCGCTCGGCCCGCACCCCGGCATAAATAATCAAGACCCCCACCGCTCCTAAGGCGATGCCAATCAAGGCCAGATTGCCAAAAATCATTTCTATTTCGGCATTGGGCACGCTTTTGAGCGCGACTTTCTCGATGACAAATTTTAGCGCCAGGCCCACAATGCCGGTGAGTGCAGTAGCCACGATCACCCTCAGGGCAAAATTTCCGAAGACCCGGCGGGAGGAAAAATAGTTCTCTTGCCAGCTCCTCCAGAAATAGAGGATCACCGCCACCATCGTGCCGGTATGGAGCATGACCAGCAGCAGGGTCATCTCCGGCCTGGTGGGGTCCAGCCCCATCAACTTCTCCGCCACGATGACATGGGCCGAACTCGAAACCGGCAGCAATTCCGCCATCCCCTGGACCACGGCCAACACTAAAATTTTGAGAATAGTCATAGGCGTATTCTTATCATATCAGAACCCGGCAAATAACCGGAAACTATCAACGTCCATCTATTTCCGGGGAAATAGTATAAAAATTCTGAACAAAAATGGATTTTTGCCGACAATAACTATAAGGGGAAATAAGAAAAACCAGAGGGCAACCTCAACGGCAAAGAGGAGCCCCCATTGGTTACCTCGGGGGCCGGGCTGATAACTCATCTTTAGATGATTGTGGATGGCAGATATGCATTATCCAGCCATGCCGGAACAACGCCGCCAGCGCCGCCAGCAGCGCCAATTGCGGGTTAGCTGCAAGAACCCGAAAGTGGCTTTTGAGAGCCTGACCCGGGATATTTGCGCGGGCGGGGTGTTCATCGTTACCGAGCAAACTTTGCCTTTGGGCAGTCCCATTGATCTGGAAATCTCCTTCGGCACCCAGTATCCGGTGCTGCACTGCCGGGGCCGGATCGCCTGGGTCAACGCCGGCCAGTTAGAGACTTTTCCCCCCGGTTTTGGGGTGGAATTTGTGGACGAAGACGAACCGGCTCTGCGGCGGTTGTTGCGGGATTTGGGAGTTTGATCCAGTTTCAAATTGATCAAATATGATATCTTTCGTCGGGGCGAACCTGGGGTTCGCCCCGAGTGCTTTAAAATGAAGACAAGGCTGCCCTATCCCGGATAATCCACTAGGCGGCAAAGAACCTGGTGGCGCAGGCTTTCCAGCCTGCGCAAAAAACACTCTGCTTTTTTGGGCTTTTCAAGCGCTAATTAAATAACTTAATAAGGTGTCTGGCATTTCGAAAAGTTCTTGAATAAGGTAGGCTAGATGCGCTTCCTCTCCAGCCGGGCCACGCATTCGATGTGGGCCGTGTGGGGAAAAAGATCGAAGGGCTGGACGGTGGCAATTTCGTAGTGATCCCCCAGGAGCGCCAGATCCCTGGCCAGAGTGGCCGGATTGCACGAGACATAAATGATCCGTCCGGGGGCCAGCTCCTTAAGCGCATGCACCACCTGGTGGTGCATGCCGCTCCGGGGCGGATCGGTGATCACCACCTCCGGGCGTGGTAGAGACCCGCTGCCCAGAGCCTCCTTGAGCCGTTCCTTCAAATCGCCTGCCAGAAAAGAACAATTATCCACCCCGTTGAGCCGGCTGTTGCTGTAGGCATCATTGACCGCCTCCGGCACCAGCTCGAAGCCCACCACCCGCCGCACCTGCCGGGCCAGGTAAAGCGCGATGCTGCCCGCACCGCAGTAAAGGTCCCAAACCGTCTCGCTGCCCCGGAACCCCCCGAAGCGGCGGACCGCGTCATAGAGCCCCGCGGCCGCGGCGGTGTTGGTCTGGAGGAAGGAGTGGGCCGAAATCCGCAGGCGCAGGCCGCCGAGTTCCTCTTCAATATACCCCGGTCCCAAAAGGGTCCGGCTGTCCGCGCCGCTGGCCACCTGAGCCCTGGTCCGGCTCAGGGAATGCACCAGGGTGGTGATTGCCGGGAAGGTCGAGGTCAGGGCTGCGGCCAGGGCCGCCACCGCGGCCGGGTCGCCCTGATCGGTGGTGATGAGGTGGGCCAGCATCTGCGCGGTGCTTTTGCTCTCCCGCAGCACCAGAAAGCGCCAGAACCCCCGCCGGGTCTTGGGATTATACGCGGGGAGGCCGCTTTGCCGGCACAGAGAGCGCACCTTCTTAACGAAGGCCCCGGTCTGGGGGGACTGGAGAAAACACTCCTGCAGATCGAAGATCCGGTCCCGGGAACCCTGGAGGTGCAGCCCCAGGGAGCAGCCCCCCGGCCCGGGGCCAAAGGTGAACTCCATTTTATTGCGGTAATAGCGGGTGTGCGGCGAGGCCGCCGTAGGCAGGACCTGCTCTGGGGTCAGGCCCCCCAGATGGCGCAAGCTTTCTTGCACCTGCTCCCTTTTCCAGTGCAACTGCTCCCCATAGGCCAGGTCCTGCCAGTGGCAGCCGCCGCAGACGCCGAAATGGCGGCAGAAGGGCGGCGCGTACGCGGGCGACTGGGCCAGGAGCTGCACTACCTGGGCTTCGGCGAAGTTTGCTTTCTTGCGGGTAATCCGCACCCGCAGCCTTTGGCCGGGCAGGGCGTGCTCCACGAAGACCACGCACCCCCCCACCCGGCCCAGGGCCTTGCCCCCCAAGGCCAGCTTGTCGATGGCGAGGTCCACCTCCGCTCCTGTGACTACCTGGGGGGTGATGGGATTTCCGTTAAGCTGCGACATATATTTATCTTATCAGAATCTGGCTCTCCCAAGCGATTATTCCCCCTCTGACGACGGGATAACCGCGGTTATGGTGAGAAAGTGCACACCTGACGGGGAGGGACACTGACACCGCAAGGATAACAAACCTCCTGCCAAACAAAAAAGGCTGACAGGCTCATGCCTGCCAACCTCTTGTAATTTTGGGATCTCTGGTCGGGACGAGAGGATTTGAACCTCCGACCCCCTGAACCCCATTCCGTTTCCGAACCTTTTTCCTGTTTTTTCCACTTTAAGATATTTCTTGGCATATCCTGTAATATGAGCATATTATGGTCGCAAACTTTTTGACGGTTTCACCTAATTAGAGATAGGTTTTTCTAAAGATAAGCACAGCACACGCACAGGGGAATACGAGTATGGAAGATAAGAGCAGAAAACGCCGGCGGAAGGGTGAGGGGGCGATTTACAGTTACTGTGACAAATGCTTTACCGGCAGCCCTCTGGATGCTAAGGCGTGCTCAAAATGTAATACTCCCTTTGGAAGAAGCAGAAAATATCGGGTTATCTCCTGGCATAAAGGCGAACGGTCTACCAAAGTGGTAGACAATCTAACCCTCGCCAGGGAACTAGCCGATGCGGTTAAAACCGACAACATCAGAGGCGAATATAACATAAAGCCGAAAAAGCCAAAACTAGCCCCCACCCTTAATGAGGTTTGGGCTAAATACCTCACTTGGGCCAAAGCGAATAAAAAGACCTGGGATGATGACATGCTCAACTACGGGAAGCACCTGGCCCCCCGATTCAGCAAAAAGCGTCTGGATGCCATATCTTCCATGGAAGTAAACCGCTTGAAGCTGGAAATGGCCAAGGGGAAAACCAAAGACGGTGAACCATACTTGAGCAAACGGGGAAAATCTTTTTCTGCCGCAACCATTAAGCATCAACTCGTGCTACTCCAAAGACTTTATAAGTTCGCCCAAGGCCCGGACTTCAAGTATAAGGGCGATACCCCATTTGACCACAAGCAGGTGGTCATGCCCCACCTGGATAACGAACTGCCAAGATTTCTTGCCGGTGACCAGTTGGCCGCCCTGTGGAGCGCCCTGGACGCCTGGCCTGAGGAGGTGACCGTGGGTTTTATCAAGTTCGCTTTGCTTACCGGAGTGCGCCGGGGTTCATTGTTCACGATCCGATGGGAGGACGTAGATTTCGAAAGGCACATGGTGACCCTAACCATCTCTCACCGGCGGAAGGGAACCGAAACCATCGCCAAGAAAGTTTGCTCGGAAGCACTGGAAGCGCTTAAGGATCTGCCCCGAACTTCGGAGTATGTTTTCCCTGGGAAGGAAGGCGGGCAAAGGAAAGACTTCAAAGGCCCCTGGCGGCGGATTAGGAAGGCGTCAGGGTTACCAGACAATGTCCGCTTTCACGATCTGAGACATACTTTTGGGAGCTACCACGCCATGAACGGGACTACCCCACAAGTCCTGCAACAATTAATGAACCATCGGGACTTCAGAACTACCCAGAAATATGCTCATTTATCACCCGGTGTGGTTAACGATAGGGCGGTTAAGAGTGGCGAGATGCTGACCCCCAAGAAGACGGACAGCAAGGTTTTCAACTTGGCTGAAGATTGAGTGGCTGTTCGGCTACTTTCTAAACATATAACCAGCTTCCAAATTCGGGGTACCTCATACCTCAAACAACTTCAACACCTCATCCCCATGGTGGTTGATGACCTTGATGGCGATTTTCCGGTGGCGGGTTTGGGGAAGGGGCGGCTGACCGTGGAATAGAGTGCGGACCAGGCGGCTTCATCGATGTCGGCCCGGTGCGTCCGCTTTAGTTTGTCGTAAGGTTGGTCGGCTCCGGTGAAGTAGGCAAAGCACAAGCACCGGCCATTCGGGCTGCGCTTTAAGCTGTTGGTGGATGGCCTGCGCAGTTTATAGCTCAGGCACATATTTTCCAGCAACTTATCGTTGGAATACAACGGTGAATGGAGTTCAAACTACCTGGCCGGACATTTTCCTATGCTTTCCCCATGCTTCATCGCATAGCGTTGCGCATAGAACGTGATTCTATGGAAATTTCTTTGCACAGTCATAGGGAATATGCATAGCGTGCCCACCGTTTTTCTCCTGACTGTCTAACCTGCGGATTCTCTCGTATCAGATCCTGCATTAAACGGCGAGCCTGATTCCTGTCATAATGGGTTATCTGCCGAATCTCCGCATTCGAGATTCCTGGTTCCTCTCGCCTGGCCCTTTCCATAAGCACACTCAAAATCCTTGTCTTAGCTGCTTCCCAGTCGATGCGGCGATCTCGTTCGGGGTGGCCAGGCCCGGCCAAGCGGTGGTGGATTTCCGGCCGAAGAGTCCAATAGGTTCCGCGACCAGAGCCGCCACGTTCGAGATAACCAAGACGCTGCTCCATCTCATTCAAAATGTCTCGAACCTGAGGTTCCGACCGCTGACAGGTGTGGGCGGCGGTGGCGGTGTCAATCTCAGGATGATGTAGAAGGAACTGGAGAACAAGAAGATAATCCACGGTTAGGATGCGTCCGGCGCGATTTTCTTCTGCCACAAAAAGTCGGAAGTCACTTGAAAAGTCTCGGCGCAGAAAGGTTAAAATGACGGATTCCCCAATCTCTTGAATCGTGGGCGGTTCCTTGCCTTCGATAAGGAGCGCCTCGAACATTCGGCTAATACCGAGATTGCTCCGGTTTACTAAGCGCAGCTTGGCCAAGGCATCAACCAAGAGGGGATTTCGGGCTGCCGGCTGGCGATGGAGGATATTTTCCGGCGTAATGCCAGCGATGAATCCACCGGGATTGCTAATTTCCAAGCGGCGTGAGAATTGCTTGACCAGGATAGGCCCGGCGAGACGAAAGTCGGTGTGACATAAGGCGTTTAGAAGAGCTTCGCGCAGAGCAATCTCTGGAAAAGTGCGATACTCAAAATGGAACATTCCATGTTCCAGCGTGGTGATAGGGTTGTCGGCATTAATCCGGTCTATCAACCTGAAAAGGGCTATCGGTAGGGCATCCCGGCCATCGGCCCGGTCGGTATAGCGCGTGTCAGTTTGCATGCGCAGATGAGTCCAGACATAGCCGGATATTTGTTGTTGGATCGCTGTTTCTGAGCCTGCCAGCAATACTCCAGCCCGGGTGAGTTTCCCGGCTCGAATGACACCGATTTGAGAAAGGAGATCATCATCGCCCAGGCGTAGAAGCTCCTCCGGCGCTCTTTCTTTGCGGGCAGCGTCGCGCAGACGTTCCATGGCGGCGGGAGAGACCAGGTTTTGTGGGATTTCGTCCACTACCTCAGCGGTATAGTCGGTTTCCCCGGTTTCCACCATAATGCGGCGCCGCAGTGTGCCGGTCAGGGGCTGACAATCCTTGCCGATACGTACCTTCCCCTTCCCGGCGGTATCCGTATAAGGAGGGATACCAGGGTAGACCTGCATGACCAGTAGCCGTGCCAGGCCCTCCGGGACTAATAGCTCTTCAAAAACTGGGGTCAGCTTTGGGTCCGTGGTGTCGTAGACCGTCTTTTTGAGTCGATTAACATCCACTTCGGGAGGAATGCCCTTAATGGCCAAGGAACGCCCCACAGCTTTATCATTTACTCCGAACACGACCGTCCCGCCCCCGCCGTTGGCCATGCATATTGCCATCTCGACGACCACGGCCACGGCATCCTTCATGCTGTGAGGATTCCATTCTTTGAAGTCCAGATCCTGATCTTCAAGATCATCTGCTGGAAGGCTGTTCAGCTCGTCAAGCAATTGGCGTATTTCGTCGATAGTGCGCATGGCTATTTCAAAATGATCCTGACTTTACCAGGCTCCTTGCCTTTGGTACGGATGTGACGTTCTAATTGCAAGAACATTTTTACATTACGCTCAGTCGGCTTCAATAGTCAAAATATATCAGAGAGTATCCCTCATCTGCTAAGGCTGTAATCCTGTTCTCTTTCAGGCCGGGCCAGCTCAGGTTCCATGGCTATTTCCTTCTCGCCGCTTCTCAACTCCACCGCTTCCTTAAGCCTGGCCGCGTCATCCGTGAAAATCTTGACTTCGTCCCGGGCCCTGGAAATGCCCACATAAAGAGATCGCTGGGTGGTCAAATTGGCACGATGGCTTTCCGCATGGATCAAAACCAGGTCCGCGGTGGCACCTTGGGCGGCGTGGGCAGTTATTGCATAGCCGTGGCTCCAGTGTGAGTTATCCTGCAGGTTGACCTCCCGGACTTCGCCCTCTCGGGTAACAACCTGGGTCTGGCCGGTGCTGCCGTCCAGTTGCTGCACGACGGCAGTCTGGCCGTTCAGCAGGCTGGCCTCTTTGTCATTCTTGTTGAAGATAATCAAATCCCCTTCACCGAGTTCACGGTTGACAGCCCGGTAAACCTCCACTTTGGAATGGTGAGCCGGATTCCACTCGATGTGTTCGCCTTCCCGAGTCAGGCGGACCATTTTGCCGTCAACGCTGACCACCTCCCAATAGCTGCCCTTGCCAATGCCGTGGGAGGCATAGCATCGCCCGAACCTGACTACCTCCCCGGCCGTGTACCTGTAAGGATTTTTAATCTCCACCTGGGTCAAGCCTTTCCTTTCCAGAGTGGAGGCCTCAAAGCCGTTTTGTTTGACGGCCCCTTGGGCAATCAGGCCATCCCGAATGGTTTGGTTGATGGCCTTACGATCATCATGACCGGGAGCGATAACCAAGGTCCGATACCGCTCTTCCGGCGATAGAGCCAGGTACTCCGCGGCAATGGCCTGACTGCGATCTACCAAGCCGGCATCCCGGTCGCCGCCGGGGTTAGCGATTTCGATCAGTCCTCCCCGGTCCCGGATTTTGTCCAGGGCCTTAGCCGCCTCTCCCTGGTAGGCCCTGGTCACGGCTTCCCGCAGCTGGCTGTCCCGCTGGCGCAGTATGGTTTCTATCTGGTAGGTTTGCATATGTTCCTGAACCTGGGCAAAAGCCCGGCCAGCCTCCACACTGCCCAACTGCCGAACGTCGCCAACCAAAAGGACCCGGGCGTTTTGCGATTCAGCCGCCTTCAGGAGATCCCGCATCTGGTTGGCCCCCACCATGCTGGCTTCGTCCACAGTCCACAATTTTGAGTGTTCTTGAGCCTTGTACTGTGCTTGAGTCTGGCCCTCCCGGGCCTGATGCAACTCGATATTGATTTTGGCCTGGCGCAGCTCCCCCAGGAACGAGTGCACGGTCTGTGATGCAATGCCGGCCCCGTCTTCCAAGGTACGTGCCCCCGTGGCGCTAGGGGCCAGGCCCCTAACCTCGCAACCCGCCGCTTTCGACACTTCGGCCACGATGCGCACCGTGCGGCTGGTTTTGGCGCTGCCCGCCACTCCCTGAATCGCCACAAACCGGTCATGGGTGGTAAGGATGCCCTCGGTCGCCTGCTTCAACTGGTCGTTCCACTTCCCTCGCTCCTGGGCTGCAGTGATCGCCTCCCGGGCCTTTTCCGGGCTTGTGATCCCCTGGTCAAAGGCGCCCCGGCCCCGTTTGGCCGCGGCCAGCATCTGCCGCTCGATATTCTGCCCCTGGGGGGTGGTGTAGCCGACTTCAAGTTTCCGGGAATCCCAGAGGCTGCGGACCTCCTTGGAAATCAACTCTCTCCTCTCCCGTAGTCGCTCTATAGCCTGGTCCATCTCGGTTCGGCGATAATCCCCAAAAAACTTGGAGCTTAAAATTTGGTCCAGGTCCGAGGCCCGAAAAGAAGCCGAGCGCTCCGCCAGGTGTTCAACGGCCGATCTCACAGCTCGCTCCACCTCGGCTTGTTGGTCGGCGGCGGCTTGTCGCAGCAATCCATCGGACCGAGTCTGAGCCTTAGTAACCGTTTTCTCCGGATTAAAGCCCAAATCCCGGGCTCGAATTAACCATTGCTCCCGGAGAATAGCGCGGTCAAAGTCGACTTTTTTATCTCTGGTCGCCAGACAAGCGACCTCTCGCTCCGCGGCACTGGCCGTCTCTCGGGTCTTGCCATTCAATTCCAGTTTGGTTTCTATCGCCTGGCTGCGCTGGCTGAAGGCTCGCCGCACCTCTGAAGGGACCGCGGCCAGCTCCATGCGCCCCTTTTCCCGGTCCAGATCCACTTCATAGCCCAGGGCCTGGGCCCGGACCGCCAGCTCGGACCGGTAGATCCTGTCGGCCGCCTTCTGGATCCGCATGATCTCCCTGCCCTCAATGGAGCGCCAAGCGCCGTCGGCCCTCTGGGTGCAGTTTAAGATTATGCAATGATCGTGCAACTGCGGGTCCAGGGCCCGGGAGGTTTCATGGTGAAAGGCAGCAATCACCAGATTGCCGGTGTGCTCCAGATGCGGTTGGCCCGATATTTTTACGCGGGTAACCGCATGATGGCGCTCCACCCAGTCCAAGGCGGTCTTCACCGCCTCGCGGTGCCCCACCACCAAACGCTGGTCTCCGCCTGGTAGAGCCAGAACCGAAACGGATTTAGGGCTGGAGAAAGTGAGATCGTATCCAGGCTTGTGCTCTCTTTCGCCCTCGACGTTGATGCGTCCCAGAGTGTCTCCGGTGGGCAGCCGGCCCTCCAACATCTTGGAAAATTCGTCACGGTGAACCTCGCCCGACAGGCCCAAAGCTTCAGCCCCTTTGCCATGCCATGTGGAGGGCGATTCCTTCTTATCCCGGACGTAATAATCATCCCGCCTGAAATAACTAGCCGCCTGGCTGGGATTGGTGATAGGATTTATTGAGACCATTAAAATTTCCAATTTTTGCGCTGCGATTTGCTTTTGGCGGCAGGCAGCGCCGGCGGCACATCCCTAAGAAGGCCATAAACCGTCTTTGACTCATTCACCGGCACGTGGAGAGATTGGATCGACTGGCGCTTGACCACAGGCACCTTGACCTTCACCACCGGATAGGGGCCGGCGAGCCGCAGGTAGCCTTCCAGATCCGGGAGCTGCTGTATCTGGGTGGCGCTTACTACAGGGCGGGGTTTTCTGATTTCTGAGAGCCGCCGGCCGTCCCGGAAGCTGTTGGCGCCATAGTTGATAGCCTCCTGCACCTCAGTGACATCGATCTCCCCCAGATTCCTACTGGCCCATTCGGCGGATTCGGCGTCCGGGACTCGCAGCGTCAGCCAAGTCGAGCACTGTCCGGCGAGGGCGTCTGCGCCGGCTGGCCCGTAAATCTCTTTAAGCTGGGCAAAATTTTGTAGTCCAATAAATCCGGCAATTCCAAACTTCCGTCCCTGGGCCAGAAGCCTGGGAATTGCCTCAAGCCTATGCAGCGTAGGCAACTCATCGATTATCACAAACACCCTCCTCTCCTGGCTGGGAGGCAGACTCAGCACCGCGGTGGCGGCGCTTTCCAGCCAGCAGGTCAGCAGTGGCTTCAACGATGCCTGCTGGTCAGCAGGCGCTCCCAGGAACAACCAGGAATCGTCACTCTCGGCGAGCCAATCCCTTATAGAAAACAAGGGCTGCTCTCCCGCCCACAGATACCTCAGACTTCTGGTGGAGGTAGCTGTTGTCGCCTGGACGCTTAAGGCTGTCCGAGGGTTATCCTGCGACAGGAGCGCCGCCGCATCGGTGCCAGGAACCAGCCGCGCCAGTTCACTCAGATCCGTAGTGCAGAGGTATTCGATGAGCCGCTCCACGGTCCGCTCCCCTTTCGGAAGGCGATTCAAAGCCGCGGCCAAGATGCTCCGGGCAGCATTTACCCAAAATGGATCGGAGTTGACTTCTATGGGTATCAGACTTTTGGCAAGAGTATCGGCATCGTAGGGGGTCCGAATCTCTGCCCAGGGGTTCCAGTGCTGGCTGCGTGCATCGAGCGGGTTCAGCAAATAGTCGCCAGGCTGCCAAAAAATGGAGTAAAAAGTGCCGGTTGGATCGTAGACCAATGCTTTATTGCCCCGCCTACGAATCCGTTCAAGCAGAGCTATCAAAGTTAAGGTCTTGCCTGTCCCCGGTGCGCCCAAAATCATGGCATGTTGCAGTTCAGAGTTCTTGGGCAGCGGCACTTCGGCCAGGGTGTAATCCCCTGCTTTCTTGCGGGGGATCAGTCGTCGGAATTCCTTGGGGCTGACGATTTCTTGGCCCCTATGTAGGGTGGTTCGCATTAGCCGCTGGCCATACCGGTAAAAGCCCACCAACATCAAACCGGCAATACAACCCCAACAAATGCCAACCACTTTTCCAGCCCATAAAAAGTTCCTTCTGGCTACGGGAGCCAAGTCAGCCTCGAGCTGGATGGGATCAACTTCACCCTCGTCTGTCTCCACGAGTACCCACTGGGGATGTTTGTTCCCGATTGGCGCCCACATCAATGCCTGGGCCGCGTAGGATTTGGCCCAGGCCTTGCTGTATAGCAGCATCCTTGACAACACCGGCCTGCCCTGAAACAGCCAAATGCTCCCAGCGGTTAGGACCATAGAAAAAACCAAGCTGATAACCGCGCTCCAACAAAATATCCGGATCGTTAAACGGATAGTGTGGCCGATGGTATCAGCCCCGCGGTTGACACTATGGATTCCACCCATGCGCTTCATGTTGAGCTCTCCTTTATTTTTTATATTGGATTCAATTGGTTAGACTATGGTAGTTATAACTACCTAATTTCACGAGACTTATTAGCACCTCCAGTGCGTTTTGTGTGACCAGAATTTTTGGGGTCCCCGCTTGCGGGGTAGCCCGGTGGCAAGTCTAACTTATGGTTGAGTGGCACGAATTAATCCCCTTAGTGGCGCCTTTGGGAGGCACTTATTTATCCCTAGTGGCACGTTTGACTCTTAAGTGGCGGGTTTGCCTAACCCGATGCGGAACCCGAGTGGCGCGTTTTCAAATCGATGCCCAGCCAATAACGAGTACCAGCCGTTCCCTTTTTAGGCTCAAGCCCTCGTGCTCGCAGATTGGCCCCAAACCGAGTTGAGGTCATCGGAGTTTCCACCCCCTTTCCGCTGGCCCAATCAAGATAAGCCTGATAAAGATCGAATGACTTGGTTGATTTCTCGGATCTCAGTGAGCAGCAGTCAGCGATGAAATCGTCCATGGTTCTGAAATCATTAGGCTCTTGCTTAGGATCCTCAGGATCCCGATTCTCAATCTCCAGACCGGAATCGGCCTTCGCCTGGGCTTGTGCCTCCAAGACATGTTCGCGGTGATCTAATTGTTTCTGGCGATCGGCCAGATTTTTTTCTCTGCTGGATATTTCCGACTGAAGGACTTTTAAAGCCGCCTCTCGTCGCTCCAATTCGGCGGCACGGGCCTGGAGGGATATATCCTGGGTTTTTAATTTCTCGGTGTGCTCTCGAGCCTGTTTTTGAGCTGCTTCTGCGTCTGACGAAATTTTTTCAGCTTCCCTCCGGCGCTTCTGGATATCCTCAGAGAGCTTGTCCCAAGCCATCTGCCGGCGCACCTTGTCCTTCATTTCTTCAGCCTCGATGTCGACCCGAACTTGGTGGACTCTTACCTCCAGCCTGGATCCCCATTCCGCCACCTCTATCTCAAAAGCTTGCTTTTCTGCCGCCAACCCGGCCTTGGCAGCCTCGATCTCGGCCTTCATGGCCGTGGTTTCCTGGTAAGCCTGTTGTAAGGCCTTGTTTCGCCGGAAGGTGAAATAGGGCTCAATCCATCTCCCGTAGACCACTGAACCGATAAGATGTATCAGTGGCAAACAAGGCAAGAGGAGTAGATAGCCAAATTCCTTACTTCCCAGAAACCAGGTCCAGGCCCTGGTAGTTGACAGGTCAGGATCAACGTGGACCACCCAGGCAATCGGGCCATAGAGCCACAAGAAAGAGATGGAGGCGCCGACTATTATCGATTCGGTATGATCCTTGAGATGCATTTCCGGACCTCTCCGATTATGTCTTGGAATAATATCTGAGGTCCAGGCCGGGGTTCAGGGCCTTAAGCCCATTCTTCCAGCTTCAATAATTTCATCCAAGACATTCAAATCAACAAACAACGCCCCCCCCAGCTTGACGAATAGCTGAGGGAATTTCCCTAAGTGTCGCCATTTGTATAGCGTGCTCTTACATAAAGGCAACGAATCTGCCTTGGACAGTCTAATAAGGTTATTCTTCATGACGTTTCCTCCATTTCTTGCATTTGGTCTTATGTCTTCTTTTAAAAAGATGGGGTACAAATGACAGCAATGCTACAAAGAATGCAGCATACAAAAGGAGGGACTAAAGGTGGGATACCTAAGGTATAGCGAACAACTGAGGGGACAAGCTGATTTCTACGATGCCCAATTTGGTGAGTGTATGGGTTAGGGCCTTTTGCCGATAATCATGAACAAATGTGTTTGCGTTTTGCTTCGGGGGGGAGAGAAGTGACTCGTCCAAACCTGCAATCGCCAAAACCAGGTGGGCTGAAATCTGGGCAGCCACCGGGATTATTAGACATAGTCCGAAATAGGTCCCTAGCGCCATGGTAACTATCGACTCCAGAGGCCCAGGCCCATATAACGTCATAGCCACAGTGGACACAACTATGGCTATGAGCATGCGCCTACTCAAATACTGCATTATTTCAGGGTCTTTGCCCATGATATTATTATGATTCACCCATGGTAAAACCAGCTTTTCTAAAGTCTTATTTTCCCATGCTATAGGTTTAAAACCTTTACCTTAAGACCTCTTGCTTCATCGGTTCATCCAGGGCTGTGGTGTTCTTGCAAACTTACCTTAGCACAGGCGCGCCGATGAGGCTTATTTTTTCAAAAAATCAAGTGGCTCTTTAGGCGGTTGTAATTGATCTTGTTTTGTGGCTGTCAATAAGCGCACTATCTCAATATGTTTCGGATCGTCCCCAATAAATGCGAACCCGACGTGACGGGCTAATTCGGCGAGATCCAAAGCAGTATTGCCGTCACTGTCTTCTATGTTAAGGTCGGCTCCGGCCGCGAGCAAAATCTTGACGGCCTGCAGCTGGCCACGCGCAGCAGCCATCATCATGGCAGTCTTCCTGGCAGCCATTGATTGGAGGTTAGGGTCGGCGCCAGCCGCCAACAACGCAAGCAGCAACTTGACACGGCCTTCGCCACACACCTCCATCAGTACGGACAGACCACCGGGCCTGACAGATTCGGAGTTTGGGTCAGCCCCGGCCGATAGTAGCAGGATGGCCATGTTGATCCGGTTGTATCTCACTGCCCAGCCCAAGGCAGAACACCCCGCCTCATCCACTGCATTGGGGTCTGCCCCAGCCGCCAGCAGCGTCTGGGCAGCTACGATATTATCCTGGTGACCAGCTGTGATCAGGGCAGGTTCCCCACTGTCATTCCCTAACATATGCGCATGAACATAAGTTCCTAGGACGTCCTGCATTCGGGTTAAATGGCCCCGTTCTCCCAGTGACCGGAAAAAATCTATGACTCTTTGACCCAACCGCAACTGAACTGGTTTGAATTGTATATGCATTTATTATCCTCAGCTGTATTTGGATATACTAATGATTCTCACATAAATCAAGCAAAAAAATACCAATGCTATTTTTTTGGTGGAATTCTTTCCGGACCAACCTTGTTTATTCGTGAAGTTGATAAGGAGCCCTTCTCCAGACGTTTTTGGGGGATGAAAAAAGGCGACGAGACAGACCGGAAGAAGGTATAGCGATTGCCAAAAGTTTTTTCCGATAAGGCCTTAAGAAAATTTACGCGACATTTGGTGAAAAATATGCTTTCCTTGATGCGTGCCCAGACGACTTGCGCCCAACCTGG
>JAKAKP010000128.1 GCA_021813445.1 Deltaproteobacteria bacterium
CAATTCTCCAGGTTGGGCGCAAGTCGTCTGGGCACAAATTAAGCAAAGCATATGTTTCACCAAAAGTCTAGTTTTTTGTAATCTTTTTAACGCCTTCTATCGGAAAAAACTTTTGGCAATCGCTATATCCGCCCCGAGGTGATAGCGTCTTCTCCCTTGTTCTTCAAAAGCTGGTTTATCGGTATAGAGAAACTCGGTTGTCTTTCCCTTCATTTCTTCAGGACTGTAACCAAACATGGCTTCTGTGGCGGTATTGACCATTAGAATCCGCCGATCGGTGTCAACAAAGATCGCGGCATCCGTTATGGAGTTAAAAATAGACTCGAACAGGGTCTTGCTGCGCGCCAGGTCCTGCTCCAGGCGTTTGCGCGCGGTGATATCGTCAAGCATGGCGAAGGCGCTGGAAAAGGAGCCGTTTGCATCTAAAATATGCTTGACGTTCAGATGCATCCACCTGACAGAGCCGTCTTTATGCCTCAAGCGGAAGTCGAAAGGCTCTTCTATCCCCTGCAGATGCCGGTCGACCAAGACCTGATATTCTGCCCGGTCCTCCGGAAATATGAACGCTTCAGGAGAGAGGCCGTACATTTCCTCCGGTGCGTAGCCGAGTATGTCGGTTACTTTCTGATTGACCAAGATAGTGGTAAAGTTGGCGTTCAGCACCCAGATGCCTTCATTCGCGGTTTCAAAAATGGAACGATATTTCTCCTCGCTCTGGCGAAGCGCCTCCTCCATCCGCTTACGTTCGCTAATGTCACTAAGAATACCCATGACGCCGGTGATCTCCCCATCCGCATCGCGAATGGGCGACGAGGAGAGACTCAGATCTATGAGCGAACCATCTTTCTTACTGCGGCGAATCTCCAGGCCTTGGAGAGCTTCGCCGCGCAACTGCCGTTCGCGCAGATCCCGGAACTCCTCCTGTTTTTCAGGAGAAACGATGGGGTTCGGTTGACCCATAACCTCTTCTTTCCGCCAGCCGAAGACCCGCTCCGCCGCGGGATTCCATAATTGAATATTTCCTTCTGGATCAATGGCCAGGATAGGCTCCGGCGAAGCCTGGATCATGGCGTCCAGTGTCCGGTTTGCCGCCATCAGTTCCGCAGTCCTTTCTTGAATCCGTTCCTCCAGATGGTTGTAAGCGCGGCGGAGAGCTTCCTCCGCCTGCTTTTTTTCAGTGGTATCCATGAAATATCCCAAAATCGCCCTTTCCCCCTGGTATTGCATGGAGATGACTTTTTGCATACACCACTTGGCCTCTCCGCTCTTGGGGAAAAATTTGAACTCAAACGGGATGGAAGTATTTCCTTTCAGCATCTTAATATTATTTCCCCTGACCATTTCTCTATGCTCAGGAGCAACAAAACTAAAAGAATCCCTGCCCAGCAACTCATCTTCGCTATAACCGGTAACTTTTTGAAATTCCGGATTAACCAGTCTAAATTTACCATTCTGAATAATAAAGACACCGATGGGGGCGTCAAAAGATAGACGTTCCACCGCCTCCTGGATTTTAATTCCTTCCAATTCCCCCAACCGCTTGCGTAATTCCCGCAATTCCTCTAGAAGTTGCTCTTTGGTTTTATCTCTATCGGGCATTATAAGACACTCCAGACGCATGACTGTCGTTCCAGGGATGTTTTCCCTGTTTCTTTTCCATCCTGAGAAATGAAGGAGGCGAAGTTAAAAATCAGGTCGAATTGAAGGGAAAAGCTTATTATTTTTTAATATATCATGTAAATTTCGGAAAATGGCAAAAATTTATTTATCTTTACATAAAGTTACAGGCTCTCGGATCATAGTTTTCGGGAGATGAGGGGCTGCTGCCTCAGCCTCCTGGGTTGTCTTTCTCTTGACCGTCTTTTCTAACCAGGTTTTGGCTTACCCGCTCCCTTTCTTTAAGAATATAATCCAGCAGTTCCCGGGAGAAGGGAGCAGATAGGTGAATGCGCTCCAGGTCCAGGGGGGCGTTGAGGTATTGGAGGCGCAGGAAGTCCCCGTCTCCGGCGAACTCCGGCTGCACCCCGGAGAAAAAGAAGCCGTCTGCCTCCGCGGCTTCACTGAGATAGGGCGTGCTGCCCTGGGCCAGGGGCAGCAGCAGGCCCACCACCTTAGCCCCCGCCATGGCACATAAATCGCGCCGGGCCTGATAGATCTCCGGCAGGGTGTCGATGCCGATGCGGTTGACCTGGATGGTGCCCACGCCGGTGTGCTGGTCGAAATTGACTGCTAATTTCCCCGGCCCGGTGGCGCCGCTGGGCTCGAGGAAATGCAGTTCCAGCCCCAGGTTGCCGTAAATCTTCCCCAGCATCTGCCGGTGCCGGGAGGGCGCGCAGATCGACTTGGGACCCGGGGGGGACAGATACTGAAAATAGAAAACCATGCTTTCCCGCTGGGGCGCCTCCTCCGTGCCGGTATCCCCCTGGTAGAGATACTGGAGTCTCTTGAAGTGGGCCTGCCAGTCCAAGAGCTTGATGCCGGTGGGGTGCAGGCCCCGGCTGTCGCTGCCCTGCTGGCTGACGGTGTGGATGGTGACCGCCTCGGCAAAAAGGCCGATCAGCCCCAGACGCCGGATTTCTTCCTGGAGCCGGTCGCCCATGCGCCGGCGCAAGCCCTGGCCCCGGTGGGCCGGGGCCACCGCCAGCTGGCCCAGTTCCGCCAGGGAGCCCAGGTCGGGGCGCTCTATCCCCACATGTCCCACAATCTCGTCGTTTTCCGCCGTGGCCACCACGCCCAGGTGCCGGCCGGTCTCCAGATCGTGGCTCAGACGGTCAGGATAATAGAAATCCTCATTGGAATAGGTATAGCCGTAGACCCGGTACATCAACTGGGCTATGCGCCTGGCGTCTGCCGGGAGCAGCAGCCGGATGGCATAATTTCCGGTGCTCCCTTGAAGGGTCTCGTTGGGGGAGCTTTCTGTTTTGGCCGCGGGTGGTTCCAGGAGACACACCCCGGCCAGGTATTTCGTCAGGCGCAATTCATTGCCTTCCACTCCATGGTTGATCCAGCGCACTTCGTCGGCGCATTGATGGATGGAGGCCAGCCCCCGGCCCGGAAAGCAGGCGGGGGAGGGATCATCCGGGGCGGGGGGTGGCGTGCCCGGCTCCGGGAGCTCGCAGAAGGGGAGGGCCCGGTCGAACAGGGACAGGGTCAAGGCCGCAGGGGTCAACTCTCCCACCAGCTTCAAAGTGCCGGTGCCATCCTCATCAAAGATATGGTCCACGGAATTTCTGCAGGCCTCCCCCACCGCCAGGGCCAGGGGTTCCGCCTGATCGGCGGCGAGGCCGGCCAGGGCCGCCAGAGAGCGCACGTGGTCCTGCATCAACGGTAACGCGGCCGCAGTCGCGGACAGGGTAAGTTCGGTTCGCACCGAAGCAGGCATCGGCTACCCCTTCTTGGTATTAATGAGTCTCTCCTGGTCTCCAAAGGCGCTGGCGCCGCCGTGGTGAGGCATTCCAGCCGCAAAAGACCATGAGTGACCCTTCTTTTCTCTATACTTTGATGGGAAAAAAAGAAAGCAAAATCCTCAAACCCTTCCCTCTCCCCAGGGGCGTGCTTATAGTTATAAGCACATTTTTGCGAGGAGGAGTCTATCCATGGAAGTTCACACCATCCTGTGGCCTACGGATCTGTCCAAGAATTCGATCAAAGCGGCGAAAAACGTGGAATCATTAGCGGAGAAGTATAAAGCCAAGGTCGTCCTGCTCTATGTGGGCGTGGATTTAATGAGTCATTTCGGGGCATACGGGGAGCCCACCAAGGAACAATTGCAGCATTTCCAGAAATGGGAAATAGAGCACGCCAGGAAAAAGCTGGAGAATGTCTGCCAACAGGAACTGAAAGCCTGCCCGGCCCTGGAAGTGCGGCTGGTCCAGGGAGATGCGGCCACGGAAATCATCAAGGCCATCAAGAAGGAGAAAGCGGATCTGGTGGTTATCAGCACCCATGGCCGGGGCGCGGAAAATGTGGATCAGATCAGCGCCGAATTCGGGAGCGTGGCCAAAAAGGTCATCGCCAAGTCCCCGGTGCCCATCCACCTGGTGAATCCGTTGAAGAAATAAAGCATTTGATTTTGAGGCGAACCTTGTGTTCGCCCTTATTCAGGAATAATCCCAGATCGCCCCTACAAAAAAACGCCGGTCTGAAGTCAGACCGGCGTTTTTTGTCCAGGGTAATCAGTGTTCAGGTTTCGGTCACCGTGATTGCCCCGGAGGGGCAAACCTCGATGCAGCTCTCGCAACCCAGGCATTCATCCTCATTGACGGGGACCGCTTTACCTTCCTGCATTTCGAAAACGCCCACAGGACAAACATTGACGCAT
>JAKAKP010000120.1 GCA_021813445.1 Deltaproteobacteria bacterium
GACCTGCCCGGTGTCGCTGCAAAAACTGCTGGTATGTGTCGATGATTCTCCGGATAGCACCGGGGCCATTACCGCGGGCCTGACCCTGGCCCGGGCTTGCAGAAGTAAGCTGTTCCTGCTGCAAGTGGTGGAAGTTATTCCGGTGTATGATGTTTACGGTCCCGACCTGATGCCGCCGCCCCCTCAACCGGACCTGGAATTTCTCAAAATGCGGGAAGACGCGGCCCGCAGCCGCCTGGAAGAATGGCAAACCCAGGCGGCCCAGCAGGGCGTTGACCTGGAAATCCGGGTGCGCACCGACACCACCGCGTATAGCGGCATCTTGGAGGAAGCGGAAGCGATTCAGCCGCAGCTGCTGATTATGGGCCGCCACGGCCGCACCGCTTTGGACCGGATGGTGATGGGCAGCGTCACCGCCAAGATTATCGGCCACAGTCATTTTAATGTCCTGGTGGTGCCGGGGCAGGCCACCCTGGATTTTCACCGCGTCCTGGTAGCCAGCGACGGTTCCCCTTTCAGCGACGCGGCCTGGGAGGAGGCCTTGAGCATTGCCCGCACCTCCGGGAGCAGCCTCCTGGGGGTCTCGGTGGCCCGGGATGACGCGGCCGTCGCCCGCACGGAAGAGACGCTGCGGCGGATGCAGGCAGCCGCGGCCCGGGCCAATGTCCC
The DNA here is from genome assembly GCA_021813445.1 of Deltaproteobacteria bacterium. Taxonomy (GTDB): domain Bacteria; phylum Desulfobacterota; class Desulfobaccia; order Desulfobaccales; family 0-14-0-80-60-11; genus SURF-52. The sequence continues at coordinate 670 of JAKAKP010000120.1, forward strand.
CCTGGAGGTGCAGATGCTGCGGGGCCGGCCTTTTGAGGCCATTCTCAACGCCGCGGCCATGAAACAGGTGGACCTGATCATCCTGGGAAGCCACGGCCGCACCGGCCTGAAGCGCCTGCTGCTGGGCAGCGTGGCCGAACGGGTCATCGGCCTGTCTACCTGCCCGGTGCTGGTGGCTAAGAAGAAATAAAAGAAATGGCAGAATAAACGGCGTTCATCTGCGTTTATCGGCGATTGAATATTTGCCGCCGATGCACGCCGATAAACGCCGGTCCTCTGGATTTGCTGTTAAAGAAACTAACGCGGTATAATTTCCCTACCCCATCTGTTTGATCAGGCTTTGCCCGAACTGGGAGCAGGAGATTTCCCGGGTGCCCGGGAGTTGCCGGGCCAGGTCGTAGGTGGCCTCGCCCGCGGCCAGGACCCGGGGCAGGGCCTGGTGGATGCGCTGCGCGGCTTCGTGCCAGCCCAGGTATTCCAGGAGCATGGCCCCGGAGAGGATCAGCGACCCGGGGTTGACCTTATCTAAGCCCGCGTATTTGGGGGCGCTGCCGTGGGTAGCCTCAAAAATGGCGCAGCCGTCGCCGATATTGGCCCCGGGGGCCATGCCTAAGCCCCCCACCTGGGCCGCCAGGGCGTCGGAGATGTAGTCGCCGTTGAGGTTGGGGGTGGCGATCACCGCGTATTCCTCGGGGCGCAACAGGATCTGCTGAAAAAGATTATCCGCCAGCCGGTCTTTGAGGACCACCTTGCCGGCCGGAGCCTGGCCGTGGTAGCGGCCCAATTCGGCTTCCGGCACCACCTGCTCCCCCAGCTCCAGGGCCACTTCGTAGCCCCAGTTCTGGAAGGCCCCTTCCGTGTACTTCATGATGTTGCCCTTGTGCATCAGGGTGAGGCTTTTGCGGCCATGCTCCAGGGCGTATTTCAGGGCCATGCGGATCAGGCGTTTGCTGCACCGTTCGGTCATGGGCTTGATGCCGATGGCCGCGCCCCCATCCAGGGAGCAGCCCAATTCCTGGTTGAGAAAGGCGATGAGGCGCCGGGCTTCGTCGCTGTTGGCCGGCCATTCGATGCCCGCATAGACGTCCTCGGTGTTTTCCCGGAAGATGACCATGTCGATCTTCTGGGGTTCTTTCATGGGGCTGGGCACACCCTGGTAGTAGCGCACCGGGCGGATGCAGGCATAGAGATCTAGGACCTGGCGCAACGTCACGTTCAGGGACCGGAAGCCGCCGCCGATGGGGGTGGTGAGGGGCCCTTTGAGGGCCACCCGGAACTGCCGGAGGGTGTCCAGGGTCTCTTCGGGCAGGTAGCTGCCGGTTTCCTTAAAGGCCTTTTCCCCGGCCAGGACCTCTTGCCAGGCGAGTTGGCGCTCACCGCCATAGGCCTTGGCCACGGCCGCGTCCAGGACCGGCTGGGTGGCCGCCCAAATGTCCGGCCCGGTGCCGTCCCCTTCGATGAACAGAACCACCGGCCGCTCCGGCACCTTCAGAGTCCCCCCGGGATTCAGGGTAATTTTTTCAGCATGATGTGCCATGGGATTTCCTTTATGAGAACTTTAAAAAATTGATGCCAAGGGCAGGCAAGCTCCCTGCTTAAAAAAATTTATTAAGTTTGAAATAATAACATTTCTCCCAAAAATCGCCAATTCCCTGAGGGGTACGACAAGCGTATTAATTTATATTGGAACTGCGTCATGGATTTAATTTTTTCTTGCAAACTTCCGATGACGGTTATAAATTTTAACACTGTGTTAAAATTATCTTGCTTGTGCCTAATAGATGATTATTAATTTAGATGAAGCCAGGCCATTAGTCAGGAGAATTGTTAAATCTGGAGGGGTTGCCCTCTCCCCTCATTGCGAAATGAGGATGGAACAACGAAATGTCCAAATGGATGATATTTTATATCTGTTAAATTGGGGAACTGTCGACCACAACCCCAGCGATGAAACCGGCACGAGATTTTTGGTATCAGGAACCGATATCGAAGGAGAGCCTCTGGAGGCGTCAATAACCTTTTTAAGCAGGGATTCTCTGCTTGTGATAACTGTCATGGGGTGATCCCAATGAGAGAGATTGTGTGTCCCGAGTGCGGAGAAAAAAGGCAAACAATTTTCGGGAATTACCAATATAAGGAATCTGGCCTGAAAAATTTATGGCTCGAGGGAGTGGAGCTTTTTGAATGTGCATGTGGGCAGAAATTTGCCATTATCCCCTGTGTTCCTGAATTACACGGCTTAATCGCCCAAGACTTGCTTAAACAAAAAAATCAGCTTTCGGGGCGCGAAATTCGATTTCTCAGGAAGCATATGGGCTTAAAAGCCAAAGATTTTGCTGAATATCTAGGCGTTAATAATGTGACTGTTTCAAGGTGGGAACGTGGCGAAGAGCGTCCTCCACAACCAACAGATCGATTAATCCGCCTTTTCTATGCTGGCATAATGGGACTTAAAGATATTGCCCATGAGCTTATAATGGACATGTTTCGGGAAATTATGCCTAACCAAGAGGAACAAGAGATACATTTTCCAATACGAAAATTGAAAGAACTCGATTCGTGTAATTTCCCCTAAGAAATATTAATGTAGCGAACTAAAGCGGCCTCCGGCTGCTTTTTTGTTCCAGCGAACTTTCAAGCTGATATATTTCTAAAAATTTTTTGGCATTTCAGGCCAGCGGCGTCAGTTCCACCCGGCCCCAGGCGCCTAATTTCTCTCCGACGATGACCACCGCGCCCAGGATGTCCGGCACGGTGCCGGCCCACTCCAGGGCCAGGGGGATGGCGGCCGCGTCCGGGACCCGGTTGCCCAGGGCCGTGGCCGCGGCGTCCGCCAGGGCCGCGTCCGCGGCCAGAACGCAGGCCGCGTCCGCCTTGCCGAAGCTCAAGGAATGCCCCACCGTGCCCGAGGAGGTGCACACCCCCAGCGGCCCCCAGGCCGGGTCGATTTTCAGCCCCACCTTGCCGCTCAGACGCGATTTGCCGGCATAGAGGGCGATGGTGGCGGGTTCCTGGACCTGGATAAAGATATCCCCCCCGTTTTCCACGATCACCTCACCGCTTAAGGGGGTCAAGGCCCGGCCCACCCGCTGGGCCAGGGCCCCGGCCACCGCGGCCATGGGGCCGACCCCCACTTTGGCGGTCGCGGCGATCATCTCCCGGGCCAACGGCGGGGCCAAGGGGTCCTCGGGCCAGGGGGCCAGGGCCTCCAAAAACCCGGGGTGCGCGGCAATGTAGCTCTCCAACTGCCGCCTTTCCTGGAGCGCCACTGCCCGCACCTCGGCGGTGCAATCCCGGGCCGCCAGGACCCAGAGATCGGTTTCCTTCACCACCACCCGGAAGCCCACCAGGCCCGCCCGGGCCATGCGGGTGCGATAAGTGCGGGGTTCGTAGATCATATCTGATAGTTCAAAGTTCAAGGTTCAAAGTTCAAGGTTAAGCTCATCTTATCCTATGCTATAGTCTGTAAACTTCTGCCTCACTTATAGCGATTGCCAAAAGTTTTTTCCGATAGAAGGCGTTAAAAAGATTACAAAAAACTAGACTTTTGGTGAAACATATGCTTTGCTTAATTTGTGCCCAGACGACTTGCGCCC
>JAKAKP010000112.1 GCA_021813445.1 Deltaproteobacteria bacterium
TGCTCCGGGGAGCAGTCATTCATGAGCCATGGCTCACCCAGAAATCATGAAAAGGCAGGTGGGGCGGGCCTCCGTGCCCGCCGGACGCCTGGCGGGCACGGAGGCCCGCCCCACCAACTTGGAGCCCGGAACTTGGAACTTTTCAAGGCAGATCAAGGCCCGTCTCCGCCAGCGGAGGTAAATTGCCGGGTTCCTTGCATCCCCGGGCATTCCAAGGTAGACTGGTGTCCGTTGACAGCTTGGGTGCTGCCATGGGGCTATTTTTCCGGTGGAGGTCATGGGCCTTGCATGAATACGCACTGATGGAGGAAGTGGTGAAAAGCCTGCTGGCCAAGCTGGCCGAGCCGGGCGTGGCCGCAGAAGGCGCGGAGATGGAGGTGGTCCTGAAGGTGGGGGCCCTGGCCATCCACTCCGCGGCCGCCACCCGCCAGGCCTACGAGGTCCTGGTGAAAGGCACCAAACTGGAAAACTCCCGGCTGAACCTGATCGTCGAGCCGGTGACCCTGGCCTGTCCCAATTGCGGCTTTACGGGGCCGCTGCCGGAAGGCGCAGTGGACCCCCACGAACAACTGCCCCTGGCCCCCTGCCCCCAATGCGGCACCCTGGCCCCGGTCACCGGCAGCCGGGGCGTGGAGTCCATTGAGCTGGTGATAGATTGAGGGCGGCAAATTTGAGGGAGGGGGCCAGGGGCGGTGGCACAGGCTTTCCAGCCTGTGGTCCTCCGCCCCCTCCCTCAAACTCCCTCCCCCAACCCCATATATTTTATAAACGGAGAAATCGCGGCCTGATACCGGGTTGCCATCAAACCGGCGCGGATGTTGTAGGGGGGCACCCGTGTGTGCCCCCTTGGCGCTCGCAAAAACACCAGCCTCCGGCTCCCAACCATCGAGGGATCATAGAATTACAGCGCCCCGGTATTTGCAGGCGCTGAGGCGGACACACGGGTCCGCCCCTACAGAAAAATTGCCGTTAGACTGCGGTTTTGGTATAAGTCTCAGATGTCATAAGAGGGCGATATGAAAGGGGCAATTACCACCAGGTTAATATTTCTGATAATTTTAGCCGTGTTAGCGGATGCCAGCACCTTAATGGCCGGGGACAAACTGCCTCTAAAACATGGGCTCTACGTGCTGGAGGGGGAAAAATGCCCCCGCCCCGGCGAGAAACCTGCCGCCGCGGCCTCAGTCTTCTACGACGGCCGGGGCCTTGCCATCTTTTATGACGGCGACCAGACGGATAAGCATACCCGCAGCACCATTACGCATATTCGTCAAAACGGGAATGTTTATTACATCACTCAGGAATCTGCCGGCGGCAATATCCTGCCTGGACCAAAGGTTAAACCCATCTCCCATTCCACCATCACCGTCAAAAGCAATACCGCCTTTGCCATCTCCGATATCCGCGTGGAGGATGGCCCGCCGGCTCATGAAACCCTCAACTTCCACTTTTGCCGCTCCAAAGTGAGGGAATAGTTTTTTTGGTGATCTTTAATGTGGGGCTCTGCCAGGGCAAAAATTATCTTTTCCCTCTGTGTATCTTTGTGTTCTTTAAGTGCCTTTGTGGTGAATCTTTTACTTCTTCCCCGCCTGCTGCATCTTGGCCCAGGGGTCCCTTAAAGTCACAGTGCGGTTAAAAACTGGCGCACCGGGAGCAGATTCTTTATCCACGCAAAAATAGCCCAGGCGCTCGAATTGGAAGAAATCTCCAGGCCGGGCCGCGGCCAGGGACGGCTCCAGGCGGCAATCTTTCAGGACTTCCAGGGAGTGGGGGTTTAAATCCGCCCGGAAATCGCCGCCGTGCTCTTCCCCGGGCGCGGGCTGGGTGAAGAGGCGGTCGTAGAGGCGCACTTCTCCGGGCACGGACTGGGCCGCGGCCACCCAGTGGAGGGTGGCCTTGACCTGGCGGCCGTCCGGGGCGTAGCCGCCCTTGGTCTCCGGGTCATAGGTGCAGCGCAGCTCTGTCAGTTCCCCGTTGGCGTCCTTCACCGCGCCCACGCACTTGAGGAAATAGGCATAGCGCAGCCGCACCTCCCGGCCCGGGGCTAACCTAAAGAACTTCTGCGGGGGCTCCTCCATGAAGTCTTCCCGTTCGATGTAGAGTTCCCGGGCAAACGGCACCTTGCGGGTGCCCATGGCCGGGTCCTCGGGGTTATTCACCGCGTCCAGCTCCTCCACCTGCCCTTCCGGGTAGTTTTCTATCACCACCTTCAGGGGCCGGAGCACCGCCATCACCCGGGGAGCCCGGCGGTTCAAATCCTCCCGGACGCAGTATTCCAGTAAGGCCAGGTCCACGATATTTTCCCGGCGGCCCACGCCGATCTTCTCGCAAAACTGGCGCACCGCCTCCGGGGGGTAGCCCCGGCGGCGCATCCCCGAAAGGGTGGGCATGCGGGGGTCGTCCCAGCCGCTGACAAAACCTTCGTTGACCAGTTGCAGGAGTTTGCGTTTGCTCATCACCGTGTAGCTGAGGTTGAGGCGGGCGAACTCGTACTGGCGGGGCCGGTAGGGCACCGGCAGGTTGTCCAGGGTCCAATCGTACAAGGGCCGGTGGTCCTCGAATTCCAGGGTGCAGATGGAATGGGTGACGCCTTCGATGGCGTCGGAGATGGGGTGGGCGTAATCGTACATGGGGTAGATGCACCACTTGCCGCCGGTGCGGTGATGCTCTGCATGCAGGATTCTATAGAGCACCGGGTCCCGCATATTTAAGTTGGGGGAGGCCATGTCGATTTTGGCCCGGAGCACCCGGGCGCCGTCCGGGAATTCCCCGGCCCGCATGCGCCGGAACAGGTCCAGGTTTTCCGCCACCGGCCGCGTCCGGTAAGGGCTGTCTTTGCCGGGCTCGATGAGGGTGCCCCGGTACTCCCGGATTTCCTCGGCGCTGAGGTCGTCCACATAGGCCTTGCCGGTCTTGATCAGATGCTCGGCATAGTCGTACAACTGCTGGAAATAGTCGGACGCGAAATAGAGGCGCTCCTGCCAGTCGAACCCCAGCCAGCGCACGTCCGCTTTGATGGATTCGACGTACTCCACTTCCTCTTTGGTGGGATTGGTGTCGTCGAAGCGGAGGTTGCAGAGGCCGCCGAACTCCTGGGCCACCCCGAAATTGAGGCAGATGGACTTGGCGTGGCCGATGTGGAGATAACCGTTGGGCTCCGGGGGAAAGCGGGTCATCAGGCGGCCCTCGTTTTTCCCGGCCTGCAGGTCGTCAGCAATGATCTGGCGGATAAAATCCAGGGGGGGCGCAGTCTCAGTGGCGCTCATCTTTGTAGCTCCGAATATCTCAGGATATTAAAGTCCCCCTTTGAAGAAGGGGAATTCAGGGGGATTTCAGGCGCATCGAAATCCCCCCTACCCCCCTTTTACAAAGGGGGGACAAGAACTGGTTCTAATCAAACCGCTATTTTTCAACAACTGCTAAATCTAGAAGCCATTGCAAAACTCTTTTTCTGTCATCCTGAACGCAGTGAAGGATCTCAACGCCTCGAAAAAACGAGATTCTTCGCGGCGCTCAGAATGACAAATTAGGATATTTGAGGCTTTGCAATGGCTTCTAAAGGTTATCATTTCCCTGACGCATTTTCAGCCCCGGTGATAAACAAAGACAAAGGCTTCGGCGTTGATATCGATCACCAGGTTGCCGCCCCGGCTTAAGGCATAGGCCAGCCAGCTGGGCAGGTCTTCCCGGCAGCAGGTGATGCTGGGGGAAAACCGGCCCTTCTCCCGGTCAAACCAGGCCAGCAACATCGGCTCGGCGCAAATCTGCCGGGCCCGCTCCTCGGCCGCTTTCCTGGCCCGGAAAAAATCCAGGGCGACCTCCTCCAGGTGGATATCCACCGGCTCCGGCAGCATCTCCCGGGTCAGGATGGGGCAGGTGGTCAAGGAGCCTCCTTGGGGCAGGGCAAATTGTCTTCAGTTCGAATAGTGATATATTCCATCATTGACTAGCCATTTCTTTACCCCCTTTGGTAAAAGGGAGGGGAGATTTTATTGCCGCCCCTAAATCTCCCTTTCCCAAAGGGGGACTTTAAGGCGCCAGACTGGTTGGCTGCCAGCCCGGAGCCTCTCCATTTAAGGAAAAGTGATCTCCGCCTCGGGGGTTTCCATCTCCTCGGGAAATTCCGTAAAAGGAAAGGGGCGGCGGTTTTCGTTCAGGGTAATATAGCGCCGGATCCGGTAGGCATAGGAGATTACCTTGTTGGCGAAGATGCGGACCGGCTCGCTATGCTGCAAGGTGATGAACAGAAAGACATACTGCACCAAGATGGTAAGAATCACAATAATGTTCAAAACGCTGTACAAGGCTATGAAAAGCAGGGTAAACACCAGGCGTACGGCAATCTGGCCGCGGCTGACGGTGCTCTTGGGTTCGTCGTTCATAATGCCTCCTGGGCCGGAAGTTTTTAAGGCAACGCATTTCGGCGGATTCAAATCCTGCCATTACATCCGCAAACTAACCAAATATATGGCTGGCCTAGAAAATTTGCAAGGCACGGTGAGTGGGCGGGAGTTCCGCTAGGCCCACAAATTAAATCTGCGGGAAAAATTTTTTCCTGCCGGTCCCCGGGGGTGGGGAGCCAAAAAAGGGGGAGCGGGCAAAAGAGAAGGCAGGACAGGACGCCTGTCCCAACGGCTGCCCCCTTCCTTTTGTGGACATTTTTACTTAATTTAGATTAATATGCCCTGTTGATAGGTGGCCGCGATCCGTCCCGGTTTTGTTTGCCGCAGGCATGGGGGGTGGGCCGGCCAAATGCAATCAAGGAGATGCCATGATGGAAGCCAAGGCCAAGGGGCCGGGCCAGGAGAGCGAGAGCCAGGCCGCAATCTCGGAATTGTTGCAACCTGAGACCCCATTTGCCAGGGAAAGGCGGGCTTACCAGCCGCGCCTCTGCCCCTGCCTTAAAGAAACCGGGGCCACCCGGCCCCTGGCCGGGCCGGAGCTGGAGCCCCTGAAGGTGGCCCGGGACCAACTGCCCTTCGTCAGCCAGAATCAACTGCTGGAAGTCATTCCCGGAAAGCCGCTGGCCGCGGGCCCCCGGCGGCTGGGCATCGTCCTCTCCGGCGGCCCCTCGCCCGGGGGCCACAACGTCATTACCGGGTTGTTTGAGGCGGCCAAGCGGGCCCATCCCGAGAACCAGGTGCTGGGCTTTCAGGCGGGGCCCAAGGGGATCATCATCAACCAGCACGTGGAAATCACCGCCGAGATGGTGGCCCGCTACCAAAATTCCGGGGGCTTCCACATGCTGGGCACGGGCCGGGAAAAGATCGACAATGCCGAGAAAATGGAGCAGTGCCGCCAGACCTGCGCCGCCTTAAAACTTTCCGGCCTGGTGGTGGTGGGGGGGGACGACTCCAACACCAATTCCGCGTTCCTGGCGGAGAACATGCGGGACCTGAACGTGCAGGTCATCGGCATCCCCAAGACCATTGACGGCGACTTGCAGGTGCCGGGGCTGTGCCAGATTCCCTTCGGGTATCATTCCGCTTGCCAGGCCTTTGCCACGGAAATCGGCAACCTCAACTCCGACTGCAAATCAGACCTGAAATACTGGCATTTCAACCGGCTGATGGGCCGCAGCGCCTCCCACATCGCCCTGGAGGTGGCCTTCCAGACGCACCCCAACGTCATCCTCATCGGCGAGGAGATCGAAGAACGGGAGCTGACCATCCACAACGTGGTGCGCCTTATCGCCGACGTGGTGGTGGCCCGGGCCAATGCGGGGAAAAATTACGGCACCATCCTCATTCCCGAGGGCATCCTGGAGTTTATCCACGAAATCAACGCCCTGATCATCAAGATCAGCCACATCATCGCCAGCTACAACCGGGAGGCTCATGAAGGAGAGTCGTTCCACAAGTTGCCTTTCGAAGACCAGGTGCAGCTCATCGACAACAACGATATCTGGCGGGACTATGACAGTCGGGTCTTTTTGGGTCTGCCCCCGGAGCTCCAAAGGGGCCTGCTGCTGCCCCGGGATAGCCATGGCAACTTCCAATACGCCCAGGTGAACACGGAAAGGATTCTGCTGGGGATGGTGGCCACCTATCTTCGCAAACAGCGCTCCAAGGGGATTTACAAGGGCACCTTCCGCACCCAGAACCACTACTACGGCTATGACGGCCGGGGCACTTTCCCCACCAAGTTCGACTGCGACTATACTTACAATCTGGGGCATGCAGCGTTCAGCCTCCTGGCCAACGGGGCCACGGGCTACATGGCGGCCATCAAGGACCTGCACCGGCCCGTGGAGGAGTGGCAGCCCGTGGGCATTCCCCTGGCACCGCTGATGCACCTGGAAGAGCGCACCGCCAGATTGGAGCTGGTCATCCAGAAACAGAAGGTGGACCTGGAGAGCCCGGCCTTCAAGATTCTGGAAAAGGAACGGGAGAAATGGGCCCTGGAAGACGACTATCGCTTCCCCGGCCCCATCCAGTTCCATGGCGCCAGCGCCGAAGACAAGCCCATCACCTTGATGCTGAATGCCTTGGGGGGGTAAAGATGGTGGAGGCAGGGGCCAGGGACGTGACGTCCCTGCCCCTCCCCCCACGCCCCCCTCCCCAACCCGCATAAGGGGCGGAGAAAAGCAAGTCCTCCGAGCCCAATTCCACTGGCCTCAAAAAACAATAAGGAAGGGAATCTGCGGGGTTTCTCAAAACACTTGCAATCCCTTAGGCTGATGGTCATAATTCTATAGGGGAGGAGGGCACCGTTGCACCTCCCATCTTTCTGGGGGATCGTCCAATGGCAGGACAGCGGCCTTTGGAGTCGCTGATCTAGGTTCGAATCCTAGTCCCCCAGCCATTTTTTCCTCCGGCTTTTTCTTCCCGGTAATGCTTGTGAAAATAGCGGGTATGATATAATTTTAAAGAAGACGTTGCGGTCTGCGGGAGTGCAAGGCTCACTGGTGGGGCCCCCGGACTTCAAATCCGGTGTACCGTCTGAATAAGGCGGTAGGTGGGTTCGATTCCCATGCACTTCCGCCAATGGTTTGCGAGGAATGGGGGTCAAAATTTTTGGCCCCCTTTTTCTTTGGTGAGTAGGTCGGTGAGTAGGTTGTGAGTAGGTTCGACCAGATCGCCCTCCAAAAGCCTCATGGTATCGCGAAACCGCGGGTCGATAGCTTGCAGGTACCGTTCGGTGGTTTGGAGGTTTTTATGACGCAGAAGCCGGGAGATCACCGGCAGGGACACCTTCTTTTTATCGACCAAATATGAGGCCACGAAATGTCGGATGGTGTGGTAGCCAAATTGCGGCAAACCCGCACGGCGACAGATCGAGCGCATGAGCTTGAAGCGATCCTTGTAACGGGAATTGGTAAAAGAGTTGACAAAAACCCACTCACCGGCCTTGCGCTTCTGCCATAGACCCCACAGGACTTTCTCCAGGTCCTCATTCATGGGCATCCAGTCGAACTCCCAAGACCCGCCCCGGCGCTTGCGGGTCCACAGCCTCACGGCTTTTTGCTCAAAGTTCACGTCCTCCCACTTGAGCCGCAAGACCTCATCTATCCGGGCCATGGTGTGAAAAAGCACCAAGAGCAAGGGCCTTTCCGGGCCGGCGGCCACCAGCATCCGAGCCATTTGCTCAGGAGTGGGGATTACTTTCCTGGGTGTGTCCACCGGGAGCTTATCCACCAGGGTTACGGGATTCGATGGGACCATGAGGCGCTTGAAGCCCCAGTTGAACAAGCGCAGGAGTTCCGTCCGGTCCTTGTTGAAATTGTGGTTGGTGGGTCGGGAGAGCAGGTAATTCTCCACCATTCGGGTCGTTACCTGTGAGGCCGGGATGTTTTTTGCGTGGCCCAAAAACCGGCGGAAGGCTATCTTGCGATACTCAAGAGTCTTGGGCGCCAGTTGCCTTTCGGCCACCCGAAGATATTCCACCATCAGGTTCTCTAAGTCCAAAGCGCACGGAGTCGGCGAGGATGGAGGGGTCGGCGGGTCGCTCAGGCTCTTGCGATGGGCTTCCATGTCGCTTCGGGCCTCGACCTTGGTTCTGAACCCGGTCTTGCTGTGACGCTGGCCCAGATGTTGAAACTGGTACCTCCACCTGCCGGTCCTCGGGTCCTTCCATAATGGCATAGATGTCCTCCCTTCGGAAACGCAGGGCACGAATCCCTGCAGGATAGAAACCGCCCAAACGGTGACTTTGGGCATAGACTGTTCTCACCGAAAGATGCAACAGATGTGCCACTTCTGGCGGGGTTAGAAGAGAAGTCATTTTTCAGGCAAGCGATGAGTTGCTATATCCTTTTATATTTTTCACAGTTGACCCCTTGTGGGAGCCCCATATCGCCGGGGCCACGCGCCCAGCATGATTTGTTGCTTCAACATGAACGGGGCTCTCCCCAAGCTGGCGTTGACCCTTGCGGTCTTCATTTGGCACCCTTGATTATCTCGGCCAGGCGGGTAATGCGCCGATTATTTCCTACCCGGTCCACGGCCGCCTCCAGTGCCCCCCATTGGCCCACGGTGATGCAGATGTCCCGGGCCCGGGAAATGGCAGTATAAACGATCTCGCGATTGAAAAATGACCCAAAACTCTGGTGTACCGGGATGATCACCACCGGAGCCTCACTGCCCTGCATTTTGTGGATGGTCAGGCAGTAGGCCAGGGCCAGGCGGTGGTCCTTCATGGGGATATGGGCTTGTCGCTCGGGATCCTGAAATTCGACCTGGAGTTTAAAGGTGGGCGGTTGGACGCCAAACCGGTTCGGTCGTTCCTGATCGTCATAGAAGGTAAGGGTGCCCTGGTCGCCGTTGACCACGAACACTTCCCCGATGGATTCGTTCTTGCGCTGGATAACCTTGTCGCCTAGCCGGAAAGGAGTGCCTTTGACTTGCTTACCCATGGGGTTGAGGGCGGCTTGCAGTATCTCGTTGATGTGCAGGCAAGAGAGCAGGGTCTTTTCGTTCATCGGGGAGATAACCTGGACGTCCCAGACGGGATCGTACCCCCGCTGGGGCATCCGCACGGTGACGATCTCCCGGATGATCTCCTGGATCTGATGGGGATCCGATTCTTCGATGTGGCGGAAGTTCAATCCCTCATCCGGAGCCAATTGCGGCGAAGGCATAACCGGCTGGCCTTCTTTGATGGCATGGCAGGCCAAGACGATGTCGCCGGTGTTGCGTTTGATCTCGGTGAGTTCGCAGGAAGGAACGCCGGCCGCCAGGAGATCCCGGAGCACCGAACCCGGCCCCACGGACGGGAGCTGGTAGTGATCACCGACGATGAGTAGCCGGGTCCCCGGGGCCACAGCCCGAAATAGACTGGCGGCCAGGGAGACGTCCACCATGGAAAATTCATCCACCACCACCAGGTCGGCCGGTAAGGGGGAGATTTCTCCATAGTGGAAGCTGAACCTGACCTCGCCATTGGCCTCGGAGGGCTCCGGGCCCAGCATCCGGTGAATAGTCGAGGCCTCCCGGCCGATCATCTCGCTCATCCGCTTGGCGGCCTTGCCGGTGGGGGCGGCCAGGAGAATGCGATAACCCTGGGCGGCGAAACCGTCGACTATCCGCCTCAACGTAAAGGTTTTACCGGTGCCCGGCCCCCCGGTGAGGATGAACACCCTGTGATCCAGCACCCGGCGGACCGCGGCTTTCTGGTCATCGGCCAATCCGTCGGCCGCCAGTTCGAAATCCGCCAGGGCATCTTTCTCCAACAGCATCCGCACCGAGCCGGCTACGTACTTCTCATCCCGGGCCAGGTCCGCCAAGGCGACCATCTCATCCTGCAGGGTGACATGGCCGGTTTGGGAGAGTTCCAGGGCTACCCCATCGGAAGGGAGACCGATGAGCTTCTGCAGGCAGTCTTCAAGCTTATCCAGGGGTAGGCAAGTATGGCCGCGAGTGTCGGCCATATCTTGCAGTACGTGCAAGGTGGCGGCTTTGAGTCGGGCCCGGCCCTGACGATCAAAACCGATCCCCAGGGCCACCCGGTCCGCGCTGATGAACCCGATGCCCCGGAGGTCCGTCAATAGATAAGGGTCCCGGCGAATCCGGGTCGGGGCATCAGAACCGAATAGTTTCACCAGGGCTGGGATGGTCTGTTTGGGGATGCGGTGGCCGCCCAGGAGGGATTCCAGTTCGATGATGGTGGCTTCCATTTCCTCCTGCTCCTGGAGGATTCTGGAGATCGTCTGGGCGCGGTTCAGAGTTATGCCGGAGATGGTCTCGGCCACCCTGTGGGGATCGTTTTTCAAGACCTCCAAGGTGGCCTCGCCAAAGGCCTGCGCCATCTGCCTTGCCGTTTTGGGCCCCACCCACTTGGCCCGGGTGATATACCGACGAATCCCATCGGTATCTTGGGGGAGTTCGACTTTGTAATGGTCAAATTTAAACTGTTTCCCGAATTTAGGATTTTCCGTCCAGGCTCCCCGGAATTCGTAGGTCTGACCCTCAAGGGGCTCTGTCAAGTTCCCCAAGACGGTTTCCCCATTGGTTAATCGGGCGATAAGAAAACCGTCTCTGGCGAAGTTGATATAATCGATGGTGCCTTGAAGGGTTTCCATAGGGATATTGCCTCGTGGTGAAATCCTTGCCGCGCCGCGCCCAAGCAGGCCTCGCCTCGCACAGCCTGGCCCTGCCCGGCCCCACTAAATATCAGCCCATTTGTCCTGGCCGTTACCGCCATCGCCGCCTGCAGGCTGGATCTGCCAGGTTTCCGCGCCCTCATAGCCGTCAAAGTTGACGTTGGCGTAGGTTTTGCCGTCTTTTTCCGACTTATTGTGGGCAACGCTAACCACGGCCTGCCGCCCCTCCAGGAGCTTCCAGTTGATTCCCACGGTGGTTTTGGCGCCCTTTTCGATCAGGCCCAGGCGGGAGGCGATCAGGAGACGCCGGTTCTGGTTCCCGGCCTTCTCCTGCAAGTGGGGCAGGTTGAGGTCGTCGTAGATGAATTTCCCCGCGTCCGGGCCGGCCAGGATCCGCATCTTGAGTTTTGCCCGGCTGCCGGTATATTCCTTGAAGTTGTAAGAGTACCCGGACACCTTTTCGATCTCCACCAGGTGCCTGCCTTCGGACACCAGGCCGAAACCATCAATCCGGTCCCAGTCAACGTTTTCCAGGTTCTCCTGGGTGTCTAACAGGCCGTCATCATATTGGCTTTCCATGGGATTCCTCCTTGCGGGTTTAGAACGGGACGCGCCCGCTTTCCAAATAGTGAATAAAATGATCCGCCTGGTCCGGAACCAGGGCCTTGGCAGTGGTGGCGCCGTAGAATTTCTGGAGTGTCTGGCCCCACTCGGCGCTGTCGATGTTGTAATGGGTTTTCAGCTCCTTCAGCCGGTTGAGTTGGGCCTCGGTGGGACCACCGTTGCCTGGTGGGGAAGGAGGTTGCGGTGGGGCGGTCGCCGGCGGTTCCGATGGCAGCGGTTCCTGGGCCAGCACCGGGTCCGGGACCCTTTGGGCGTCCCGGGTAAGATCTTCCGGATTGCCGTATTGAGAGATAAATTCCACGAAATTGGATTTGCCCTGGGCGTCGATGCTGAACTCAAATCTCTCCGGCAACGGTTTCTGCCCGGGGGCGATGCGCTGTTTGTGGACTACCGCGACCCGCTTATCCCCTTCCCGGCGGAGCTCGATGATGTAGTCAAACTCATAAGGAAGATTCTTTTCGCCGGCAAAGGTCTCGCCGATCACCTTCATGAAGTTGTCGCCCTCACCGGCGTATTCTTTCTGGGCCCGGGCGACGGCGATGACGTTCATGTCCAGGGCGATGGCCCGCATGATAAGGGCCTTGAGCTCGCGTTTGGGATGGATCCAGTCGGACGGCTGCAAGGAGTAGAATTCGGCGTGGTGGCCCTTGGATTTGGGCAAACGGGCCAGGAACAAGCCGGCCCATTTTTCCTGCACCTGGCCCCAATAGGTGGTTAGATCATCGAGCACCAGGGTCTTGCGGTCCGCCGGGTCTTTCACCAGGCTGGCAACCGCGGCCATGGTGTCGTCGGGGCCGGTGGGATGGGCGAAAAGATGTTGGGGGTAGGCGGCCTCATACTTTTCGGCCGAGCCATGGTTATCGATGAAGGCGCAGTGGGGGAATTGTAGGGCCAGGGTGGTTTTTCCAGTCCCTGAGAGTCCCCAGATGAGGATTTTGTGGCGCCGGTGGCTGGGGCGCGGTGGCTTGAAGTACTGGCTCATAATCTCACCTCGGATAATGATGTCGTCTAGCCCGGTCGGCTCCGGTGGAGGCGGGGGCCAGGGGATTTCCAGGTGCAGGTCGTATTTCTCCTTTCTGCCCCTCAAGGGTTTGGGAACCGCGATCACCTGGAGGCTGACGCCGGCGGGCAGGGGCCGGGGCAGGGTGATGCGCCCCGACCAGGCGACCCCCTGGTCCGGGTCGTACCAGAGGGCGCCGACGGGCTCCAGGAGGCTCAAGTCAGGACCCAGATCAGGACGAACCCCGCCGCCAGGAGCCCCAGGACTAATCCGTCTATCCACGGGTCTATCAGCGTGGGGTCTTCCTGGCGCGGGTCACGATTCAGGTAGCCCCAGATTTTTTTCACGTTCTGACTCACGTGCTATGGCCTTTATCCAGGGATCACCCCATCCGGGGCAATCTGTCTTAATTTGACGATTATTTATAAGACTCTGCGGCTTGCATGTCAAGGCTAAATTATGACAAAGCGTATTCTTTAATAAAGCAATTGATAAGACATTAAAAACCGCCCTCGGCGGTTTGAGGTGAACAGAAAAAAGCGGCCGAAGCCGCTTAGGGGTATTCTGGGGCGTGGTGACTTAAATCAGATTGGCGGAATTAGGGTGCAGCGGGGGGTATATTCCGAGCCCGGGAAAAGACGGGGCCATGAAGCATAGCTGCTCATTTCACCGCACCCAACTGGTCCAGGACCAGATGACGCGGCCGATAAAGGGGTTGTCTTCTCGTTCTTTTCTTAATAAAATCGGCTCTTTTTCTTTATTATCCGAGAGCAGCAGCCAGTAGTCGGCAACCTCCTTTACTCGTTTCACCGCGCACCCGCCTTCTTCTTGGGAACGCACCGCATAAATGGCGTTCTTGTTGAGCGGTTTCATCGGCGGTCTTTCGGTGGGATCAACGATGATAATGTCCCCGGGCCTGATGGTGGGCACCATGGAATCGGCGTTTTTGGCTAACTGCACGGCCCGGAGATTGTGGTGCTGGCGCCGGCCGATTTCCGGCTTATAGACCCACACCAGACTGGTGACGTAATCCTCCGGTATTTCCGCCAGGTAACCCGCGGCAATCTGCGCCTCAATCATGGGGACCGCCAGATAATCTTCCCGCGCTAATTCCGGCGGAACCTGAGCGTATTGCCCCAGGACGGTGATGACCGGTTGAATGGCTTTAAAGGGCCGGGGCTTTTCTCCTAACAGGAGGTAGCCCGCCGGAACCCCCAAGACCTGGGCGATCTTCTCCACTTCCCCTGGCCGCCAGGCCCTGACGCTCGCCTCCTGGACGCCTCGCCAGCGGATTTTTTTCCGCAGGGTATCGGGCTTCATGCCAATCAGTATGGCGAGGTCCTCGTGGGTTCTGGGGCTTCGCCTCAGGCGCTTGTTGGCCAGCAGGATTTCCATGATTCGGTCGCCGGGGGTCATGCGCAGATGTTAAGACAAATTGTCCCACGTGTCAAGACATTTTTGCGTATCTGAAAAGACTTGACAGTGAGGACGCTGCGTCCTATAAAGAAGGACATGAAAATCCCTCCAAAAATCGCCGAGAGAATCGGCTGCACCCCTGATTATATCCGCAAGATCAATCGAGGGGTAAGACGGCCGGGGCTGCAAATGGCCAAGAAAATTGTGGTGGCTTCGGATGGTGAAATCACCTTATACGACCTCCGCCCCGACCTGGCTGAGTTGTCCTTGTTGGGGCGCGTTAAGCGGGAGTAGCGGTGGAGAATATCACCACGGAGGATGACCGGTGATCATCCTCCGGGACACCCGGGAGCAAACCGGCTACGATTTCGCCTGCATCACTCCGCCCCCAGTGGTGGAAGTGGCTACCTTGGCCACCGGCGACTATTCTCTGAAGGGTCTTGAGAACCAGATTACTATCGAGCGAAAAAGTTTAAGCGACGCCTTCGGCTCCTTCGGCCGGGGGCGCCGCCGGTTTCAGCTGGAACTGGAGCGTATGGCCGGCTACCAGTTCGCCGCGGTGGTCATCGAATCGGATTGGGAAACCATCCTGCGCCGGCCGCCGGCACGGTCCAGGTTGCACCCCCAGACCGTTTTGGCCAGCGTCATCGCCTGGACCCAAAGATATGGCGTCCATTTCTTCACCTGCCCGGACCGCCATTTTGCCGAACGTTTTACCTATCGACTTTTAGAACGTTTCGCTCGGGATCAAAACGGCAAAGGCCGATGATATTGATTCACCAGGCGGATTGTCGAGGTCTCGCGAAGCTCACCCGCCGCCCAGCCCCCAAGAGCCGCGCCGGCGGGTCTTTGGTTTCCCGCGCTACTAACCTGGAGGTGGTACTTGGTCGCACCCGACGTGAGTCTCAAAGAGGTTTCGTTTCACGAAGATGCCGTTTTGATGGTCCAAAATCAAGATGGCCAGCTCTTCATCCCCATTAAGCGGCTCTGCGAAAACCTGGGTATTGACCTGCAAACTCAGTTCGTCAAAATAAAATCGGATCCAAGATTCAGTTACCGGTATTGCCCTATAACTGGCCCGGACGGTAAACGCTACCGCATGCTTTGCCTGCCCCTGGACCAGCTTTCAGGTTGGCTGTTCACCATCAATCCCAATAAGGTGAAGCCGGCGATCCGGCCCAAGCTCCTCCTCTATCAGCGCGAATGCGTCAAGGCCCTGGATGAGTATTGGCGACAGGGCGAGGCCGGCCGCCAGGTCGACCTGGCCCCCTGGACAGTCGCCCTAAAAAGGCGCGACCTGCACCAATTGCGGGACCTGATGGCCACTAAAGACCCCCGCTACAACCGGATGGCCCGGCGTATCATCCAGGACCTGCTGGACGGCAGGGAACCCGATTTCTACCAGGAGTTCCCCGAGCCGGACCGTCATCTCCTGAACCGGGACAACTGCTTCCATAGCGAGGTTTGGAAGCTCCTGGAGGAGTGGAGCGGCGCCCCCACCCTGGACACTGACGCCCAGACGCGCCTGGAGACGGCCAAAAACGAAATCCGGCATACCGCCCTCACCGTGAGCCTGTCCCAGACTTTCTTCGAGATGGTTTTGAAGACCCTGAGAAATTATGAAGGCGGCTTGCAGGAGATGCCGTTGTCGATGAAGTCTTTGATTTAGTTGCCCGGGGCGCGGCGGAGTGTAATGAAACAAGAAATTATCAGCATTCTTAGACACGTATGACTGCTTACCCCAAAGGCCGCCAGACCAGAGGTGAACCGGGAGCAAGACCATGACCGACTATGTTTCCCAGCGTACTGAAATCCTCCGCCGGTTGGACATCTTAGCGGAATATCAGGCCGTAGGGCTGCGGGTCGCGGCTAATGCCAGACCCAACGCCGCCGGCTGGATTCAATGCCATTCTCTCTATCGGCCCGACAAGAATCCATCGGCAGGCATCAATGTCGGCGATGGGCCCCAGCGAGGCATTTATGTTGATTTTGGGGAGAACGGCCTGGGAGGCAAAATCTGGTTAGCCAGGGGGATTTTTGACGTCATCGCCGACCAGGGCTCTTTTTACGTTACCGGGCGAGACGCTTATTATGGCCTGGGCAAAAAGGTCGGGGTAATTGAGGCGACGGATAAGCGGGCCCCCAAGCCGCCGCCGACATTGGACGAAGTCAAACGGTTTCAAAAAAATCTCAGTCCGGAACTCCGCCAATTTCTCCAGGATAAGCGGGGGCTCTCTGAAGCCAGCATCGCCAAATACCGCCTGGGCTGGTGCACCCACCGGGAGCGCCATACCATTCCGGTGTTCGACGCCACCCCTGCCGGCCCCCGTCTGGTGAACATTCGTTTTCACAATTCCAAAAAACAGCCCAAAACCATAAACCTGTCCGGTTACGGGGAAGCCCGTCTGTGGGGGTTGGACCGCCTGGCCGCCGCGCCCCAGGGCAGCACCGTAATAATCACCGAGGGAGAGTTTGACTGTATGTTGGCGGAGCAGGAGACCGGCTGCATCGGGGTCAGTTCCACCAACGGCGTCAAGGCCTTCAAGCCGGAATGGACCAACCATTTCCACGGCCGCCACATAGTGGTGATGTACGACGCGGACGTAGAAGGCCGGGAAGGAGTGCGAAACCTTATCCTGCCGGCCTTCAAGGAGGCGGTAACGGCGGGCCGGGTGTTGTCCCTCAAGGCGGTCTGGCTCTATGACACCCAGGACAAAGAGCACAAGGACCTCACCGATTGGATCGTCAAGGACGGCGGCTCCGGCGAGGCCTTAAAGAAGCTCATCACCGAAACTCCGCCTTACACCTACCCCACCGCCACCAGCCACCTACCCAAGCCTATTGAGCTTGCCAGCTTCACCCAGATTGACAAGTCGGAGTATGCCGGTCAACGGGTCACCGTGCCCTTGTTGGTCTACGGCGAGAACTCCGAGGCCTACCATGCCGTCACCCGGGTGCGGGTTACTTCCTGCCGGGCCCTAAAAGAGGGTAAATGCACCGGCCCTCAGGGAAACCCCGGCGCCTGCCTGGAACCCATTGACGTGCCTTTAGGCCATCGGGTGCAGCTGGCCAGCGTGGCCGCCAGCGATACCCAGCTGAAAGGGTCCCTCCGGGATTTTGTTTGCGACCAAGACAAACGGCCGGCTCTCATCGTTGAAGACCAGGACCGGCTCACCATCCGGGAAGTCTATGCCCACCAGGTGGTGGGGCCCATGTCGGTGGACCGCACCGAGCTGGTGGAGAAGCCCATTTATGTCATGGGCGGCGGCCTGGTGGAGATCGGCAAATACCAGGCTACCGGCCTAGTTCACAGCCACCCCCGCAAGCAGCAGCCCACCGTCCTGGTCGATACCTTAGAGCGTCTGGAAGAGGACTATCAAACCTTTGATCCGGACCGGGCCCGGGAGCAGCTAGAAAAGCTTCAGGCCCTGTCTCCCCAAGAGATTGTCCAGGACCTGGCCCAGCACGTTACCCGAATCTATGAACGGGACGACCTCCATCTGGGTTGTCTGCTCACCCTCTGCTCGCCTTTGTGGATCGATCTACCGGGGGAAGGGCGCATCCGGGGCTGGCTTTCGGCCATTGTCATCGGCGACACCGGTACCGGCAAAACCACCATCGCGCAGTCCATCTTCGAGTATGCCGGCGTCGGCACCCGGGTGTCCGGCATGA
Source organism: Deltaproteobacteria bacterium (assembly GCA_021813445.1). Classification (GTDB taxonomy): domain Bacteria; phylum Desulfobacterota; class Desulfobaccia; order Desulfobaccales; family 0-14-0-80-60-11; genus SURF-52. Next base: position 17,253 of record JAKAKP010000112.1, read on the forward strand.
CCTCCTCCCGCACCGGCATCACTTACGCCTGCGATTACGACGAGCGCCGCGGCTGGCGGGTCAAAGCCGGAGCCTTTCTGAAGATGTCCCGGCAGGCCATGATCCTGGATGAGGCCCAGGACCTCAAAACGGAAGACCTCAAGTCCATGGCCGAAGGCATCGACACCGGCCTTACCAAGATTGACCGGATCCAGGCGAAGGTGTTCGAGTCGGCCACCCGGGTGATCTTCAACTGCAACCCCAGGCATCCACAGAAATACTGGGAACAGCGCACCATGGACTCCTACCGCTATGGCTGCGAAGCCATCCAGGGGATCTTCCCCCAGATGATGATCCGGCGGGTGGATTTGGTGATGTTCGCCACTGCCTGGGATATTGAAGACAAAGAAAAGATTTTCTTTCCCCAGGCGCCCGACACCCTGCCCCAATTGTCCTCAAAGGACTTGCAGGCCTTGATCTTCTATGCCTGGAACCTGAAGGAGGACCAGATCGTCATCTCTGAGAACACGGCGCAATATATCCGCCAAACCGCCAAGTATCTGAGCAAGATTTTCGGCGGTTGTGACGACTTGCCCATAGTCTATCCCGAGGATTTTCGCAAGACCCTGGCCCGCCTGTGCGTGGCCTACGCGGTGCTGGACCTCTCCACCAATGAGGATTTCACCCGGGTTATCATCGAGCCGCATCATGTGGCCGAGGTGTGCGAGTTCCTGGAAAAGATCTACCAGGCGGAAAACTGCCGGTTACAGCGCTATGCCAGGGCCTATCTGGAATCCCATGGCCTGGGAGATTACGAAGATATTCGGCAAGAAATCGGGGGGGTTTTATGTGATCCCAAAAAGAGTCGCCGCTTCCTGCACATCCTCAACCGCTTGTTGAAGACCAGAAATGGAGAAGGGGTAAAAAAATCAGACCTGGCCGAAGAATTGGAAGAGGACAAAAAAACCATTCAGAGAGAGATGCATTTTTTCACGAGGCATCATCTCTGCCAGGTTTCTCGGCTGGGGTATATCCCTGAGCCCAAGCTGTTCAAGTTGATCAACCGGATAGAGCAGGCCGAGCCCAACCTCCTAAAGTTTGATACCCCCGACATGAAGGCTTTGGTGGACATTACGCTCTGATACCCCCGGACGAGGAGTTTGGTGGACACGGAAGCAAGCTTTTTAAGGGTCTGAAAAATTTTGGTGGACACACCTCTTTTCGCAATAATTTAAAATAGTTATTTAAGCAAAATGCCCAATAATGACCCAAAATGTCCATCACCCCCAAAAATATAGGTATACGAATTATTTTGTGTCAAAAGAAAACTCTCTAACGTCTCAAGCAGTTCTCATTTTTAATAATAGATATTATGGATACCCCTATAGTGATTTTTGGTAGACAAAAAATGGGGGTCTTTTTAGTCATCTCATTGATATTATTATATATTAATCGTGTCCACCAAAATCAACCCTTGCTCCCCGCCATGCCAACCCTCAGGTAAAGATGGCCCCGGCTGGCTTTGAGTCATGACCGTGGCCCCCATCATAAAGTCAAGCAGAGCAAACGTACCTTGTCCTTGCGGTTACATGGGCAGTAACTGATTCCGTGCAAAAGAACGCCTAATTTTGCGAATGACAAAATCAGATAACTCAAGGATTTCTTGCAACAAGATATAAATTATATGATTGACAAGACACCCGTGTAAGTGTATTGAATTTAGTAGCTTATTAATAACAAATCTATATAAGACTTTGTGTATCATAGTTGTATGCATTATACTTAGAAATAAAGCTATATTAATAATAGTTATACAAGACAAAGTGTCCCAAGAGAATAACACCGTTAAATATATTACAACTCTATGTCCTGAAGTTGATCGTAAATATGGCGAGAGATTCATGGAGGAGAACCACAGTTCCTTGAAATTTACGTCGTCAATTCTGACCTCCCCAGGTAAACCGCCACAAGAATCTCTGGTGATCAAACGAGATCAGCTTGACCTGGGGATGGGGGCCGAGAGCGTCATCAGGGCTACGGACCGGAGGTTTTAGGTGATGGATTTGAAGCTGGAATTCTACGTGGGCATCCACGACATTGCCGGATTTTTGGGGCTGCACTGGAAGACCTGCGCCCGCTATCTCCGGGAGGGGAAAATCGCCGCGGCCAGGAAAGACAGCCTGGGGCGCTGGGTGCTGTCGAACCTGGACTACTACCGGAGCCTGAAAGATGTCCGAGAAGTCCCAACCGAAGCCTGAGTCGAAGGTCTATGCCGGCGTCAAGTGGGGGCTGCTTCAGCCTACCGTGATTCTGGTAGCCGAATACACGCCGCTTCCGGTAGACCATATCAAGATTTTCCAGGAGTTGTATCGCAAGGAACTCTATCTAAACGAATTCTTGGCGGTGGCCCAGGGGTGGCGAGAGGAATTCAAGATCAGGAAGTTTTTCTGCGACCCGGCGGAACCCGAGTTCATCGTCAGGATGCGCAAGCACCGGCTGCCCGCGACGGCCGCCCCCAAGGAGCAGGACCTGGCCCGGAACCTGATCAAGCAGCGCCTGGCCAATACCCGGGAGAGGAAACCCGGAGGGCTGACCATCGCCAAAGAATGCGTGAACACCATCCCCGAGTTCACGAAATACCACATGCCGGAAGGCAAGACTAGACCGGTGGACTTGGACACCCACGGCATTAAGGCCCTGCATTACTTGATCTTAGGGTTGAGCCTGGAGGCGACTGCGAGGGTCCGATGGATTTAGTCGGGTTCGACAAAAAAAATCATAGGAGAAAGACCATGGGAGAAACCACCAAAAAGATGTGTAAGCACCATCCCGAGGAGGAAGCCATTATGCGTGCTGATGGCATTTCCACCGGCCTTTGCGCCGAATGTTTGACGGCTCGCGCCAAGAAAGGGGGCCGCAGGAAAAAGGCGAATTGATGATCTTCACCAGCAATTTCAAGATCGCCGGGCGATTGCCCCAGGCGGTGGCCATCTCCCTGGGGATCCCCCGGGGCTGGCGGGGGCGGCGATACAAGGCGCTGGCCCCGCCCCGGGACCTGATCAAGATCATGGAACCGGAGAAGTTCATCCCGCTTTACCGTGCCCAGGTCCTGGACAAGCTCGACCCCATGCAGGTGATCCGGGAGATGGGTGGCGACAACTTTATCATGTTGTGTTTCGAACCGCCTGGCGAGTTCTGCCACCGCCGGGTGGTGGCCGCTTGGCTGCGGAAGCACACCGGCGTGCTCATCGAGGAGTTTATCCCCAGCTCTAAGCGTCATACTGAGTGGCTGAGCAGTATGGCATCGGCCAGATAGGGGAAAGTCGCGGCGGGGACTCGTGGTGAGAGCATCATCGACCAGGTGGTGCTGGTGGTCCGACTCCACCGACCCGCTCCAGATCAGGATTGGTTGGAGAGGAAAAATCAGAGGCCAAGCACCCGTTTCAACGCAGTTTCAACCTCTGGCATAAAGGTGCAGCGGCCAATCACTTTATCGATTTCTCTGGGAAGGACGGTAGCCAGATGATCGGCAACGATGACAGAATCCGAGAGAATTCCCATGGCCTGGCCGTCGGGACTATCTTTCTTGACCGGCACCCGGGTATCTCCGGTGCGGTTCAGGTTGGAGGTTATTTGAACCACCACCCGCTGGCTCAACCCGGTTTCGACGGTCTCATCCTGGACCACCAGGGCTGGCCGCTTTTTATATCTGACCAGGTCCGAGTAGGGAAATTTGACGAGGATTACGTCCCCCCGTTTATAGGTGGTCATATTCCTCCATGCCCGGGGCGTCCCAGTCTTCTTCCAAGGAAGCCAGGCGGGCACGAGTTTCCTTCACCTCTTCGGCGCTCCAGTCAAGATTCGACACCAGCAGGGGAACGGCGGTTGCCTGGACCTTCCGGTTCGGCTTTCCTTTTGAAGAGGCGCCCTCTTGGGAAATATCGGCGTTACGCATGGGAACTGTCCTCCTGTGTTGTCAATTATAAAGCATTTTAAGGTCTTTTCCAAGAGAGGATAGATGGCCTTCATCGGTTCCATAAACGCTGAAACCCGCCGATGGCTGGGCAATAACGGCCCCGGCCTTCGACGGCCGGCAGGTCTACGTGGGGTGCTCCGGCGCCTTCACGGTGGAGCAGATTCTGTCCAAAGCCAGCCCCAAGGCCAAACTCTGGGGAAATGACGTGAGCCTTTATTCAGGAGTCCTGGGGGCCTACCTGGCCGGGCAACCCTTCCGCATGGAGGTGCGGGAGGAGAAGTTTGCCTGGCTGGAGCCTTACCTGGGAGACGTGGAGGGCAAAGCAGCCACGGTCATGGTCCTCTTTGAGATGTTGAAATACGAGAAGGCCAACAACCTCTTCAAGCAGCGGCACTGGGGTCACTATCTGGACAACTTTAAAGACTTCCACCAGGGCACCGTGGCCAAGCTGCAAGAGCGCAATAAAGAAATCCGGCTGGAGGCTTACACCTCCCGGGACATATTCGACCTCCTGGACGAAATCCCGAAGGACGCGGTGGTCATCGCCTTTCTGCCCACCTACGCCGGCGGCTACGAGCGGATGTTCAAGCGCCTGGAGGAGATCTTCGACTGGGACCGGCCCAATTACGGCCTGATCGATGAGGAAAGGAAAAAGCGCACCGTCATGAAAATGATGGAGCAGGATTACC
>JAKAKP010000085.1 GCA_021813445.1 Deltaproteobacteria bacterium
CCCCAGGGTCTTCAGGGCCACGGTCTTGCCCCCGGCGTTGGCCCCGGAAATGATGAGAAAGCGCTGCTCCGGCGTGAGTTTCAGGTCAATGGGCACCACTTCCGGGTTTTGCGGGTTTTGGTAGCGGCGCTGCATCAGCAGGGGATGGCGGGCCAGGCGCAGGTCCACGCCAGGTTGCGACCGCCAGATGGGCTCCCGGGCCTTGTAGTTCCGGGCAAAGCGCACCTTGGCCTGCAACCCGTCCACCTCGGCCAGCGCGGCCAGAATCTCCCGGATTTCCTCCAGGTCATTGCGGACCAGGTCCGTGAGTCGCCGCAGCACCGCCTCTTCCTCCCGCTTTTCCCGGTTGGCCAGAAGGTTGAGCTGGTTGTTCTGCTCGACAATGGCCAGGGGCTCCAGGAAAAAAGTGGCCCGGGTCTGGGACTGGTCGTGGATGATGCCGGCAATCGCGCCTTTGTGATCGGCCTTGACGGGGATGACGTAGCGGCCGTGGCGCTGGGAGATGGTGGGACTCTGGAGCGCGTCCTGATACTCGCTCCCGAAAAAGTTCTGCTTGATCTGCCGGTTGAGGCTCTCCCGGGTCTGGCCTATCTCCCGGCGCACCGCGGCCAGCTCCGGGGAAGCCTGATCCAGGATGAAGTTATGGGGGCTGATGCACTGGGCAATCGCTTTACGCAAAGAGACTAGATCGTGGAGGCCGCCGGCCAGGCTGGCCAGCAGGGGATAGGCTTCGCTCTGGAGGAGGTATTGCCGGCACTGCTTGGCGAGGCGCAGCACCAGCAAAATATCATTAAAGGCCGCGGCCGGCAGTAAACTGCCGCGCACCAGGGCCTTGGTCAGCCAGGAGGACAGATCTGGGAAATCAGAGAGCGGCAGCTCCCCCTCCCGGCTTTCAAGGTCTTGTAATTCGTGGATCTCCTGGAACTTGGCCCGGATGCTTGAGAGATGGTTAACCGGTCGCAGAGTAGATAGGAAGTTCCGGCCCGGGGCGGAGATGGCATATTCCTGCACCACCCCCAGTACCCCGGGAAATTCCAGGGCGGTCAAGGTTTGCTCCGGCATGCCCCTCCAGATGTCCTGGTAAAGGGGGGAAGGATCAGGAGCCTAGACGCCGCCGCACGATCTCCTGGACCACCTTCCCGTCAGCCCGGCCTGATAGAGAGGCCATGGCGCTCTTCATTACCTTGCCCAGCTCCTTGGAGCTGGTCGCACCCAATTCCTGAATGATCCTGAAAACTTCCGCCTCAACTTCCTCTGGGGTAAGTTGAGGCGGCAAAAAAGAGAGGAGGACGCTTAGTTCCTCCTCTTCTTTGCTTGCCAGGTCGGGCCGCCCGGCTTTGGTGTATTCACTGATGGCCTCCCGCCGCTGTTTGACCTGCGTGTTGATCACTGCCTGCAACTCTGCTTCGGTCACCTGGCGTTTGAGATCCACTTCCCGATGGCGGATGGCGGTTTTCAGCATCCGCAAAGTGGATAACGCCACGGCCTGCCGCTCTTTGAGAGCATCCTTGAAGGCCTGATCCAGCCGCTGAGTAAGGGAGGTCATGAACCCTCAATCTTGCGGAGCTTTTTCAAAGCCCGTTTCTTGGCCGCCAAAATTTTCTTCTTACGCTTAATGCTGGGTTTTTCGTAATGTTCCCGTTTGCGGATCTCCGAGAGGATTCCCGCTTTTTCGCATTGCTTTTTAAAGCGTTTTAGGGCGACCTCGAAGGGCTCGTTGGGTTTCACCCTGACGCCCGGCATCCATTCCAACCCCCTCCCCGCCGTTAAATCGCTCTTTCCGCCCGGCAAGATCCCGCGGCAGACTGGCAGCGGGTGGTGGGTGGCAGAAAGAGGTGCTATATCCTCAAACGAATATTTTTTATCACTTATTTAGAAACTGTCAAGGGGTTTTTTACCCTGAGCCCTGCTCTTACCGGAGGAAAGAGAGCATTTGTCCCATGGGCCTGAATATGTTATGGTCTAGGGAAAAAATTCTCCACCCCTGCCGGATTCCCATCCCGGCAAGGTTGGTATATCACCGGACCTGGGATCTGCAAAATATAAACATGGTACTCTCATACAAAAAAATAATGATGTTGGTCCCCTCCCTGATCTTCTTGCTCCTCCTCACCGTCCCGGCTTGGGCCGAAGACCCTGTAGCGGAAGCCGACAACCTTTTAAAAGATCCGGCCCTCGGCCTTTCCGCGGCCCTCAAGGCCCTGGACCTTTATACGGCCAGATTGTCCCAGTCTTCGCCCCCCAAAGTTTTCCTTTTAGTTCGTCTCGCCCGCACCTGTTTCATTATCGGGGAATTGACCGGCCGGGAGCAGCGGCAAAAGTATTATGAGGAGGGCCGGCGCTACGCCGAGATGCTCCTTCAGGAAGCCCCCAACCGGGTGGAGGGCCATTATTGGCTGGCCATGCACCTTTGCGGCCTGGCGGATACGGGGGGCGCCATGGTGGGGCGGCGGCTGCTGCCCCAGATCATGGAAGAGTTGAAAAAGGCTCAAGCTATTGACGACGCCTATGATCAGGCGGGCAGCCAGCGGGTCTTGGGACGCATTTACTTTGAAGCCCCCTCCTGGCCCTTCTCCGTGGGCGACCTGCAGAAATCTCTGCAACACCTGACCAGGGCCGTGCGCCTGGCCCCGCAGAACAGCACCAACCATCTTTATCTGGCGGAAACTCTGATCAAACTGCACCGCGAGGAAGCAGCCCGGCAGCAATTGGACCAGGTGCTGCAGGCTACCCAGCATGCCTTGCTACTCCGGAATCTTAAGGACGACCAGCGGGAGGCCCTGAGTTTGCTGCGGCGCCTGGCCCTGGCGAACGAGTGAGATAATGGCGCTCCGGCTCCGGCCCTCCACCTTTCTTCTTCAGGAAACTTGCGGTAATCCGGAGACATTATGAATCTTGGCAAGATTGGCCGCCGGCTCCTGGCCGCACTGCTCCTGTTGCTGTTGGCCGGTTGCATCACCGTCAAGGTGGACCTCTTCGAAGAGCAAAAGCCCCTGAAAGAAAAGGTGATTTCCGGCTTCGGCCGAGATAAAATCCTCCTGGTGGATATCTCCGGCGTGATCATGGAGACCCGGCGCCATAGTATCTTTAGCCTGGGTACGGTGACCACCCCCGGCTATGTCAAAGAGGTCCTGGATAAGGCCGCCAAGGATAGCCACATCAAGGCCCTGATCTTGAGGATCAATTCCCCGGGGGGCACGGTCAGCGCCTCGGACATCATTCACCACGAACTTTTGAATTTTAAGAAGAAAACCGGGGTGCCGGTGGTGTGCTGCTTCATGGGTCTGGCCGCTTCCGGAGCTTATTATCTGTCCCAGGCGGGGGACACCATCGTCGCCAATCCCACCGGAATCACCGGCTCCATCGGCGTGTTGGCCATGAAGCTGAATATCAAAGGTTTGATGGACAAGGTGGGGGTGGACAGCGAAGTGGTGAAAAGCGGTAAATGGAAAGACTTCTGGTCCCCCTTCCGGCCTGCCACCCCAAAAGAAAAGCAGATGATGCAGGATGTGATCAACAGCCTTTACCAGGATTTCGTCAACGTAGTGGCCGAAGGCCGCAAGATGGATCTCCGTCAGGTGAAACGGGTGGCGGACGGCCGCATCTTTACTGCCGCCCAGGCCAAGGATTTGGGTCTGGTGGACAGTCTGGGATACCTGGATGACGCCATCAGGATCGCCCGGGAGCAGGCCGGCCTGCCGGAAGAGGCGAAAGTAGTGCGCTACCATCGCCCCGATAGCTACGTGCCCAATATCTATTCCCAGGTCCCGGACTTCTCCTGGATAGTGGGCGGGCCTCAATTTCTCTATATCTGGTGGCCGGGAGAATTATAAGCAAAAATTTTTTAGTTATTTTCCCCCCCGGCCGATAAGCAAAGTAAGAGGCAGGAAGCTGCCTGCTTTCTCACATCAAGGATGGGTGGGGAAGTCCTTTAAGTACGCCGGCAACTCTATTAATATTAGGAGTGTTGCCGGGTGATAAGGGCTTGCTCTCCATTTGTATTTTATATGTTACAAGGAGCCTTGCAGTGAGCAAGGCATGGTAAAGCTTGACTTTGCCAATTCTGATGGATAACTTTGAACAAGGGTTGTTATGAAAATCGCGGATATTCAAGGAACTGGCGTCAGCCAACTGCAGAGCGAGCAGACGGGGGCGGTAGGGTCGCGGACAGGCAAAACCTCTGCGGATAGCCTGGATGCTGGAAACGATAATATTGTTGTGTCCCAGCAGGCCCGCCTGATGCAAAAGGCCGCGGACGTCATCGGCCAAACTCCGAATATACGGCAAGATAAGGTGGAATCCATCCAGCAGGCCGTTAATCAGGGCACCTATTCTGCCGATACCCAAAAAGTGGCCAACAGCATAATCGCCAACATGCTCATGGAGCGGTAAGCTTTAATCGGAAAAAAAGGGGTATCTGGGAAGGGACGCCTCAGGGGGAGGTGCCCCTTCATTTTTTTATAAGACCATATTTGCTAAGGCTTATAGCAGGTTGCATCAAACGAGTAAAATTGTCATTCTGAGCGCAGCGAAGAATCTCAAGTGGCTGTAGCAAAAACGAGATTCTTCACTCCGCTATGCTCCGTTCAAAATGACAATCAATAATTACCTTTTTGATGGCGACTTGGTATTATGCATGCCATCAGTCAAATCTTAATATTTTGCGTCTTTCTTTGCGCCTTGGCGCCTTTGCGTGAGGCCAATCTTTTCGGGGCAGCAGGTTCCCAAAATCACTTCCGGAGCACCCCCACCCTGCCCAAAAGCAGGCGTGCGGCCTCCCTTACTTCCTCCTCGGTGGTGGATCGTCCCACGCTCAGACGCACCGCGCCCCGGGCCAACTCGGGGGCCACCCCCATGGCCGCCAGCACCGGGGAGATGGTTTCCTCGCCGCGGTGACAGGCAGCCCCCAGGGACGCGGCCAATTCCGGGATGCCCCCCAGGATGTCGCTCCCGGAAAACCCCGGAAACGAGACGTTCAGAGTATTGGGCAGGCGTTCCTCCTCGGGGCCGTTGAGGACCAGTTCAGGAAACCCCGCCAATAACCGCGCATGTAAGAGGTTGCGCAGGCTGCGGAAACGCGGACCATCCTCGGCCACCCGCTCCCGGGCCAGACGGCAGGCTTCCCCCAGGGCCACCAGATACGGCACGTTTTCCGTGCCCGCGCGGCGTCCTCCTTCCTGGCCAGCCCCCTGAATCAGGGGGGTGAACGCGCAACCCGTGCGCACGTACAAGGCCCCCACCCCTTTCGGGGCATAGAACTTATGGCCCGCCAGGGTAAGGAAATCCACCTGCAGTTCCGCCACCCGCACCGGAATCTTCCCGGAGCTTTGGGCCGCATCGGTGTGGAACCAGACCCCTGCGGCCCGGGCTATTTCCCCGATCTCGCTGATGGGTTGCAGCGCCCCGGTCTCATTGTTGGCGTGCATGACGCTGATCAGGATGGTTTTGGAGGTAATGGCCCGGCGCACCGCGTCCGGGTCCACCCGCCCTTGCGAATCCACCGGCAGGATGTTGACCTCAAAGCCCTGGGACTGGAGTTCCCGGCAGGGGGCCAGCACCGCGGGGTGCTCGATGGCCGTGGTGATGATCTGCCCCTGGCCCCGCAGCCGGGCCACGCCTTTGAGCACGGTGTTGTTGGCCTCCGTGGCCCCGCTGGTGAAGATGAGTTCTTGGGGCTTGCAAGCGATCAGGGCCGCGACCTGGTCCCGGGCCCGAGCCACCGCGTCTTTAGCCCTGATCCCCAAAAGATAATCGCTGCTGGGATTGCCGAACTCCGCCTCCAGATAGGGCCGCATGGCCTGAAAGACCTCCGGGGCAACGGGAGTGGTGGCATTGTAGTCTAGATAGATCATCGTGGTTTTCCTGTCCTTAAAAGTTCTTGAGCGGTAGCACAGGCTTTCCAGCCTGTGCGGATTACCAGGGCGGGTGAGACGCCCGCACCTACGATTCTTTTCGTGCTTTGCGGGTGGACCGCAGGCACATGAGGAGCTGTTCCGAAAAAATATCCCTCACGCAAAGACGCAAAGGCGCAAAGTAAGCCGCAAGAATATACAATAGCAAAGAACTTGGTGGCACAGGCGTCTCGCCTGTGCGACGGTGGGACGGGCGAGACGCACCCTTGCGGACTTCCCTACTTTATGAATGGGCCAGCGGCACCTGAGGAACTATCTTGAGGCGATTCTGGGGAATTTTTTCTAGCGCCTCCCCTATTTCCTGGGCCGCCAGCCGCAGTTCGTAGTTTTTTTGCAGGTTCATCCAGATATCCGGGCCGGTGCCGAACCAGCGGCCCAGGCGCAAGGCCGTATCTCCGGAAATGTCCCTTTTGCCCCGAATGATTTCGGTGATCCGGTTCGTGGGCACACCCAATTCCTTGGCCAACTGGTTGGCGCTCATACCCAGCGCCTTCAGTTCATCAGCCAGATGCTCTCCCGGATGAATGAGAAGTCGGGCCATAATTCACTTCTCCAGCCTTAATCCTCGATTTTCTTGACAGCCTCTTGCTTATCGCTAAGATTAGACGATAATTCATATTATCTAAATATTTTATTCACCATGACCCGTTCTTTTTCCCCCAATTTTTATGCCCTGGGCCGCTGGCTGACCCGCCAGACGCTGGGCCGCTTCTTCCGGCTGCGGGTGGAGGGCCTGGAGCATCTGCCCGCGTCCGGCCCGGCCATCATCTGCCCCAAGCACCAGCGCTGGGAAGACATCCCCATGGTGGGCGCGGCCCTGCCCCTGCCCCTGCACTACATCGCCAAGGCCGAGCTGTTTCAATATCCCTTCATCCGGGAACTGCTGGGCGCCTGGGGCGGAGTGCCCGTGGACCGGCAGCGGCCCCGGGCCACCCTGTCCTCTTTTAAACGGCTGCAGCCTTTGCTGGAGCAAGGGGCCTGCATCGTCCTTTTCCCTGAAGGCACCTATGTCCGGGGCGGTGTGGGTCCCGGCAAACACCGCCTCATTCAGCTGCTCCTCAAACTCCAGGGCCAAAACGGCCTGAGGCCCCTGCCCTTTTTCCCCGTGGGCCTGACTTACCGGGCCTGCGCCCTGGGTTACCAGGCAGAGGTGAAAGTCGGCCCGCCCCTGAGCGCGCCGGACCACCGGCAAGCTCCGGCCCTGACTCAATCCCTCATGGAGCAGATCGCCCGGTTGTGTGAGCAGTAGGCAGTAAGCGGCATCTGTGATCTGAAAAAAGACCTTATCGCCTCGTTTCCGTTATCCGCAAATAGATAGGGGGCGAATCTGGAGTCCGCCCCCCTAGAAAAAGATGAAGGGTGGGCACGGCCCACCCTCTGTAGCCTCAGAAAGACTATGGCGGGCGGGGACGCCCGCCACTACGATTTTTTCACGGAAATGAAGAACAAGCCGCACAGGGACAGGGGGTTCCTGCTCACTGCTCACTGCTCACTCACTCTGTTGGCAAACCCAGCTGTTCCTGGAACGCGGCCAGGCCGATTTCATCGATGACCTTGCCCAGGCGTTTCTTTTTGTCGGCCTGTTTGAACCAGTCCAGGACCCGGGCGGTCAGGTCCAGGGCCTCGTCATCGCTCAGGCCGTTGGCGATGACGTCCGCCAGCCGGGGACGCAGACCCGAGGCGTAGCCTCCGGCCAGCACCCGCCAGCCTTTAGCCGTGCCCACCAGGCCCAGGTCCTTGATGGAGCTCTCCGAGCAGTTATTGCCGCAGCCGGACACCCCGATCTTAAATTTATAGGGTAACGGCATACCGTGATATTTTTCATCCAGCTTTAGCCCCACCCCCACTGAATCCTGCACTCCCAGACGGCAAAAAGCGGTGCCTGGGCAAATCTTAATGGAGCGGACGCATAAACCCAAGGCGGCTCCCGGCACCATCCCCAACTCCTGCCAGACCTGATCCAGATCATCTGGGTTAAGCCCCACCAGGGCAAAACGCTCCGCGGAGGTGAGTTTGATGGCCTTGGCGCCGTATTTTTCGGCCGCGTCAGCCAGCCGCCGCAAAAGGTCGAAGTCGGTGATGATGCCCCCAGGGATATGGGGGGCGATGGCGTAGGTCTCTTTATCGCGCTGCACAATGGCCCCTTTGGCCAACAGATCTTCGGCCATGGGTACTCCTTTCGACCGGGCGGGGCACACCCGCACCCGGATATGGATTAAGGTTTAGGTTGGTTGAAGTTAGTATCCGGCAGGGTGGAAATCAAGGGAAGACCGGGGCACCATTTTTCTTTCTTCCTGAAATTATACCAAAACCTTCAGGAGGGCGGGAGGTGGGAGGGCCGAGCCCGACAGGGGCGGGTTTGAAACCAGACTATGAGTGATATCAATATGTTAACCCATAGCCTATTAACATTTCCCGGTGTATTCCCTTAACTCGGAACTCGGAACCAGGAACTCGGAACTATTTTTACAGCGCTGCTTCTCCCGTCTCGCCGGTACGGATGCGGATCACCTCGGCCAGAGGATAAATGAAGATCTTGCCGTCACCCACCCGGCCGGTGCGGGCCTGTTCGATAATGGCCGCGGTAATGGCATCCACCTTGTCATCTGCAGCCACCACTTCGATTTTCACCTTGGGTATCAGATCCACCTTATATTCCAAGCCCCGGTATACTTCCCGGATGCCTTTTTGCCGGCCGAAGCCTTTAACTTCAGTGACGGTCATCCCTTGAATGCTCAGTGCGTGCAGGGCCTCTTTAACCGGCTCCAATTTATAGGATTGGATGATGGCCTCGATTTTCTTCATCTTTTCCTCCTGTGGCGTAAGGCGCGACGGTGTTTCCGGCAGCGCGGATAAACCCAAATTTAGCCTTTATACCAGAAGTTGCCGGCAATCTCCCACTAAAATCCGGTTTTTTTTTGCAATGGCATCATATTGCTATTCCCGGCCAAGCTCGATCCCACAGCCCTATTTCGGTTGACAGAATCAGGGACTTGCTTATATATTTAGACGTTTAGTTAAAGATTGTTGCAAGGTTAAGACATGGGTCTGGAACCCCAAGATCAGGGACCCGGCAGTGCCGGTCCCGTAAGCCCCGCTAAAGGAAAAGGATTTCTTGGTCGCTTATGCCGCCGCCTCACCGGCTGGCTGGGCGGCCATGACTTTCATTACGCCGGCTACCTGCCCCGGCGCCCCGGTTTTTTGCTGCGTTGGACTCTGGACCCCTTTTTCTCCCGGGTGACGGTGCATCCCAAGCACCGGGAGCGCATCCAGGAACTGGCCGGCCAGGGAGCCATTGTCTATACCCTGAAATACCGGAGCCATCTGGATTTTCTCTTCTTCAACCGCCGCTATCAGGACCTGGGGATGGTGGCCCCGGAAGTGGCCTTCGACCTGAACCTGTGGATGTGGCAGCCTTTTTCCCACCTGCTGCAAATTATCTCCGCGGCCCTGGACTATTTCACCCGCCGCCGCTCCTGGCCCAACCCCTTCCAAGACGGCTATTTTCACAAGATGCTCCAGGAAAAGCGGGGCTCTTTGATGTTCCTGGTGGACCAGGTGGGGTTCCGCCAGCGTTTTCTCAAACCCCGGGAAGATCCCATCCGCCATCTCCTGGAAATCCAGGCGGGGCTCGATTTCCCCATCTTCCTGGTGCCGCAGATGGTGATCTACGAAAAGGACCCGGGCCGCGAATACAAGGGCCTGTTCCAACTCTTTTTCGGCGATAGTGAAAATCCCGGAAAACTGCGGAAACTAGGTCTCTGCTTCTTCAAGTCCAAGCGGGCGGTGGTGGAAGTGGCTGAACCCCTTAACCTCAAGGAGTTCCTGGCCACTGCCCCCCAGGGCGGGCCTCTGACCCCCCTGGCCCGGCAAATCCGGCAGGAACTGATCCGGCGCATCGATTTGCAGCGGCGGGTCATTACCGGCCCGGTCATCAAGTCCCGGGAGGAATTCCTGGAACTGACCCTGACGGACTCCGGCCTCACCCGTTTCATGGAACATCTGGCGGAGACGGAGAAGAAAAAGCTTTCCAAAATAAAAAATACCGCCCAGGGTTATTTTTGGGAAATCGCCGCGGATTTTAACGTCTTTTATCTCTATGCCTTTGACCGCGTGTTGTCTTGGCTGTGGCAGGGCCTGTTTGAAGGCATCGTTTGGGATGAAGCCGGGTTTGAAAGAGTGCGGGAAGCCGGGCAGCGGGGCAACCTCATCTTCATTCCCTGCCACAAGAGCCACATCGATTATCTGATTCTCAACCACTTCATTTATCAGCACCATCTGCAGCAGCCCCGCATTGCCGCGGGCAAGAACCTGGCCTTCTGGCCGCTGGGTCATTTTTTCAGAAATACCGGGGCCTTCTTTATCCGGCGGCGCTTCCTGGGCGGCAAACTTTACGCCGAGGTCCTCTACGCTTATATCAAGACCATGATCAAGTCCGGCTATAACCTGGAATTTTTCATCGAAGGGGGCCGGAGCCGCACCGGCAAGCTGGTTCTGCCCAAGCTGGGTCTCCTCAACATGATCCTGAAGACTTACTTTGACCAGGCTACCCCGGATTTGATCTTTGTACCCACCTTCATCGGTTATGATCAGGTGATCGAAGAAAAGGCCTACCTCAAGGAACTGGAGGGGGGCAAAAAAGAAGAGGAATCGGTGGGACAATTGGTGAAAGCCAGGAAGTTTTTGCGGAAACGCTACGGCCAGGCCTATATCCAGTTCAGTGAACCCATCTCCCTCAAGGAATATCTGGCCCAGCTGCCGCCTACCCCGGACCAGGCCGCGGAAGTGGCCAACCATGGCCAAGATCTGGCCTACCGCATTATCCAGGCCATCAACCGCATCTCCGTGGTCACCACCTTTGCTCTGGTCTGCGCCGCGCTCCTCACCTACCCCCGCAAAGGCGTCTACCGCCGGGAACTGCTGCAGATTATCCAGGTGCTCCACGATTATCTTCAGGACCAGAAGGTCCACCGGGCCGATTCCCTGGATAGCCTGCCCCAGGCCGTGGAAGATACCCTGAAACTTTGCGAGTCCCGGAAACTCATCGCTCCCATCGAAAAAGAGGAAGGCCTGACCGATGAGTTGGGGCTGGGGGGCTATAGCATCGATGAAACCAAGCGGCCCTTACTGGAATACTACAAGAACAATATCATTCACTTCTTCCTGCCCGCGTCCCTGGTTTCCCTGGCCATCCTGGCCGGCCACGGCTTCGAATTCGGCCGGGACGAGATTCTGGCGGACTTCGACTTTTTAACCGACCTGTTCAAAAACGAATTCATCTTCAGCAACCTCTCTCCGGAAACCCAGGTGGAGCAGACGCTGGACTATTTCAGCTCCCGGGGCGTGGTGGTCATCCTGGACCGGGAAAAAGGCCGGTATACTATATCCGCGTCCGGCCTCAAGGAACTGGCCTATTTCGCTAACCTCCTCTATAACTACCTGGAATCCTATTGGATCGTCTTCCGCTCCATTAAATACCTGCAAAAGAAACCCCGGAGCGAAAAGGAATTCCTGAAACGCATCCAGTCCATCGGCCAGAAACTCCACAAGCTGGGGGAAGTGGAACGGGCCGAAGCCTTGTCGGAAGCCACCTTCCAAAACGCCCTGAAACTTTTCGGTGAAAAGGGCATTATCCTCAAAAAGGCCCCGGAAGGTAAAGGGGCCACCACCTTCAGCCGCCCCACCGACGAAGACGCCCGCGAATTCTACGGCCGCGAACTGGCCCGGTTTCTGCGGCGCTAGGGAGATTGAGATGCGGGGGGAGGGCCAGGGACCTAAGGTCCCTACCCTCACCCCCACACCCCCCTCCCAACCCGCATAAGGTTTTTGTAGGGTGCGTTTTACGCACCGGACATATTGGGCAATCAGGCCATAACTTTTTTCCCTGAGACTCAGCGTAAGACATTTATTCTGTCATTCTGAACGGAGCGCCGCGGAGTGAAGGCTCTCATTAAATATTCCGTTCTGTCGGGTCATTATAATAAGCTGATAAATATTGTTTATAAGGAGGAAGCCATGGGTAATCTGAAGAGATATCTGGTGGTAATTAGTGTTTTTGCCTTAACCGTTATCTGGTCATTAATTATAATAGCAAGTGCGGCTGCTGAAGATCTAGGACCCTATAAATTCCGTTGTGAAGATGGGAGAGTATTTACGATTACCTTTATTAAAGAAAAAGGTGAGGCTACACCCCAAACAGCCCATTTGGTTTTCCAAAAAACTAACGCTACCGAGCTGCTAACCATTGACCTTACTGCCAGTGGCATCTCCTATAGCAACAAAAACTATACGTATCGAGAACACCAAGGTGTATCTTATCTTATTGATAAGACAAAATCGAAGCCAGTTAACATACCCTGTCAGCAGTATTAAATACCTTGCTTAAGGTATGGATTATTTAATAGCAGAATGATGGCACGTAAGGCCACCCTTCGGAAAAGTCATCCTTCTGAAGACGCAAGAATTGTCCGCACTGGCTGGAAAGTCTGTGCTACCGCTTTGTGCCGTCTTAACTTTGAACCTTAAACCTTGAACCTTGAACTTTCCGTAGACGTGCCAGTCCCCTCTCTTCACTGCTCGCTGCTCGCTGCTCACTGCTCACTTCCGCAAACGGCAGCAGTACTTCCTCTATCGCCCGGTCCAGCAGTTCCAGGTAGTGGCCGGTGTCGTAGCGCTCCAGGCTGTCCAGGAAAGGCGCGGCCTGGACCCGGGTCTCCTTGGGGCCCTTTCGCTCCAACTGCACGTAGCGCACCTTTTCCCCCGGCGCCAGGTGGATGCCCGCGGCCTGAAGCCGCCGGACCGCCAGGGCCGTGGCGGTGTCCACCCGGTACTCCTCCACCGGCTGCGACAGCACCCGGGTGATCACCAGGTCCTGGGGAGTCAGGTCCCCGGCCCGGAGGCGCTGGCGAAAATCCCCGGCCATCTCCTCCAGTTCCGGCAGTAGCGCGGCCAGGTCAGTCGCGTCTGCCGCGGTGGACAACCGTTCTAGCAGCGCCTCCTGGACCCGGCGCACGAAAGGGGGCGTGTCCCGGCGCCGGCAAATCAGCCCCCGCACCTTGAGCTGCCCGTCCTCGAAGACCCCGAAGTAGCGGGTGGCCACGGGCCGCTGGGGGTCCTGGCGGGAGGCCAGGAACACGATCCAGCGGTAGACTCCTTCCAGGGCCAGCTTGACGCCGGTGGCCCGGGAGATTTCCTGGCACAGCGCCTCCAACTCCCCCTTATCCACCTCCGGCTTCTTAATCCACAGGCAATCCGTCAACCCGTGCAGCACCCGGTAGCCCGCGGCCTCGCAAATTTCCTTGGCCGTGAGCAGCTTGTCCCGGCCGTAGGCAGTCACCGCCTCATGGGCCTCGATGCGCCCAAAACGGGCGTTCTTGTACCCCAAGTACCCGAAGCAGGTGACCAGCATCCACTTCAGCGCGTTCTGCCGTTCCTGATACTGCCGGGCCTCCCCCGGTACCACTTCCCGGGCCCGGGCCTTGAGATTTTCCCGTAAGGCCAAAATTGGACGCAGGGTCCGGGGCACCAGCCCCTCCCGCCGCCGGCAGAGACGGTAGCCGGCCTCGGGGACTGATTTGTGGGGGGAGGGCCAGGACTTTAATCCGGGGGGAAAAGGGGAAGAGGGGAAAAGGGGAATTGAATCTACCCGGTCCAGGTTTATATCCGCCAATCCCTTTTCCCCTTTTAACCTTTTAACCTTTTCCCCCTGCATCGCTACTCCGACCCCCTCCCCCACATCACAACACTCACAATTCACCGTCTCCGGCGAAATATTGTGGATGGTCATGATGGTAGGGTACATGGACGCGAAGTCCAGTTCCGCGGACTGGAAGTGCACCCCCACCGGCGGCATGAAGGTCAGACCGCCCTTGTCGATGACCAGGAGTTCCGCCGCGCTTTTGAAGCGTTCGGGCTCACCCTTGCGCCAGGGGATAAGGATGCCGTCGGCCACGGCCCGGGCCAGTTGCATGGAGGTGATCAGCGTGCCGGGACTGGTCCGGGCCGCCTGTTGCAGGGGCATCTGGCCCAGGCGGGCGATCTGGACCAATCCCTGGAGTCCCGCTTCCCGGAAGAAAAAGGAATTGCGCCGGTCCAGGTGCCAGCGGCCGAAGAAAGGCGCGGACGCGCCCTGGTAGATAATTTGGCCGTAGGAAAAGTAACTGCGGCCGCCTTTGAACCGCCGGGGCACCGGCTCCGGCTCCCGGTCCAGGGGCAGGGGCACGCCAAACCGCCGGCTCCACTGCCACAGGTGGGGGATGATTTCTTCATCCCCCCAATCGCTCAGCACCAAGTCCGGGTCCTGGCTGCGCAGCACCCGGGCCAACTCCCGGACCAGGCCGGGGATGTCCTGGGCCTCAATTTCCAGACGGTAATCATCCCCACCCACGGCCAGGCTGTTGCCCGCGGCCAAAGGGATGAGGGGGTCCCGGGTGAGGCCCAGGGTCAGGATATCCAGGGACGGCAGGGAGAACTCCAGGGCAAATTGCTCTTCCAATGGCGAGAGGCGCAGCAGCCGCCCGTCCCGGGCCTCCAGGTCATACCAGGCGCAGGGCCAGAGCCGATGGCGGTAGAGATAATAGGCCGCCAGGTCCAGGTCGCAGTTGTACCCGGCCAGCCCTTCTTTCTGGGCCCCCAGCCAGGCCCGGACGCGGGGCAGGTGATGATAAGAGCTGAGTTCCAGGGCCAGGACCGGGAGTTCCTGGCCATTCCACAGGTCCCGGCCCCGAAAGGGATAGGCCCGGCGCAGCCAACCCCGGTTCCCCCAGGCCCGGGCCAAGCTGCGGAGCCGCGCCTCCGGCCCCCCCAGATAGACGACATAAGGGAACTCATCTTCCAGCCGTAGCCGCTCCCCGGCCGCGGTGATGAACCACAAGACCATGTGGTCGTGCAGGGGATAGAGATCGAAGAGCCAGCCGGTGGTTTCCATGGTTTTCAGGGAAAAAATTAGGGGAAGGGTTAAGGGCCGCCTCCGGCGAGACGCCGGGGCGCTGCCCTTACTCCCTCCCCCACATTCTGCTACCAACCAGTATTTTCTTGAAGCGCACCCGCGTGTGACCCCGCCAGAGGGCGGACACCGGGGTCAGCTCCTATTTCCCCGCCCTCCTGCCGCGATCTTTCCTTCCAGCCTTTCCAGGCGCTCCTTAATCGTACTGAGGGCTTTCTCGTGCTCCAAAAGCATGGACAACAACATGGACCTCCAAGGGCCAGGGGTTGGAGGCGTACACCCCGGCCTGGAGGTGCAGCCGGGCCAGTTCAAAGAGCCGGTCGAAATGCCCCTGGTCCTCCCGGCGCAGGGCCCGGCGGAACTTGAGCCAGCGGCTCCGCTCCTCCTCCCAGACATGACTGTATGGTAAAACCGTGCGTCCCATGGTGCTGTTCTCTGTGGAGCTATTTAGGGGAGGGGGTTTGGGGGAGGGCGGGGGACCTCAGGTCCCCCGGCCCTCCCCCAATTCGCTCTTCCCTCAACCCGCCAGCAGCAGGAGCAGCCCGGAGGTGGCAATCAGGGCCACGGTGGCCAGGAACTTCGCGATTTCCACGAGATAGGTCCCGGCGTCCTCCGGCAGGGCCAGGGCTTGCCGCCATGGCTGCATCTGCGCCCTGCTTTTCAGTCCGGGTTGCAGGTATTGGCACTCAGGTAAGATTGCGTCCACTTTGCAGGTCTCCTCTCGTAAGGCGTGCGGGGCCAAAGTAAATCGGCCGGTCTTCCCGCCCCGGCCCTGTCTCAAAATTACCCACCACTTCCACCAGCCGGGTCAGCAAACGCCCGAAGTGGCGGTTGGTCGCGGCCCTGGGCAGCAGGGGTTGCAGGAGCAGGATGGGGGCCCGGACTTTGATAAAGATCAGGGTGTCCACCATCTCCTGGAAAAGGCGGCGGCGTTCCTGCAGGGGCACCTGCTCATCGTAGAACAGGCTCACCGGCCCCAGCAGCAGCGCCAGGCCGCCGGGAGTCAGCTCCCGGGCCAGTTCCTCCTGGAGCAGCCGCACCAGTTGGTGGGAGGTGAAGGCCCGGGCCACCCGGACTGCGGTGAGGGCTTCTTGCGAACCCAGCCCCCGGGTCCTGGCTTCCCGCACCAGTTGATAGGGGTCAAAGCGGTTGGCCGCGTCCACCAAGAAGACCGGTGCGCCCCGGGCCACGCCCCAGGCCGCGGCCGCGGCGGCCAGGGGCCGCAGGGGCTCGCCCCACAGCAGCGCCGCCCGTCCCGGCCTCAAAGGTGCCAGCCAGCGGCTCAGGGCCTTCATCTGCCCCCCTTCTCCAGGCTGCGGTACACGCCCACCACCTTCCCCAGGATCTGCACCATCTCCGCGGCCTCCGCGGCGGAGAAGCGCAAAGGCGTGAAATCCGGGTTGTCCCCTTTGAGGACCAGGCCCCCGGCCTCCTGGTAGACCCGTTTCAGGGTGGCCTCTTCCCCCACCAGCGCCACCGCGATCTCGCCCCGCTCCACCTGGCGCTGCACCCGCACCATCACCAGGTCCCCGGGGAGGATCAGGGGGGCCATGCTGTCGCCGCTTACCTTGAGGAGAAAGACCTCTTCCCCCCGGACCCAGGCCCGGGGCAGGGGCAGGGTGTCCTCCACCTGTTCCTGGGCCAGCAGGGGCTGGCCCGCGGCGATGCGGCCCAGCACCGGCACCTCCACCACCTGGCCCGGCCCCTTCAGCGACAGGACCAGGCCCCGGGACCGGCCCGGCTCCCGGTGGAGATAGCCCTTGCGGTTCAGGGCCTCCAGGTGGTCGGCCGCGGCCCGGGGCTGAATCCCGAACCGGGCCGCCACCTCCCGCACCGTGGGCGGATATCCCTGGCGGGCGAAAAACTCCTCCACGAAATCCAACACCGCCTGCTGTTTCTCGGTTAAAGGCTTCATGGCGTCCTTATACTATACAAAAGTATACTTGTCAAGAGAATAGTGCAAAGAAAAAATTACGGCGAGGTAGAGTCAGAGGCTTTTAGAATTTGCGGCCCGCCTGTCTTTTTCAATTTGATAAGCAAATTCTCATTTTTTTGTCTCGCTTCTCAAGTTTAGATTTCCCCGGCCGCCGCAACTCCGCCTCTGTCCTGGCTAATGCCTTTACCCCCCTATCCCTTCTCTCAAAATAAAATTCTGAATTTCCGTCTCTCCTCCAAACGATTTATGAAGCATTAATTGTTCTGTAATATTAGCCAGTTAAAAATTTTTTTCTAATTTGGCATTTGGCAAGGCTGATGCATTTATAAAAAAGCAATCGCCGTTGGCGACCAACTCATCCGAGATCAGGAGAAAAGAAAGACCATGAAGAAAGTTGTTTCCACTTTAACCGCAGTGGCTTTTGTTTTGGGTCTGGCCGGCGCCGGCATGGCCCAGTCTGTCACCAAAGATGCGAGCAAACCGGCCGCGAAAACGGAAACCAAGGTGACTCAGCAGGTGGCCCCCAAGGCCGAGAAGCCCGGCGAAGCCGCCAAACCTGCGGCCAAAGAAGCTGTCAAACCCGGAGATAAAGCCAAATCCGTAACCAAGGAACCGGCCAAGGCCGGGGAAAAGGACAAAGGCAAGGACGTCAAGAAGACCACCAAGTCCGGGAAGAAGGTGGAAAAGAAGTCCGATTGCCCCACGGAGCACCCGGTGGGTAAGACGGTGAAGTAACCAGGAAGATGCAGGCGGCAAACCCTGGGGCTCGCCGCCTCTCCCGGACCCTCCTGATTAAGGGGGATAAATCCGGGCATACCAAAAAGCCGGGCAGGATTCCTGCCCGGCTTTTTTTGTCTGTATTCTAAGCTATGCCGCTAATCATTTTATAAAATCAGTGGGGCTATCCCCATTTTCCTAATCCAATCTCCTATTTTTTTGATAAAGTATACATAATTTTTTAACCAACCAAATACTTTGACAATATGTAGGTCAAAGTTGCGGCCATTGCATGAATTTTGAGATTGTCGGTGAGCTAACCTCCATAGAGACCTTTGCCACGGGTCGAGGTATCCGAGAGTTGCCCCGGCTTAACAAAGTTTATGGCAAAGGGACGCTGGCGCAAACGCAAAGGTATTGCCACGGTTCGTCTAACAGATGGTTCGGAGTGGCGGGTTGAACTTCATTGGTATGAAGCAACAGGCATCGGCAGGAAGGAATTCAAAATAAAGCGATTTATAGGTTAAGCATATGAAACAGCCATTTGTGATCTGCATTCGCAATGATGATTATCCAGCTTCTTTGGAGAAGCGCAAGCTTTACGTTAAGCTTCCCGACCCGGAGGCGGAAAAACGTCATTTCGTCAGGGTGATTGACGAATCAGGGGAGGATTATCTCTATCCCGAAAGGTATTTCGCGGATGTGGAGCTTTCCGATGAGACCAGGCGGGCGATCATGGCGGACTTTACCGCACAAGAATTGCGGAAATAAAATAATGGAGGCTTCCCCTATTCCCCCCGACTATCATCTATAGCCCCACTATCCCAAAAGAAAGCCGCTCATTCCCCTAGCTGATGACCGGCTTTCAATGAGACCCTTTCTTTCGACCAGAGCCCTGTGCCACCAGGGTTTTGTGTTTTTATTTGAATTCTTCGGTCTTTGAGCCGTCAATCCCTACTTCCCCAACAGTTGTGCGGCCTCCTTGGCGAAATAAGTCAGGATCAGGTCGGCGCCGGCCCGCTTGATGGCGGTCAGGGATTCCAGCATGACCGCGGTCTCGTCCAACCAGCCCTTGCCGGCCGCGGCCTTGATCATGGCGTATTCGCCGCTCACCTGGTACGCAGCCAGGGGCAGCTCGATTTCGGGCCGCAGCCGGGCCAGGATATCCAGATAGGGCATGGCGGGTTTGACCATGATCATATCCGCGCCTTCCTCCACGTCCAGAAAGGCCTCCCGCAGCGCTTCCCGGGCATTGGCCGGATCCATCTGGTAGGCGCGGCGGTTCCCGAATTGGGGCGCGGATTCCGCCGCGTCCCGGAAGGGCCCGTAAAAGCTGGACGCGTATTTGACGGCATAGGAGAGGATGGCCGTCATTTCCAGCCCCACCTCATCCAGAGCCTCCCGGATGGCCCCCACCCGGCCGTCCATCATGTCCGAGGGAGCGACGATGTCCGCGCCGGCCTGGGCGTGGGAGACGGCTACCTGGGCCAAAACTTCCAGGGTGGAGTCGTTGTCCACCTCCCCTCCCGGCCGCAGCAGGCCGCAGTGGCCGTGGCTGGTATAGCCGCAGAGGCAGACGTCGGTAATGACCACCATATTGGGAACCTGCTTCTTGAGGTGGCCCACCGCCTGCTGCACTGCGCCTTTGGGGGACGCGGCCTCGCTGCCGGTCTCATCCTTTTTCTGGGGCAGGCCGAAGAGCAGGACCGCGGGCACCCCCAAGTCGGCCGCGGCCTTGGCCTCTTCCACCAACTTTTCCACGGACAGACGGAACACGCCGGGCATGGAGGGAACCTCCTGGCGCACGCCTTTTCCCGGGACTACGAACATAGGGTAGATGAGGTCTTCCCGGCGCAGCCGGGTCTCCTGCACCATGCGCCGCAAAGTTTCAGACCTTCTGAGCCGCCGGGGCCGAAATACTGATTCCATATCTTTTCGCCTTCCAAGGGGAAATTGAGCAAGTGCTGCTCTGCTGAATCGATGGTTAATTGTCGCTCAAGGGCTCAAGGCCTGTCAAGCCTTGTGGAGATTACTGAGGCCCATCTGTCAAAAGGGTTGACTGAGGTCCCGGGCATGGGATAATAATGCCGTTATCACAAAAAAACGAGGTATGCCCCGCGTGTGGAATCGAAAAATCTGGTTAGCCCCGATTCTTTTAGCGACTCTGGCCGGTTGCGTGGGCGCGCCGCCTGCCCCCGTCCAGCAAGCCCCTCCCCCGGTGATCGCGGAGCCGACTCAGCCTGACCAGATCATCTTAGAAGAAGCCCTGAAGGGCCGGACTCTCTCCAACGGGGAGGTGGCCGAGCTCAGCGACCGGTTGCTGTGCGACGGCAATACCTGCCTCAATGACGAAAAAACCATGGCCCGCCTGGAGATTCTTCTGCTGAAGGCTCTGAAATCCCCGGACAAGTCCCACCGGGCCGCGCTCCTCCAGAACCTGGGAGTAATTCATTACCACCAGGGCCAGTTCAAGAAGGCCCGCCAGGAACTGCAGAACTCCAACGAGTTAAATCCCCGGGACGCCCGCACCCATTTTTATCTGGCCCGCCTCTTTGCGCAGCAGGGGGAAGTTTACCAAAGGCAGGGTAAGCAGAAATTATCCCGGCAGCAGTTCAAACGGGCGTCCATTGAAATGGATATGGCCCGGAAGCTGGCGCCCGGCAACCCCACCTACAAACAGGACTTACAGACGCTTAGCCAGTCAGGGCTGAGAAGATGAAGATTTCCTGCCCTTATTGCGGCAATGACACCGATTTCTATGAAGTGGCCGAAGGGGTGACCATCACCACTTTTTACGTGCAAAACGAAGACGGCAGTTTTTCCGCAGTGAGCGACGATTCGGAGATCCAGGGAGAGGTGCGCCTCTTCTGCGGCGAATGCCATAAGGAACTGAAAGAATACCATAGTCACTTCATTGATATGCTCTTTTAGGCCCCACCCATTATTATGTTAACATTCTTCCGGCAAGGGTAATTGCTTGGCAGTTTAAGCCTTCTGGATAGGTCGACCTTAAAAAATCCCTAGTCTCGATGAGGGGGACAATATGGAAATCTTCCCGCCTTTGGTGTGCCCGGCCTCTTGGGACAAATTGCTGGTCTGCACTGACGGCTCCCCCAGGGGGCAGAACGCCGTGGCTGCCGCGCTGGAATTGGCCCAAGCCTGCGGCAGTCAGGTGGAGGTCGTGCAGGCGCTGGTGCCGGAAGTCCAGGCGTTGCCCCCGGATATCAGGACCCAGATGGTGCAGGAGGTGCAGGACAATCTGGCAGCCATCAAGACCGTTGCCGACAGATTGCAGGTACCCATGACCGCAGCGGTGCCCGAGGGCCAGGGTTTGCATGCAGCCATCTTGTCAGAGGCCGAAATAAACCCGCCGGACCTGATTATCATGGGCCGTCGGGGTAAAAGCGCTTTGGCCCGCTTCCTAATGGGCAGCGTCACTGCTCAGGTCATCGGCTCCAGCCCGGTAAACGTCCTGGTGGTGCCTCTGGGGGCAATGGTGGGTTTCCACCGTCTTCTCGTGGCGTTGGACGGTTCTCCCTACAGCGAGGCAGCCGGGAAACTCGCCCTGGCCATGGCCAAACAGGCCAAGAGCCAGTTAATCGGGGTCGCGGTGGCCCCCAGGAAAGGTGATATCGCTGAAGCCAAAGCCATTATCCAAAAGATGCTCGCGGTCGCCAAGGAGGTGGGGGTGCCGTTAAGAATGGTAAAAGGGGTCTCTCCCCAGGGAGTCGCCGCGGATAGCGGCATCCTGCAGGAGGCCATTAACAATGAAGTTGACCTGATCGTTATGGGCAGTTACGGACGCACCGGTTTGAAGAAACTCCTCATGGGCAGCACTACGGAGAAAGTTATCGGCAATGCTCCGTGCCCGGTTTTGGTGGTCAAATTTAAATGTGCTTAGTTCTGCTAAAAACCTTTCAGTTAACTTAATGCCCTCTATACCCGAATCATATCTGGCATTTCTCTCTCCAAACTGATAACTAAATTATTGCTTATAAACAATTTTCATTTGCTTCCGGCAGAGATCGGGATAAACTTTAATCAACCATGAAACGTTTTATACCAAGTTGCGTTCTAATGAGTAATATGATAGACTGCTCCAAAATCATTAAGGGGGCAGTCATGGGAAATATAACCAAAAGCATCCCCCACCTTTCCAAGGAAGAGATTCAGGAAAGGATC
>JAKAKP010000005.1 GCA_021813445.1 Deltaproteobacteria bacterium
TGGGTCATGTCTCGTCCCGATGGCAATCAAAGCACCTGCTCCCTGGAACGATTCAGGTAAGGACCACTCCCGCTCATTTAGGAAATATTTTTCGGCAAACGCTATAGAATCTTAGCAAATCTTCGTAATGATCACCAATAGCCGCCATTGTAGTTTTATTCATGGTGGCTTGACAGTAGCGTGATAAGCCTGCTCAAGGGCCGACCATTTACCTGCCATGCAATTCAAATATTTCAGCACCCATCAGCTCTCGTCCGAAACACACTTATCTCCGGACCAAAATCCTTCCATAACCAAATCATTCCCGCGATTTTTCTTGGCTCGGTGATAAGGGCATGGGATTGGCAAGCTAGTGCGCATGGGTGCGTTGAAGTGCTATATGCACCAATTCCTTAAACTTTACGAGAGATGAGAGGGACCACAGAGTAACCTTTTGCCGGTTCATCTCGTTTTCTTGCGTGGGGTTTCTGCGCGGATGGGCTTTGCTAGTTTGGACTTTTGCTTGAACGTTTTAGTGGCTTTTAGAGATAATTTGACAGGTTTCTGCGATTTGACCGGAGAGATGTCCTCCTTAGGCTGCGGTTGGGTGAGTCCCAGAAAGACGTCCAGACCTGACGGGGCCGCCTGAAGATAAAAAGGCTCCAAGGCTTCCAGAAAGGGCGTCCGGCCCCGCCAAAAAGGGAAGTTGCCCAGTCTCTTGGGCAAGGCGGCGGCAACCTCGGGCAGGCGGACCTCCCCGAACAGGTCGCCGGGCCATTCCGCTCCGCCCCAAAAAGTGGCGGGTTCCAGAGGCGGCTCTTCAAGGACCGGTCCCGAAGCGTCGTCCCGGTCCGGCCCCGCAGTAATGACATTAGCGGCAGGGGTGTAACCGAGTAACTCAAAGAATTCTTCCCGGGCGAGCCCCCGCAGTTTAAAGAGGAGAAAGGGGGCCCGGTCGAATTCCTCCGCCAGGAGGTAAAAAACCGCGGCCGTGTGCTTGCAGGGGTTGGACCAATCGGGGCAGGAGCAAGCCGTTTCCAGGTCCCGCAACCGGTGGGGGAACAGGGACAATTTGGCGCTCTCGAAAACATTTTCAATATCTTCCGGCATCTCCCCCGCCAGCAGTCGCGCCAGGGAAATAAACCGGCTTCCCAAGGCCTTGGCGATCTGATACCACTGGGCCCGGGACAAGGGCCGGAACCGGACCTCCACCGCGTAAGGATGAGAACGGGAACCCTGCACCGTGGCTCGCACCGCGCCTTTCTCAATCTCGATGTCCATGACCTGGCCCTTGCGGGCATAGGTGCGGCCGGGGCAGCTCCTGGGCCACCAGGTCCAGGAGAACCTGGCCCTTGCGGGCATAGGTGCGGCCCCGGTTCAGGCGCTCGCCGATGTCAAAGCCTTCCAGCACCTTGATCCAGCGTTGCCCCCACCAACTGGTGGCGAACGCGCCGCGCCGGGACTGGGCCTTAATCCCCCCTTTCACTTCCCGGGCGGGTTTCGGGGGAGAATAACGCCACCAACCCATCTCAGTCTCCCAGGGCTTCCCGGCGTAGGGCCATCAAGTCTTTCAATTCCGCGGTGGAAAGTTCGGTCAGCCAGCCCTCCCCGGCGCCCACTACCTGCTCGGCCACTTCTTTTTTTCTTTCAATTATTTCGTCAATCTTCTCCTCCAGGGTGCCCACGCAGAGGAATTTGTGCACCTGGACATTTTTGGTCTGGCCGATGCGAAAGGCCCGGTCGGTGGCCTGGTTTTCCACCGCGGGATTCCACCAGCGGTCAAAGTGGAAGACATGGTTGGCCCCGGTGAGGTTCAAGCCGGTGCCCCCGGCCTTCAGGGACAGGATGAACAGGGGCAGGCCGCTGCCGTCGGCCTGGAAGCGTTCCACCATATCATCCCGCTGTTTCTTGGGGGTCCCGCCATGGAGGAAGAGCACCTCCCGGCCGAAGGTCTCCTGGAGATGGCGCTGGAGAATCTTGCCCATCTCGGCAAACTGGGTGAAGATCAGGGCCCGGTCTTGCACCTGGAGCAATTCCTCCACCATTTCCGTCAAGCGGGCCAGTTTCCCGGAGCGGCCCGGGACAGGGGAATTATCTGCCAGGAACTGGGCGGGATGGTTGCAGACCTGCTTGAGCTTGGAGAGGACGCCCAGGATCACCCCCTTGCGCTGAATGCCGTCGGCGCCATCCAGGGCCCGGGCCGCCTCTTCCACCACCGCGGCATACAGCGAGGCCTGCTCTTTGGTCAGATTGCAAAAGACCTTCATTTCGTTCTTTTCCGGCAGATCGGCGATGACCCTGGGGTCGGTTTTGAGCCGGCGCAGGATGAACGGGCCGGTGAGGTGTTGTAGGCGCTGCGTCGCCTCCGGGTCCCGGTTGGCCTGGATAGGGATGAAAAAAGAACGCTTGAACGCGGTCTGGGAGCCCAGGAAGCCGGGGTTGAGAAACTCCATGATGGACCACAGGTCGCCCACGTTGTTTTCCACCGGCGTGCCGGTGAGGGCCAGGCGGTAGCCCGCGGGCAAGGCCCGGGCCGCCCTGGCCTGCTTGGTTTCGGGATTCTTGATGTTTTGGGCCTCGTCCAGGATCACCCCGGACCAGGGAATTTCTCTGAGTATTTCGAAATCCCGGTGCAGCAGGGCGTAACTGGAGATGACCATGGCGTATTTCTGTACCTGTTTGGCCAGGGCCTTGCCCCGGGAGCGGGTGACGCCATGGTGCGCCAACACCGGCAAACCGGGAGTGAAGCGGGCTGCTTCCTTCTGCCAGTTGCCCACCACGGAGGTGGGGCAGACCAGGAGGACCGGCTCCTGGTGGTTGGCTTGCCGCTCCCGGGCGATCAGGGCCAGGGTCTGCACGGTCTTGCCCAGGCCCATGTCGTCGGCCAGGCAGGCCCCCAGACCCCACTGTTTCAAAAACGCCAGCCAGGAATAGCCCCGCACCTGGTAGGGACGCAGAACCCCATGAAAACCGTCGGAAACAGGCAATTCGCCAAACGCGGCCTGGCCTTGCAGCTTGGCCAGCAGCTCACCGATCCAGCCCTCGGCCGCGAGTCCGGCAAAGGGAAGAACGGCCGGGGTTTCCACTCCGCTCAGGGCCATCCGCAGGGCTTCCCGGGCGGTGATGCCGGCCTCGGCCTTTTTCCGCCAGAAGTCCAGGGCCGCCTGGATCTCTGCGGCATTCAACTGCACCCATTGGCCCCGGACCTTGACCAGGGGCGATTTTCGCTGGGCCAGTTCCGGAGTTCGGCCAGGGAAAGCTCTTCGTCGCCCAGGGCCAACTGCCAGTCGAAGCGCACGATCTGGTCCAGGTTGATCCCGGAGCCCCCGGCCATCTTGGGGGATTTAACCTGGGCCCGGGCCGACAGGCGCATTTTGGCGCCCCGGCCGCTCCACCAGGCGGGAAGCATCACCCCGAAGCCGGCCTGCTCCAGCAACAAAGCCTTTTCGGTGAGAAAGTCAAAAGCACCCGGGGTATCCAGCAGGTGGCCGTCCGGCAGGGCAGTCTGGAGGCCTGCCGCAAGGCCAGGGCACAGGCGGGCGCTTTGGCCCAGCGACACCAGCAGGTACTCTTTGGCATGAAATTCGCCTGCGCGCAGCAGGGCGGCGGTAGGCTTGGGGGGATTCCAGGCCTCCCGGACGGGAATGAGGAGGCTGGGGTCAGCCGCGGCCTGGAGCAGGTAACGGACAAACCATTGTTCCTGCCCGGGCGCAGACGGGACTTCCTCCTCCGGCTCCTCCAGGCGGAAGCAGAGGCGGAACGGCGCGGCCGCAGTAACGGATATGGGGCGGCGCCACTTTTGAATTTGCTCAAGCAATTGGGCCAGCTCACCTTGGTCACCCGCCAGCAGCCCGTCCGGGGTTTGCAGGGCGTGCAGCCATTGGTCATGGAGGCTGTCGAATCCGGGAGTCTTCCGGGCGGGACGGCCGCGCCGGACCTGAGCCGGCTCTGCGGCCGCGGGGCCGGAGGACCGGACCAGGTGGTCCACCATCCGGCGCAGAAAGTCCTCCAGCACTTTGGCGGCGGGGAGCACCGGGCACGAGGCGGGGTCGGGAGTCAGGGACCGGCAAACCCGGGGCATAAGAGCGGTCAGCCTCGCGGCCATGTCACTGTCGGATCCGGAAAGGACC
>JAKAKP010000004.1 GCA_021813445.1 Deltaproteobacteria bacterium
CCGATCTCCCAGCCCCAGAATTCCTGGTTCCACTTGGCCTCCCTGCTCCTCCCCGGGGTGTCCCAGGCCTACGCCTGCACGGGTTACACTTCCCCCGCGGTCTATACCCAGGGGTTCATCACTCTGGATGTGGTAGGGGTCACGGTGACTTCGAACTGTGATCAATATGGCAATCAATCAGGCTCCAACAGCTGCCGCAACAAATGTTGGATGGACGTGGAAGTGCCCCTGAATGATAACACCCTCAGCACGGATAAAGGGAGCAACCCCATTCCTTATCAGAAGGATTATAATGATATGTTTAACCCGTCTGATGACGTCGGGGTTTTTGCGGCAGTGCCCCGCCTGGTGAAGTAAAGTTTTCCTGCCGTCCTCTTTGCCGTGGGAGGCTTACCCACCTCCCACCATGTTCTCCCTCCGGGCGGGGGCGGGAGAAGGCAAACGGGGGAGACAGCTTTGGGGCTGTCTCCCCCGGGGTTCTATGACTTAGGAGAGAACTCTGAAAAACAGGTTTTTTCAGAGTTCTTTTTTATTTCAAGTCCACCCGTTTGATGCCTTCCAGGGCAAAGACATCCTGCAAGGCCTGGCGTTGGGGGTGCACGGTGCGTTGCTGCAATAAAAAGGTCATGGTCAATTCCTTTTTTTCCAGGTCCCTGCCCAGACCGGAATTGACGACTTCTATTTTATGTCGGTCGATGATCTCCTGGATGCGCTCCACCTGCCCTGGGGAATCCGCGGAAACCACCGTCAGTTCCTGATACCAATCCCGCCGCAATTTTTTCTCCAGCGGCTTCAGTCCCACCAGCGCTACCACGGTAATGGCGGCGACCGTACAGCCGTAGAAATAGAAGCCTGCACCGATGGTCAAACCCACGGCGCAGACCACCCAGACACAGGCCGCGGTGGTCAGGCCACGGATGGCGTCTTGATAACGGATAATCACTCCGGCCCCCAGGAAGCCGATGCCGGTAATGGCTTGTGCGGCAATGCGCCCCGGGTCCACCTGCAGGCTGATGCCTGGCACTCCACCCCGATACTCATGGAAGAGATATTCGGAGATAATCATGATCAAGGCGGAGCCCAGGGAAAGGAGGAGATAGGTGCGCACCCCCGCGCTCCGGCCGTGCACCTCTCTCTCCAGGCCCACGGCCCCTCCCAGGAGGGCCGCCAGGATCAATCGGAGGATGACTTCCAGATCAGTGATCATCTTTTTCCTCTAGTCGTTATTCTTCGTTTTGAACCGGAGACTGAAAATCGATCTAGACTCCCCAGACGGCGATACCGGCCCGGTCGGCGTCCTTGAGCATCTCCCCCCGGTCGAACATCAGGGTTTTGCCCGCTTCCACGGCCAGGACCGCGGCCTTCACCTCCGCCATGGCCTGAATCGTCTCCCGGCCCACCGCGGGGACATCAAAGCGCAGATCCTGGTTCGGCTTGCTCACTTTGACCACCACCGTGCCCGGCCCGGCCAGCAGGCCGCCCCGGCGGATGGTCGCATCCGTGCCTTCAATGGCCTCCAGGGCCACCACCACCTGGCGGCGCACCACCACGCACTGGCCGATATCCAGGCGGCCGACCTCCTTGGCCATCTGCCAGCCGAATTCGATGTCTTGGCGCTCTTCAGCCCGCGGGGCCCGGCGGCTCAATTGTCCCGGAGAAACGAGCAGTTCCTCCATGAACAAGGTGGAAGGGGCGATGAGGATGCCTTCCCCCTCCAACTCAGCGGCCACAGCCCGGAGCAACCGGTCGTCGTGGCCCGTGCCCACCCGGCGGATGAGGTTGAGGGCCCGGAAATCCGGGCGGAATTGGCGGAAGAGGCGGCCCCGGCTGATGCCGCCGGCCATCACGGCCCGGCTGACCCCGGCGCTCTTAAAAATGCGGATGATCTTGCCCAATTGCCCGACGTACACCCAGTGGATTTGGTCCACCAGAGAGGTCAGCGCCGGGTCGGTCTCTGTCCGGTGCGCCACGGCGATAACCCGGAAGCCCTGACTCCTGGCGGCCTGGGCAAATAGGAGGGGGAACTGGCCCTTACCCGCGATTAAGCCGATGTTCTCGGACATCCGCCGGCAATAGCCCCCGTTCCGAGGTTTCTATGAAGTGGAGCAGATGCTGGATTTCCGGGATTTCGGGGAACTCTTCCCGGACCCGGTCCATGGCTTCTTTCAGGTTAAACTCCGACAGGAAAAGCAGCTCGTAAGCCCGCTTCAGGCTCTGGAGAGTGGCGCTGCTGAAACCTTGGCGCTTCAAGCCTACCTGGTTTAGGCCCACTAATTTGGCCCGGTTGCCCACAGCCATGGCATACGGCGGCACGTCCCGATGCACCGCGGAGCAGCCGCCGATAAAGGCATGGCGGCCGATGCGCCCGAACTGGTGCACTGCGGAGAGGCCTCCGAGGATGGCATGGTCTTCCACACGGATATGGCCCGCCAGGGTGGCGGCATTGGACATGATGACCCCGCTGCCTACCTGGCAGTCATGGGCCACGTGGGTGTAAGCCATGAATAGATTGTTGTTGCCGATGCTGGTCACGCCGCCGCCCCCGACGGTACCCCGGTGCATGGTGGCGAACTCCCGTATGGTATTGTTATCGCCGATAATCAGTTGGGTTTCTTCACCCTGAAACTTTAAATCCTGGGGAACTTCTCCCAGTACGGCGAATTGAAAGATATGGCACCGGGCGCCTATAGTGGTGAAATCTCTGATCACCACGTGGGGACCGATCTTGGTCTCCGGACCGATGGCCACCCGGCCGTCGATAATGGAGTAAGGTCCCACTGTAACCCCAGGGGCTAATTGTGCGGCTCCATCCACGATGGCAGTGGGATGAATTTGGGGCATGGTCACTCCCCCTCCTGGCCGATTGCGGCCATTAATTCAGCTTCCGCTACCAGCGTCTGGTTCACCAGGGCCTTGCCCTGCAGCTTCCAGAATTTCTTGCCCCGCCGCAGGGCCTCCAACTCCATAATTAGCTGATCTCCCGGAACCACCGGTTTGCGGAACCGCACCTTATCGATGCCCATGAGGAAGATGAAGGGATTGCCGATATTTTCCGGCATGGACAGGAATGCAAGGATGCCGCCCACCTGGGCCATGGCTTCGATAACGAGCACCCCCGGCATAATGGGACGCCCGGGAAAATGTCCCTGGAAAAAGGGTTCATTAATGGAAATGTTTTTCATCCCCAGGATACGTTTTCCCAGCTCTAACTCGAGGATTCGGTCTACCAGGAGGAAAGGGTAGCGGTGCGGCAAGATGCGTTGAATCTCTTCCACATTCAAAGGTAGAGGCTGGCTCATTCTCAGTGCTCCTCAGCGGAATCGGCGGCCAGTTCCGCCATCTTACGTTCCAGTTCCTTCAGCCTTTGGTACATTTCCGGTAGTTTCGGCAAGATAGCATTAAATTTGGCAAATTCCTTATGAGGTCTGGCCGGGGAGCTGATTACCGTCTGGCCTGCAGGAATGGAATGGGTCACGCCGGCCTGGGCAGCCACTTGGACACCGTCACCCAACTCGATATGTCCCACCACACCCGCCTGGCCCCCCAGAGCCACTCCTTTGCCCAACTTGGTGGAGCCGGCTACCCCCGCCTGGGCCACCAGGAAGGAATAGGCCCCCACTGTGACATTATGGGCCAGGTGCACCAGGTTATCTATCTTCACCCCCCGTTCCACCCGGGTCTCCCCTAACGCACCCCGGTCAATGGCACAGTTGGCTCCGATTTCCACATCATCCTCAATAATAACGGTGCCTAATTGGGGAATTTTCTGGTGGCCTTCTCTCCCCGGCACAAATCCGAAGCCGTCCGCGCCGATAACCGTGCCGCTGTGGACGATGATCCGCTGTCCCAGTTGGCACCGCTCCAGGACAGTGACATTAGGGTAAAGGAGGGTGTCGGCGCCGATTTGTACCCGATCTCCCAGAAAACAGCCGGGCATGACGGTCACCCGGTCTCCGAGCCGCACGCCGTTGCCGATGTAAGCCAGGGGGAAGATGGATACCTCCTGGCCCATTTCCACCCCCTGCCCCACAAAGGCCAGGGGACTGACGCCGGGCCAGCGGGGGCGGGGGGGGGCGAACAGTGCGGCTACCTGGGCATAGGCCAGATATGGGTTGGGGACGATAATCGCAGGCCGCCCCAGATCGGCCTGGTCGTCCCCGACGATGAAGGCCGCAGCCTGACTCTGGGCGGCCAGGCGGGCGAATCGCTTCTGGGAGATGAAGGTGATATCCCGAGGGGTGGCGCGGTCAATGGCCGCAATACCCTGAATTACCAGGTCTGCAGGACCCTGGAGTCTTCCGCCCAGCAGGGCCGCTAATTCACCAAGGGTGCGTTCCACAGTGGATGTTAACGGCTAAAGCGGCTGCGCACTTGCTCAGTGATGTCCAGGGAGGGGTTAAAATACAGCATGCCCGAAAGGCGCCGATCCAATACCATATCCAGCTTTTTTTCCTGGGCCACGGCATTGACCGCCTGTTCCAGTTTCTTCAGCAGCGGCTCCTTTTCTCTCTGCTCCAATTGGGCCAACTGCTTGTCCGCGTCCTGGACGCGGCGCTGAAATTCACTGGCCCGTTTGCTGAGTTCTGCCTGACGCTGTTTTTTTGCTTCTTCCTTCATAACCGGGGCCTGCTTCCGAAACTCTTCCACCATGCGCCCTATTTCTTGATCCTGTTTTTGCAAGTCTCTACCCAACTCGTCGCTTTTACGCTTCAGCATATCTTGAATCTTCTTGCCTTCCGGAGACTTCCCCAGAATGTCGGCGCTGTCCAATACGCCTATCTTCAAATCCGCAGCTCCGGCCCAAATCGGCATCAGCACCAATCCCAGGGCCAATAACACACCAACGCCTAGTTTAGACATTTACGACCTCCAAAGATTTGCAAAAATAATCACCCCCAATAGGTGATTTCCAAAAACATCCTTATCCCTTGCTTATTCTGAAGCACCTATCCCCTGGATCAGAATTGGCTGCCAACAGTGAATTCCCAAGAACTATGTTTCTCCCAGGGCTTGGGCGCAATGTTCCAGCCCCATTCCACCCGCAACGGGCCCATGGGTGAGAACCATCTAAAGCCGGTGCCCACTGAGGTGCGGATGGAGCTGAAATAGGCCTGGCCGCTGCCGTAAACATTACCCGCGTCGAAAAAGACGGTGCCCGTAACCCCCAGTTTCTTAATCAGGGGAAAACGATACTCCACATTGAGCTGCACGAACTTATCGCCACCGATACGCTCATTCGTTACCGGATCACGGGGGCTGATGTCAGCATATTTAAACCCGCGGATGGAGTCAATGCCCCCCAAATAAAACTTTTCGTAAGCGGGCAGGGAACCCCAAGGGAGTTTTTGCATAAAACCGATGCGCCCGTGCAGGACCCCCACAGTTTTCCACCAAAGAGGCCAGTACCACCCTGATTCGGCGATATAGCGCATGAACGCGGTATCCCCTCCCAAGCCGGCCATTTCCATATTGAAGCTGTTATCCGAACCGGTAGTGGGATTAAAGAGGGCATCCCGGGAATCCCGCCGGAGGGAAGTGGACATCGCACTGGTGTTATGGATATTGGCTGCTTCCTGCAATACCGGGGAGGCATTGGGCATCAGGCCGCTAAGTTTGACATTTTCAAAACGGTACATGCCGTAGAGACGGGTATACTTCCATATTAAGGGGTGGCTCAGCCGGACATCGCCGCCGGTGCTGACCCGACTATATTCGGAGTAATCCCGCTGCCAGTTGAAAACATCAAAACCCGCGGATAAAGGCCGGTCGAAGAGATAAGGCTCGGTAAAGCTTAGCCGAAACCGGTGAGAGATGGCGCCGATGATTCCTTGTGCTTTCAGTTGCATCCCCCGGCCGAAGAGGTTGTTTTGGCTGACTTCCACCATGCCCACCAGGCGGTCCTGGGTGCTATAACCCGCGCCCACCCCGAAAGTGCCGGTGGGTCTCTCTTTGACGGTAATCTTGAGATTCATCCGATCCGGGGCGCTCCCCGGATTGGTGCTGAAGTTCACGTCTTCAAAATACTCCAGGCGCCGCAGATTTTTAATGCTCTCTTTGAGCTTGGTGGCGGAGAACATATCCTGTTCGTAAACCCGCAACTCCCGCCGGATTACCTTGTCCCGGGTCCTGACATTGCCGGCGATTTCAATCCGGTCGAAATAAACCTTCTTGCCTTTGTGGAGATCAAAGGTCACATCCACCGTCAAATCCTGGTTATTTTCCTTAACCAGGGGGGTGACGTCGGCATTGGCGTAGCCAGAGTCCGCATAAAAATCGGAAAGCGTGGTTATGTCTTCCTGCACCACCTCCCGGCTGTAAACCTTTTGTTTGGGTAGCTGGATGAGGCTATCGAGCTTGGCTTTATCCGCTAACAGCTCCCCCTGAAAATCGACCTTGCCGACTTTATATTGGGGACCTTCCTCCACCGGGATGGTGATGTATATATAACTCCCTTTAATATCGATCTTGGGTTCTCCCACCTTGGCTTTAATGAACCCATGGTTGAAATAATAGGCAGCAATTTTCTCCAGGTCCCGCTCCAGGGTGTCTTTGCTTAATTTCCCGGAGCCGGTGATAAAGGAGATTATGCTCTTTTCCTTGGTCTCCATGACCCCGCGCAGGTCTTTGGACTTGATGGAATGGTTGCCCGTGAATTCGATGTCTTTGACCTGTAATTTCCCGCCTTCGTCGATTACCAGGACCAGATTGACTAAGTCCTTGCTTATCGGTTCGAAGCGATAAGTTACCCTGGCTTCGTAGAACCCCTTGTCCCGGTACAGATTGATGATTTTATTGATATTTTCTTTAATGGCCGTTTCCGACGCGACCATGAAAGGTTTGAGGTCGGTGACCTCCAGGATTTTTTCCTTTTTGATCGCGTGCTGACCTTTGACAATGATCTGTTTAACGGCAGGTTTTTCTTGGACCAGCAGAGTCAGGACCCGGCCCTCCGGAGTGTCGCTCACATCCACTTTGACATCCGTGAAGTATCCCATCTTATAGACGGCTTTGATATCATCCCGGAGACGGGAAGGGGAGATGATTTCACCTTCCCGGGTCTGCATCACGCCCAGGATGGCGTCTTTTTCAATGCGGCGGTTACCTTTGATGATGATCTTGGTGATCCGCTCTTTTCCCAGGATTCTGTTGCTCGTTTCCTGAGCCAACTGGCGGCTGAGGCCGGCCAGGGACCTAAGGCCCGTGCCCTGAAGTTTGATGGGGGCCGGGGAGGGTCGGCCGGCAAGGTCCAGGATCTTGGTCTCCAGGGCCAGGGCATCGCCGACGATGATCAATTGGCCCAGAATAACCACATCCGCGCCTACCTTGCGGCCGACGTCCTGAGCCATGGCCTCCGTCAGCGGTTCCTTGATCTTGGCCAGTTCCCGGTTCAAATCCTCCTGAGGGACCAGGGTGAAGCCGTCGGCTTTGAGGCGATCCAGCATCTCCTGGCGGATCTTTTCCCCGAGAGTTTCCATGGGCGTTTTGCTGACCACGGCAAAGGGCATAACCGCCACTTTTTTGAAGACGATCTCTTGATCTTGTTCCTGAGCCAGGGCCGGCAAGGACCAGGCCAGCACCAGCAGAACTGGAAATATCAGGCGCTTTAACACCTCATTCCCCCTGTAAAAATACCACCTTGCCATCCACCAGGGTGACCCGGCGATCCAATGCCTGAGCCAACTCCATATTGTGGGTGACAATGACCGAAGTGAGGCCCCGCTCCCGGTTGAGTTGGAGCAACAACTCTTGCAACCGGGACCCGCTTTTCGGGTCCAGGTTGCCGGTGGGCTCATCCGCCAGGAGCACGTCCGGGTCGAGCACCAGGGCCCGAGCCACCGCCACCCTCTGCTGCTCACCGCCGGACAGGGTGGAAACCCGGTGGGTCAGACGGTGCTCCAACCCCACGCTGGTCAATATGGCCTCGGCCCGCTGCCTCACTGCCGCAAAGGGCTCCCGGGCAATAAGTCCCGGTATCATCACATTCTCCAGGGCATTGAACTCCGGGAGCAGGTGATGGAATTGAAATACAAAACCCACCTTCCGATTACGGAAGGCCGCCAGGCGCCGGTCATCCAGGGTGAAGACCTCTTCTCCCTCCCAGAGCATCTCGCCGCCGGAGGGACGCTCCAGAGTGCCCAGGATATGCAGCAGGGTGGACTTGCCCACCCCGGAGGCCCCCACTATGGCCAGGGTCTCTCCCCGGAAGATGTCCAGGTCCACGCCCTGGAGCACATCCACCTGGATGCCGTTATGTTTAAAGGTTTTGGTCAGCCCGCGCAGCCGGATTTTTACCGGCTTTTCCTCTGGGCGTCCGCCTACCATATCACTTTCCCCTATGAGCGTCAATCTTGCGAGTGTCGAGTTTCGAGCCTCGAGATTTCATCTCTATTTCCGGTTTTTAAAAGTTCCAGGTTCCAAGTTTAATCATAACCAGGGCAGGCGAGACGCCCGCCCCTACCGCTTTTCATAGTTTACGGGCGAGCCGCAGGCCACTGAATAACTGTTCTCATAATTCCAGCGACTTCAAATTCTTTACCAGTTTACAGAGAGAAGCGAACCAAACAGAACATTCATTTAAACCCCTGGCCCCTACCCACTGCTCACCGCTCACTCGTACCTGATGGCCTCCACCGGGTCCATCCGGGCCGCCTGCCAGGAGGGGTAGAGAGTGGCTACGAAACTGATGGCCAGGGCCGCGCCGATGATGCACACCAGGTCCAGCCCCTGCACCTGCACCGGCAGGGTGGAGATGTAGTAAACGTCCCGTGGCAGGTTGATGAACTTGTAATGCTTCAGCAGGCCGCAGAGAGTCAGACCCAGGCCCATTCCGATGCTGGTGCCGATCAAACCGATGATCATGCCCTTGATGATAAAGATCTCCATGATGCTCTGCCGGGTGGCGCCCATGGATTTGAGGATGGCGATGTCCCGGGTCTTCTTCATGACCATCATGAACAGGGTGCTGGCAATGCCGAACGCGGCCACCAGGATGATCAGGGTGAGGATGATGAACATGGCGATCTTTTCCAGCTTCAGAGCCGAAAAGAGGCTGCGGTTCATCTGCATCCAGTCCTTGGTGGTGAAGCGGGGGCCTAGTTTCTTTTGAATGGCTTCACTTATCCGGCCCGCGGCGTAAATATCCTTGACCTCCACTTCCAAGCCGGTGACCCGGTCCCCCAGGCCCAGAAATTCCTGGAGCGCGGGGATACTGGTGTAGACCAGGGTGGAGTCGAATTCATACATGCCGGAATGAAAGATGGCGCTCACCCGGAAGGGTTTCATCCGGGGCATCCGGCCCATGGGGGTCAAGGTGCCCAGGGGGGAGATGACGTTCAGGTAGTCGCCGAT
The DNA here is from genome assembly GCA_021813445.1 of Deltaproteobacteria bacterium. Taxonomy (GTDB): domain Bacteria; phylum Desulfobacterota; class Desulfobaccia; order Desulfobaccales; family 0-14-0-80-60-11; genus SURF-52. Next base: position 9,349 of record JAKAKP010000004.1, read on the forward strand.
GTTGAGATTCAGATTGCGGGCGAGCTCGTTGCCGATGGCGACCCGGGGCGGCGCTCCCGGCGCCCCCTCGGTCAGATCGGCAAAGCGCCCTCTCGTCACTTCCAGGCCCCGGGGGCCGCCCTTGCGCAATGTCTCCAGGTCCAGACCCCGGATCACCCCGCCGGAGATATTGCCCGGCGCGGACAGCATCACCTGGGTATAGATAAAGGGATAGACCTCCGCCACGCCGGGCACAGTCTTCACCTCGGCCGCCAACTGGCGGTAATTTGTCAGGCTGGCGCCATGCTGAAGGACGATGATGTGGGCGTTGACGCTGAGGATCTTCCTCTTCAAGTCCTGGTCGAAGCCGGTCATCACCCCGATGACGACGATGAGAGCCATGACTCCCACCACCACGCCGGCCACGGAAATCAGGGTGCTCCAGGAGATAAAGCCTTTTTGTTTTTTGACCCCCCGCAGATAGCGCAGAGCCACAAAACTCTCAAAAAAACCCAAACCCGTGGGATCTCCTTTATTTTTCACTCATAACGGATTGCCTCCACCGGGTCCAGACGGGCCGCCCGCCAGGAGGGGTAGAGGGAAGCAACGATGGTGATAGCCAGGGCCGCCGCCATTATATACAGGAGATCCAAAGCCTGGATCTGCACCGGCAAGGTGTCCAGATAATAGACGTCTTTAGGCAGCTTGATGAACTGATATTTCTTTAACAGCTCACACAGGGTCAAGCCTCCCAGGGTCCCCAGAAGAGTGCCCACCGCGCCGATGAAAAAACCGTTCAGCAGGAAAATCTGGATGATGCTGCGAATATTGGCCCCCATAGATTTGAGAATGGCGATATCCCGGGTCTTTCTCATCACCATCATGAACAGGGTGCTGGCTATGCCCAGGGCGGCTACCAGGATGATCAGGGTCAAAATGATAAACATTACGACTTTCTGCATCTGTAACGCCAGGAACAGGGAGCGGTGCATCTTTTGCCAGTCCCTGGTGAAGAAAGGGGGGCCCAGGCGGGCGGCGATAGCCTGCGCCACCCGGTCGGCTGCATAGATATCCCGGACCCGCATTTCCATGCCGGTGACCTGGTTTCCTATTCCCAGGAACTCCTGCATCCGGGGAATACTGAGAAACATCAGCCCGGAATCGAATTCATACATGCCGGTGTGGAAAATGGCTCCCACCCGGAAGGCCTTCATGCTGGGTTGCCGCCCCGTAGCGGTCTGCCTTCCCAGAGGGGAAATAATGTTCAGGTAGCCGCCCACCTTGAGGTTCAACTTCTGGGCCATCTCGTTGCCGATGGCCATGGCCGGCGCTTCCCCGGCACCCTCAGCGGTCAAGTCCCGCCAATGCCCTTGTTCCAACTCCACCCCCGGAGGCGCGCCGGTGGAGAGCATAGCCGGATCGATGCCCCGCAGCACTCCCCCGGAGAAGCCACCCGCAGCGGAGACCATTACCTGGGTATAGATGAAGGGATGGACCTCGCTTACCCCCGGGACGGTCCGCACCTTTTGGGCCACCTGCTCATAGTCGGTAAAAGGGGCTCCCCCTTTTAGGAGCAGGATATGGGCGCTGATTCCCAGAATTTTCTTTTTCATTTCCTGGGTGTATCCGGTCATTACGCCGATAACCACGATGAGGGCCATTACTCCCAAGGCCACGCCAGCCATGGAAATAAAGGTGCTCAAGGAAATGAAGCCTTTTTGCCGCGGGATTCCCCGGAGAAAGCGCAGAGCTACGAAAGTCTCGAAAAAACCCAAGAACCTCACCTTTCTGGCCGCAACTGGGGAAAGAGTATCACATCCCGGATGGAAGGGGAGTCTGTGAGGAGCATCACCAGGCGGTCGATGCCGATGCCTTCGCCCGCGGTGGGAGGCATACCGTGCTCCAGGGCGTGGAGAAAATCTTCATCCACCGCCGGAGGCTCTTCCTCGTCGCCGGCCAGCCGGGCCTCCACCTGCTTCTCGAAACGTTGCCGCTGGTCATCAGGATCATTGAGCTCGGAAAAGGCGTTGGCCATCTCCCGCCCGGCGATAAACATCTCGAAACGGTCCACCACCTCCGGATCGGTATCGCTCTTGCGGGACAGGGGCGAGGTCTCCAGGGGGTAGCCCAGGATAAAGGTGGGCTGTTGCAGGTGCACTTCCACCAGCAAATCGAAGAGTTTGGTCAGGGCCCGGCCGTAACCTTCCCCAGGACGGAGCGCCACGCCTTCCTTGAGGGCTAAAGCCACCAGAGCCTCCCGATCCCGGACCACCTCCCGGGGGATGCCCCCCACCTCCGTGAGAGAGTCCCGGAGGTCCAGGCGCCGCCAGGGCGGGGTGAGATCGATCTCATGCCCCTGGTAGGAGAGCTTTAAGGTCCCCAGGAGATTCTGGGCCACGTGGGCGATGAGTTCTTCCGTCAGGGTCATCAGGTCCTGGTAAGTGGCATAGGCTTGATAAAACTCCAGCATGGTGAATTCCGGGTTATGCTGGATGGACAGACCCTCGTTGCGGAAATTGCGGTTGATTTCAAAGACCCGGTCAAAGCCGCCCACTACCAGGCGCTTGAGATAAAGCTCCGGCGCGATGCGCAAGTATAGCTGCATATCCAGGGCCTGATGATGGGTGATGAAGGGCCGGGCCGTAGCCCCTCCGGGGAGGGGCTGCATCATGGGGGTTTCCACTTCCATGAAGCCCCGGGCCTCCAGGAATTGCCGCACCAGGCGGATGATAGCCGTCCGCTGCAGAAAAACCTGGCGCACCTGGGGATTGACCATCAGGTCCAGGTAGCGTTGGCGGTAGCGGATTTCCACGTCCGTGAGGCCGTGGTATTTCTCCGGCAGGGGGATCAAAGACTTGGTGAGCAGCACCAGCCTGCTCACCGCCAGGGTGAGCTCCTGGGTGCGGGTGCGGAAGAGCTTGCCTTCGAAGCCGACGATGTCGCCCAGGTCCAGCTTCTTGAACAGAGAGAAGGCTTCGTCCCCCACCACCTGCTTCTGCACATAGGCCTGCAAACGGGCGCCGCTGCCGTCTTGTATATGGCAGAAGGAGGCCTTGCCGAACTCCCGGACCAGCATCAGGCGGCCGGCCAGGCGAAGTTCCTGGTTCACCCCCTCCAATTCCGGGCCGCTTAAGGAGCTGTATTGTTCCTGCACCTGGGCGAGGGTGTGGCTGGGTTGGTAGCGATTGTAGAAGGGGTCGATCCCCTGTTGGCGGAGTTCAGCCAGCTTTTCCCGGCGCTGGCTCAAGATGCGGTCGGATAGGGCCATTTCACTAAACCTGAGAGACTCCGGCAAAAGCCGGAGATGATTATCAAAACTTAGAATTATTAGATTATTCCTGGCCCATAGTCAAGTCAGTAATGCAGGGGACTGCGCAGTTCCTGGGTATTGCTGGAATCTATTGCAAAACCTCAATTTCGCCCCAACTTGTCATTCTGAGCGAAGCGAAGAATCTAGTGATTTCAAGGACCAGACCCTTCGCCTGCGGCTCAGGGTGGCAAAAAAAGGTTTTGCAATGGCTTCTAGTTAGATCACACCCCGGCCGGATCGTTAGGAATGAAAAGAGGCAAAAAAATATTGCGGGATAGTGAAAATTATTAAAAATACTTGATTGCCAATTTAGACTAGAATATGAGAAAATTATGGTGGCGCGCGGTTTCCGGTGCCGGTGAAAATTGATCCGAAAATCGGGTAATGATTTAACATAAAGCAAATGTTTTCCTTGCAGTCGTTCAGTCTTGAGGTGACAACGACGGACGGCACCGACATATTGGACCTGACGCCGCAGGTGGCGGCAAAGGTGCAAGACGCCGGAGTGAGCGAGGGTCTGTTGACCCTCTTCATCTCCGGCTCCACCGCGTCTTTGTCCACCATTGAATACGAGAGCGGGGCGGTGTCTGATTTAAAGGCCGCGATAGAGCGGCTCTTTCCCCAAGACCTGGAATATGCCCACGACCGCCGCTGGGGAGACGGCAACGGCTACTCCCACGTCCGGGCCGCTTTCCTGAAGCCTTCCCTGAATATCCCCATTGAGGAGGGACGCCTGCTCCTGGGTACCTGGCAGCAGATTGTCCTCCTGGACTTTGACAACCGCCCCCGGCAGCGGCGCATCCGGGGCCAGATCATGGGGCTCAGACCGACCAGCGGGTGAAATCCTCCACAAGACCCGGACCTCCCACACATGCCCTCCGCCCAGCTCACATTTGAGGATAATTCCTTGGCCCAGGCCTTATTCGGCCAGCAGGGCCAGCACCTGCGCATCATCAGCCGGGCCTTGGGGGTGAAGCTGCAGGTCCGGGGCAACCAGATCACCATGAACGGTCCGGAGCCCGGCCTGATCCTGGCCCGGCGGGTCCTGAGCGAGCTCTACGATCTGCTCCAGACCAATTATCCGGTTCATCCCCAGGATGTGCAATATGCCATCAAGATCATCCAGGAAAAGGAAAACGCCTCGGTCAAGGACATCTTCCTGGACACCGTCTTTATCTCCGCCATGAAGCGGCGCATCTCCCCCAAAAGCCTCAATCAGAAGCGCTATCTGGAGGCCATGCGCACCCATGATATCGTTTTCGGCGTCGGACCCGCGGGCACCGGCAAAACCTATCTGGCCATGGCCATGGCCGTGGCCGCCTTGTTGAACCAGGAGTTCATCCGCATCGTCCTGGCCCGCCCCGCGGTGGAAGCCGGAGAAAAGCTGGGGTTCCTCCCCGGCGACCTCTATGAAAAGGTCAATCCTTATCTGCGTCCCCTTTATGACGCGCTCCACGACATGATGGATTTTGAAAAGGCCTCCCGCCTGGTGCAGCGGGGGGTGATCGAAGTGGCCCCCCTGGCCTTCATGCGGGGCCGCACCTTAAACGACTCCTTTGTCATCCTGGATGAAGCTCAAAACACTACCTCCGAGCAGATGATGATGTTTCTGACCCGTCTGGGTTTCGGCGCCAAGGCGGTGATCACCGGGGACGTCACCCAGATCGATCTGCCTGCGGGGGTGACCTCCGGTTTGGTGGAAGCCCGGGACCTGTTGGAAAACGTCGAGGGGATAGCCTTTGTCCACTTCACCGAGCGGGATGTAGTGCGCCATCCCCTGGTCCAAGATATTATCCGCGCCTATGAAAGCCGCCGCGGCCGCCGGGCCGCAGGCCCTCGGGACCCCGTCCATGCCTGAGAAAGAGACTCCAGAAAAAATCCGGCGGATTTTCGGTCAAGGGCGCTGGGGCTCTTTACTCAGCCGTCCCTTCGCGTTTACCTCCCTAACCCCCCGCCGCCATGAGCGAGTCAACAAGATTCTCCTGCTCCTGGGACTGAGCCTGGCCATCACCTTTATCCTCACGCCCCGGGTCCATAAACCGCTGCGCCAATATCAGGTGGGGGATATTGCCAAGGAAAACATCAAGGCCATCGGCTCTTTTCTGGTGGAGGATGTGGAGATCACCGCCCAGCGGCAGCGGGAAGTATTGGCTCAGATTCCCCCGGTTTTCGATCTGGATGAACAGGCGGTGGACAAGGTCTCCGACCGCCTGCGTCAGGCCATGGAATTCATGCGCCGCAAATATCAGGATCTGTCCCAGGTGCCGGCCCCGGAGCCGAGACAGAACGGCACCCGGAAACGTAATGGCTATCCCAAGTTTTCCCTGATTTACAAGAGACTTCTGGACCAGAAACCCGAATTCGACCGCCTGTTGGGGACCACCATCCCCAACTCCACTTTCCATCTCCTGGCCCGGGCCGAATTTTCTCCGGAGTTGGAAGCCCTGATCGACCAGGTCTTGACCCAGTTTTTCCGCCAGGGCATCATCAGCAGCCGCAATCTCTTGAACCCGGAACCCAAAGAGATCGTGGTGCGGCGTCTTCCTTCCCGGAAAGAGCAGCTGGAACGGCCCCCTTACTCCTTTGTCGACCTGGATGACGCGCGCAAGCCCGTGGCCGGCTACTGCCGGGAAATGGCCGCAGATTTCACGCCCACGGTGCGCTGGCTGGTCTGTGATCTGACGCAGTATCTGCTGGTTCCCAATGTTACCCCCAATTTTGCCGAAACTCAGGAACGGCAGAAGGCCAAGCTCAAAGAACTGCGCCCCGCGTATTTCCAGGTGAAAAAGGGCGAGATGCTGGTACGGGAAGGGGAGCGCCTGACCCCGCTGCATCTGGCCAAACTTCAGGCCCAGAGCCTCATCTATCCCCAAAGCCGCAGGGTGCTGATCTTTTTGGGGACCTTTCTCAGCCTGGTCTTACTCCTGGGGGTGGTATACGAGTTGGCCCGGGCCTCTCTGAAGCAATTTTCCGCCCGGCTCCGGGACCTGGTTTTTCTCTCCGTCCTGCTCCTGGTCAGTCTCTTGCTGAATAAGGCCTTGCTGGGCCTGGGGGAGGCCGTTTCCCGCATCAGCCCGGAGGTGGGCCAGAACTTGATCTATTTCTTGCCCGCCGGGTTGGCCTCCATTTTTGCCGGCATCTTTCTGGGCCTGGAAACCGGCGTGGGCATGGCGCTGCTGGTGGCCACTCTCACCGCCCTGCTGTTAGAAAAGCCTTTTCCCTTCTTTATCTTCCTGGTGAGCGCCGGTTTGACCGGGGTCTGGGGCGTGAAAAATTTGCGGCAGCACAGTGCCCTGATTAAGGCCGGCCTGGCCATCAGTCTGGTCAATCTGGCCATGGTCAGCGCCTTTAAATTGATGGAATTCCCCTTCACCGCCAGAGACCTGCTCATCGCCCAGGGCTTTGCCCTGGGGGGCGGCCTCCTCACCGGCGTTCTGGCCCTGGGCCTGACTCCCATCATCGAGGCCGGGTTCCGTTACTCCAGCAATATCCGCCTCCTGGAACTCCTGAACCTGGATCAGCCCATCCTCCGGGAGCTGATGCTCCTGGCGCCGGGCACCTACCACCACTCCCTGGTAGTGGGACAGATGGTGGAGGCCGCGGCCGAAGCCATCGGCGCCAACCCCCTGGTAGCCAAAGCCGCAGCCTACTACCATGACATCGGCAAGGTGAAGAAACCCCTCTATTTCGTGGAAAATCAGTTGGGCGGGGAAAATAAGCACGAAAAACTGGCTCCTTCGCTGAGCGCCTTGATCCTCATCTCCCACGTGAAGGACGGCGCGGACCTGGCCCGGAAACACAAATTGGGGGAGCGCATCGTTGACATTATCCAGCAGCACCACGGCAGCAGCTTCATCAGCTACTTCTTCCATAAGGCCAAGGCCCAGGCGGGACAAAGCCAACAGGTGAACCCGGAGGATTACCGCTATCCCGGGCCCCGGCCCCAGACCCGGGAGGCCGGGTTGGTGCTGCTGGCGGACCAGGTGGAGGCGGCCTCCAAGACCCTGACCGAGCCCACTCCGGCCCGCATCCAGGGTCTGGTGCAAAAGATCATCAACAACGTTTTTGCGGATGGCCAGCTGGATACCTGCGAACTCACCCTGAAGGATCTGCACCTCATCGCCAAGAGCTTCAACAAGATTTTGAGCGGTATCTTCCATCAGCGCATCCATTACCCCGTGTCCCCGGAGAAGAAAAAATCCAATGAGGATCTGGATAAGCAACCGGCAAAGAAAGGTACCAATAAATCCGGAGAAAATCAGGAAAAAAGCCGGGAAGATCTTAAACGCCTTGGCATGGAGTGAGGCGGAACTCAGCCTCACCCTGATCAGCGATCGGCCCATGGCCCGCCTTAACCGGCAGACCTTCGGACGCCGGGGCCCCACCAACGTCATCTCCTTTCCCCTCCACCCCGCCTCTATACCCGGAGGGCCCCCCCCCCTCCTGGGAGAAGTGGTCATTTCCCTGGAAACCTGCGCCCGCCAGGCCCAGGAAAGCGGCTGGCCGGTAGAAGAACTCTTCGACTTTTTTCTCATTCACGGTATATTACATCTACTGGATTACGACCACGACACCCCGGAGCAGGAAGCCCGCATGGAGGCCAAGACCATGGAATTGCTGCGCCTGCTGCACCCGGGGATAAAGGATATCTGAGGGGGCGCGGTCAGCTATCAGCAGTCAGCTTTCAGCTTAAAGAATTTGAATTACCCCTTAGTTCATTGATTCCGTGTACAATAAAAATGGTAACAGATGTAGCGAACCTTGTGTTCGCCCTTATTCAGAAAACTATCTGAATTTAATAGCCTTTAAAAGCTGACCGCTGATAGCTGACCGCTATAGTTTATGATGGAGGAGTGATTCTGTGCCGAAGTTGGAAGTAAACGTCGATCACATCGCCACCCTGCGCCAGGCCCGGCTGGGTGCGGAGCCCGATCCGGTGACGGCCGCGGCCCTGGCCGAGCTGGCCGGTGCCGACGGCATCATTGTCCACCTCCGGGAAGACCGGCGTCACATCCAGGACCGGGACCTGCGGCTGTTGCGGCAAACGGTGAAGACCCGCCTCAATCTGGAGATGGCCGCCACTCAGGAGATGCTGGAGATCGCCCGGGAAGTGAAGCCGGACCTGGTGACCCTGGTGCCGGAGAAGCGCCAGGAGCTGACCACCGAAGGGGGCCTGGAAGTCGCGGGCTATGTCGGTTTTCTCAAGGAGTACGTCCATAAGCTCCGGGAAGGAGGGCTGAAGGTGAGCCTTTTCGTGGACCCGGTGGACAAGCAATTGGACGCGGCCCTGGAGGTGGGGGCCCAATGGGTGGAGCTGCACACCGGCACTTATGCGGACGCCACCTCGGCCAAAGAGGCGCAGCGGCTCTTTGAGGAGCTGCTGAGCGCGGCCCGCCACGCCCAGAGCGGGGGGCTGCGGGTCAAATGCGGCCACGGCCTGAATTATACCAACATCAAAGCCTTCCAGAGGCGGCCGGAGTTCGAGGAATTCTCCATCGGCCACAGCATCATGGCCCGGGCCATCCTGGTGGGGATCGACCGGGCCGTCCGGGAGATGATCAAATTAATCAAGGGTTAGGGGGCAGATGTGGGGTGCGCCCTGCGCACCATCTGTTGGAGCGCTGGAAATTACTTTTGCATTAATCTCAGATACATGGCGCTGGTTTTGGGTAGTTAAGTCCCCCTTTGAAAAAGGGGGATTTAGGAGGATTTGAAGGCGCCTTAAAATCCCCCCTCCCCCCCTTTTACCAAGGGGGGTAAAAATCAGAAGTTTGCTTCTACTCCCTTCTCGTTCCCAAGCTCCTGCTTGGGAACGCAAGTGGAGGAAAAAGCTCCAGCTTTTTCGCCAACAAGCATGAGAACCCGGTATAAAGTAACTGATCAAGGCTCCCCCTATTTCGTGACTTCCACCATCGTGGAATGGCTGCCGGTGTTCACCCGCAAGCCATATTTTGAAACAATAATCAATCCTTTGCAATTCTACCGCCAGAACAAAGGATTAAAGGTCTTTGCCTAGGTAATTATGGACAACCTGGGTCTATTCCAGCGCCGGGAATTATGCCGGCCAACCAGGACCCTTGGAGGTGGACATTTTAGAGATCTGAGACGAAGCAGGAGCTTCGTCCCCAACGGCGTTCCCAAGCAGGAGCTTGGGAACGAGTAAGGAAAGAAGGATACTGAAGTTAATGACCAAACCAGGCAAACAAGACCGGGAGAACATGAAGTCCCTCTCCTTCGGCATGGTCAGCGATATCAGCCGGCTGATCGCTGATAAAGGCTTTGGCGACAGGGCCATCGACATCGTCGAGGCCCTGGCCTTTGCCATGTTCATCATCGCCGACACCTATTCCCTGGCCAAACCGGAAAAGGACCGGGCCATCGGCGTGATCCATGATTTCTATGACGATATGCAGGACCACCTGATCCAGAAGATCCTCGTCAAAGAGCACAACCTGACGGATGCCGGGGAGATCGAGACCGTGGCCGCCAAGTTCCATGATCTCAGCCGGGGCCGGTTCCACGAATACGGGGCCAAATTCAAGGAGGACATCTCCGACCCCATGGCCATGTCCTGCCCCTTGACGGTGAGCTACCTGCTGGATAACCTGTTCATTCAGCCCCTGGAGAAGGAAGAGAAGCTCAAACTGGTGGGCGCAGTCTCGGATAAGGTCCTCTATTATTGGGCCGGCTGCGTGCAGTCGTTCAAAACGGAATTACCGGTCGCTCCCCCAAAGGAACCCGCGCACTAGAGGATAAGATGAGCTTTATTGACCTGCACGCCCATTCCACCGCGTCTGACGGCACCTTCCCGCCGGCGGAGGTGGTGCGCCTGGCTAGGGACGCGGGCCTCCAGGCCGTGGCCCTCACCGACCACGACACTACGGACGGCCTGGCTGAGGCCGTGGCCGCGGGGCAAGAGCTGGGGGTGGAGGTCATCCCCGGGGTGGAGATCAGCGCCCAGTTCACCGACAATACCATGCACATCCTGGGGTATTTCATCGATTTCCGGGACGGCAGGCTGGCGGAGCGCCTGGCCGTGCTGAAAGAGGCCCGGAAGGAGCGGAACCCCAAGATCATCGCCAAGCTGAACGCCCTGGGCATCCACATCACCATGGAGCAGGTGGAGCGGCTCTCCGGCGGCGGCCAGGTGGGCCGGCCCCATATCGCCCGGGCTTTGCTGGAGTCGGGTTACGTCCGCAGCCTGCAGGAAGCCTTCGAGATTTACCTGAAAAATGGCGGCAAGGCCTATGTGGCCAAGTACCGTTTCCAGCCGGCCGAAGCCCTGGACATGATCCGGCAGGCCGGAGGCGTCCCGGTCCTGGCCCACCCCTTTACCCTGGGGCTGGGTTCCGCCCAGGCCTTGAAAGAAGCGTTCCAGGACTTTCAGGCCATGGGGCTGGCCGGGGTCGAGGTCTTTTACGCGGACCACACCCCGGAGCAGGAGGCCCTGTATCTGCGGCTGGCCCGGGAGTTGGGCCTCCTGGTCACCGGCGGCTCCGATTTTCACGGCGACAACAAGCCGGACATCGGCCTGGGCAAGATCCGCTCCCGCCACCGCCTCACTTATGATCTGGTGGTGGCGCTGAAAGAATGGCGTCGCAAGGAGTATGGGGTGGGGTGATGACCTAGGAGAATTTGACACCAGCCTATTATCAAGCAGATATTTTCTCGTAGCGAACTTTATGTTCGCCCCTAAACGTCTGGGGCGAACACAAGGTTCGCCCCTACATATCATCCTTTTTGTATAAGTACCTGAGGGAAGGGAGCCATGGCTTTTAAGCCTCCCCTCGCTACTAAATAATTATCAATGCTTAAAACATCTTTGGCCTGTGAACACCATGGCCACCGCAGGTTCCGCTTCGTTACAGGCCTCGATGACTTCGTAGTCCCTGACTGACCCCCCCGCGTGGGCAATGGCGCTCACACCTTCCCGGATGCCCACGTCCACGCCGTCCCTGAACGGGAAGAACGCATCGGAGATCATGGCCGAGCCGATGAGGCCCCCTTTGGCCTCCCGGGTGGCCAGGTCGATTTCCACCTTGTCGGACGCGTCCCGTTTGGCGTTAAGGATCTCCAGTTCCAGATTTTTATAAGGCATGCCGAAGCGCTGGAAGCAGAGCGCGTCCGCGTACTTGGTATAGGCCTTGAAAATGGCGATTTCCGCCACGCCCACCCGGTCCTGCTCCCCGGTGCCGATGCCCACCGTGACTCCGTCCTTCACATAAAGCACGGAGTTGGAAGTCACGCCCTGCTCCACCCACCAGCCGAAGAGGAGGTCGTCGTATTCCGCGTCCGTGGGTTCCCGGCGGCAGCGGTATTCCTGGCCCTGGTGGGTGGCCACCGCGGGTTTGAAATCCTCCTTTTTGAGGATGGCGTTGAGGGGCGACTGTTGCACGATGAGCCCGCCGTCGCAGAGGCTTTTGAATTCGAGGTAGCGGTTGTGCACCAGGTGCTGCAGGCGGTCGAAGCGGGCGATGCGGATGATGCGCAGGTCCTTGGCCTTTTTCAGGATGTCCAGGGTGCCTGCTTCGAAATCCGGCGCGGCCACCACTTCCAGGTAGTTCAGATCG